>NZ_KB907307.1:2526931-2842797 GCF_000381925.1 Nocardia sp. BMG111209
AGTGGCATCTCGGTCCGCAGTCGGATTCCACACCGGGTGGACTCGAGCCGTACGGCTTTGCCGGCGGCACATATCCGTCGCCGAACGGAGCGCCGAATCAGGGCCTGCATTCCGATTCGCAGATCGCCGATCAGTTCATCGGCTGGCTCGACGGCGGCTCCGGCCGGGGTCCGTGGTGCAGCACCGTCTCGCTGGTCAATCCGCACGATATCCAGTGGTGGCCACGATTCACCCGAACCCTGCAGTCCCACAACACCATTCCCCGCTGGATCACCGATCTGCCCGGGAACTACGAGACTCCCGAGCAACTCGCCGCCAAACCGCGGCTGCAGTCCGCATTGATCGAGGTGTCCGCGGCGGCGTTCGGGGTCGCGGAGTATCACACCCCCGACGCCGCCGATCGGTGGATCGAGATGCGGAACCTGTACCTCTGGCTGCAACAGCAGGTCGACATCCAGATCGGCCGGGTGCTCGACGCGCTGGCGGCGCATCCGGACGTCGCGGCGAACACCGTGGTGGTGTTCACCGCCGACCACGGGGACTACGCCGGGTCGCACGGCCTGCACGGCAAGGGCGGCGCCGCCTACGAGGAGGCGATCCGGGTGCCGCTGTACATCGCCGATCCGCGCGGCGATCTCACCCCCGGCGGCCGGGCCGGCACCCGCACGCAGCTCACCTGCAGTGTGGACCTCGCGCCGCTGCTGCTGACCATCGCCACCGGTGGTAACGACTGGCGGGCCGACCCCGGCTACGAACATCTCGCGGACCGTTGCGATCTCACCGCGCTCTGCCGCGATCCCGCGGCACCCGGCCGACCCTACGTACTGCACGCCACCGACGAGATCACCCTGGAGGAGGCGGCCGTGCTGTTCAACGGCGACGCTCCCGGACATGTCGCGGTCGTGCGGACCGCCGACGCAAAGTACGCGTCCTACACCCACTGGCGCGACGGCACGACGGATATCGACTCCGCGGCCGACGCGGAATTCGAACTGTACGACTACACCAGCGACGACGGCGCTCTGGAACTGCGGAACCGGGCGGGCGGCGACAGCCCCCTGCGCAGGACCATGGCCGATCTGCTCGACCATGCCCTGCGCGACGAACTGAACAAGCCGCTGCCACCGTATCTGGCACCCGCGCGCGACGAGGGTCTCGCCGACTACCGGAACCAGACCCAGCGGCTGCTGGCCATCGGGGAATCCGTCACGCACACCCTGAGCGGCGGCCGCTGAGCCGACGGGGTCGCGGCGACATTCGTTCTTGCACAAGACTATCGGCGCTGTGAGCAACCGCCCGCAGGGCCGATCCGCGGTTCGCAGGCGACCGGACGGATGAGTCCGGCCGCACAATGCACATGTCCTACAGCTCAGAACCCCGCACCCGCCCCGCCCCCGATTCACGATCACACGCTGTCCACGTCGGCGATCAGCGTGCCATCAGGCCACTGATCGCCGGACCTTCGCCGGACCTTGCCCGGACCCGGCCGCGTGGCCAGCGCGACGATCCACCCCGACAACCGAACCGATAGAGCAAGTGCCCGATGACGGCTCCGCAACCCCTCGAGGTCACCGATGCTCGCCCGCGTCCCATCCACAGTCGCCGCCTGGCACCCCCACGACCCCGCAGTGACGGTGCGCATCTACAACGAGCACAGCCCGAGAACCTGCGCGCCGCAGGATCGGCCCTGTTCGACCCACCCGGGATTGATAGCGAAAACGCTTGGCACACTGTTGGGTTTCGGACACGAAAAAAGCAGATCAGCAACCCTTGAAACAGGGGCTGACCTGCTGTTCTTCGTCGTGCGCGATACTGGGATTGAACCAGTGACCTCTTCCGTGTCAGGGAAGCGCTCTCCCGCTGAGCTAATCGCGCGTGGTTCGCCTTTTTTAGAGGCGGCGACGGGAATCGAACCCGTGTGCACGGCTTTGCAGGCCGTTGCCTCACCACTCGGCCACACCGCCAACCAGGGCCGGGTTGGCCTTCGAGCGGATGACGGGATTCGAACCCGCGACCCTCACCTTGGCAAGGTGATGCGCTACCAACTGCGCTACATCCGCACATCGCGCTTCCCGCGACCCGGCTTCCGGCGGCTCTTTCGTGCCATCCGGCTGCGAGAGAGAACATTAGCCCACCCCACATGCAAGCAACAAATCGGCTGGTGAGAGGGGGTAAATCCGAATTACAAGCCTGTCGTTCAGCAGCTCGGAACCCCTCCCCGACCCCACCGACCCGTCCACCCCCCTTACGACACACGAACCACCAGGTCGAGACGCGATTTGGTACGACAGGGGTAGAGCGTGTTAATGTTCCATCTCGTTCGGAGCGGCAACCAAAGCCCACCTCAGAACACCCGCACGGTCTCATAGCTCAGCGGGAGAGCGCTCGCCTCACACGCGAGAGGTCGCTGGTTCGATCCCAGCTGGGACCACAGAATAGGTCCAGGTCTGCACGCTTTCCGATGCTAGGGTCCGTGGGCCGTGCAGAATACGCAGACACTGCGAATTGAATTAGGGCACGCGATCCCCGCTCGGCCTGGTGACCTGGTCCATATTGTGGATTCGTCTTCTCTTCCAGCTACGCGACCCGGCTCCCCGGTCGGTAGGTGCTTGTTGACTACCAGCGGCGGTTTGGCAGGTCGGTGACATCCGCCGACGAGCGGCTGATAATTCGTTGTGTGAGCGCGGATTTCATCAGCCCGGCCGTTGCCGTGGTCGGCGTTGTGGGCACTCTCAGCGCGACTGTCGCCGACGCAAGCGACGGCCCTTCGGAGCTCCTGCTTGATCCCGGCGACCCTCATCGACGATCAGAGCGACAGCTCGCTCCCGGAACTGCGGTGAATACATCGTCAGCACGGGCGAAGATCCTTCCATCAAACGGACAGGGATCTCACAACGCCGCTGGTCGAGTGAATCCCGCTGCGCCCGAACGGCGTCCGCCCATGCCACTGGGCGGCCGTTTGCGGCGCGTCTCGACGATTCTGTCGGGTCCGGGAAATTGCGAGGTCGGCCATCACCGCACCGCTGCGTCATGGAACCGTCCATAACGCACCGGCCCTGATCCGGTGCCGCGACTGCTGTCGTCCGAGCCGAACGCTCAGGGCGACAGCTGTTTTCGCGGTAGGGAAACGCCGCACGCCGAATCTCGGTCGACGCGAGCAGTTCGGCGGCAGAAACGCTCTGGGCGGCACCGCCGGGCGAGAACCATTCAGCGGCAACAACTGTCGAACAAGATCACCGAGCAGTATCGACCGTCGTCACGATGAATGCTACGAAAACAGTAGCCGCCCAACGAGACACGAGGGCATGCGACCTCTGCCGGTCTGCCGCCGGATCCGGTAGCCTTCAGGCCTGCGTCGGCGGCAGATCCTCCTGTCGAATGAACGCGGGCGAATGCCGTGCCTGAGGGGGTCTTGGTGAATTCTTCGGTGGCGTTGATCGGTGAGGGGAAATCGCGCCGACTGCCGATTTTTCCCGGAGTCGACAAAGTGGTGGAGCTCGTCGACAAGTTGTGTCGGCGGCCGAGATTCGGTGATGATCCATCCGACAGCACGCTGGGCTGGCGTGGCCGGCGGGCTCAGCGCGGGCTGCCGATGATATGCCTGGTCCGGCCGGCACAACACGCCGAACTGTTGGGCGGCCTGGCCTGGCGGCTGACCGAGGCGAACCCCCGCCGGGTTCCGCACTGCCAGTTGCGACTGCACGGAGACGTTTCCGCTGTGGGTGAGGTGCAGCTGATCCGGGAGATTCTCGCCCATGCCGCGCAGGCGCTGGGCAGCAGCCGTAACGCGACCGGCGGGCGCATCCGGTTCCGTCGGTTCGGGCTGCTGGACTGGCTGATGAGTCTGGAACTGGACGAACCGGACGGCGCGCGGCGCAGCACCCGGCTGCGGGCCGGATTGCGCGAGCGGGACATCACCCAACGCTTCGACGACGCCATCACGAGTGTCGACCAGGCCGTCCCGGTCTCCGGCTGGCTGCAGTGGGCGAAGCGGCTGATCCGGCTGATCCCGCCACTGCTGTTCCTGCTCCGGGTGACCGGCCGGGCTCCGCTGATCGGCCGGCAGTACCGGTGGTTCCTGCGGCAGCCGCACCTCACGCCGGAGGTGCCCGGTGGTTTTCTCGGGTTCGCCGAGCGGCTCACCGGCGACCCGGATGGGTGGCGGCAGGAGAACGCCGTTCAGATGACCCGCCTGCTGACCAACGCGTTCCTGGAAGACCTGCGGCAGGCATGGCGGATGCCCTGGCGACTCGGCGGACCGCGGCGCACGACCTACACGGTCCTGTTGCTGGAAGACCTCACCGCCGACAATGCGGGTGCCGCCCTCCTGCGAGTCATCAACGACGTGCGCAACGAGGTCGGGCTGTTCGATCCGCTGTTGGTGATCGCCGCCGGTGAGCACACACCGCCGGACAGCGAGCATCGCTCGATCCCGTCGGCGGAACACGCCTCCGAGGCCTACAAGGCCTGGCTGAAGTCGTTGCCGGAAGCTCGCAGAGCCCGTACCGACACGGCGTGGTACCTGCCCATCAGGACACCCGACGTGGCCGAGGGCGACGACGGCAAGGGCGGCCGCGACGATCACACCCGGCATTTGGTCGCCGGGCTGGATCGATACAAGGTCGACGGCCCACCATGGTGGGGCCGGCGAATCGTGCCGATCGGCATGGCGGTCGTGCTGCTGGCCGGGCTCACGACCGGTTACGCGACATGGAGTGAGCGGCACTGCGGGGGCGGTTGGCGGCCACCGGCGGCCGGCTCGACGTTGACCTGGACCGATGGCCAGTGCATCGGGGTCACCGACGGCCACTACACGTTCGATCCGGCGCTCGCGGACGTCACTCGGACAATCCTGGACCAGAACCGACAGGCCCAGCGAGTGCACAGAGCGAACCCGAACCGGCCGTACATCACGCTGGCCGACCTGCAGGCGTTGACCACACTGCCCAGCGGCACCGACGGTCTCGCCGCCGAACGCGAGTCACTGGAGGGCGTGGCGGTCGCACAGGCCCGACCATTGCACGACCCCTCGCTGCCGCTGATCCGCGTGCTGATCGGCAACGGTGGCACGAATATGTCCCGCGGGACCACGGTGGCCGCGCAGCTACGCTCCCTGCCGGAAACCGACGCCCCGCTGATCGGTGTGATCGGTCTCGATCACAGCACGCAGGGCGTCGGCGACACGGTCCGCGCACTGGCCACCGATGGCCTGCCCACGATCGGCGCCAGCCTGTCCGAGGACCAGCTCAGCGATTCCAACCCGCTGTACTACCAGGTATCTCCGCAGAACCGGCGCGAAGCCGCGGTCGCCGCGGCGTTCGCCACCACGTTGCGCGCCGCGGGCACCATCAATGACGAGGTCGACGTGTTCACCCCCGATGACCCGAACGACACCTACGCGCAGAATCTCACCGCCGACGTGCTGACCAGTTTCCGAAACAGCGGTTTCCGGCCCTCGACAACGCAATTCGCGCCCAGTACCACCGCGCCGGCGGCGATCAGACCCGGAATCCTGTATCCGACCCAGAACGGCAAGAACACCTGCGGATTTCCCGGGCTGATCTACTATGCCGGCGACGGCCTTCCGGATTTCAACGCCTTCCTCGACGGCATCAAACACTGCCCGTCACCGCCGGCGGTGCTCGCCGACGACGACGTGACCAGGTTCGTAGCGGACACCGCGGCCCGGGAACAGAACAAGTCGGTGCCGTTCTGGTACACCTCGTTCGCCACGGCACCGACGTCTCAACCACAGGGCCCGGCCAGCGACTTCTACAACGCCCGCGATATCGGCCTCTACGCACTGTTCCCGCACGACAAGGGCGACGACGAGGACCCCTCCCTGGACGGGCACGCGGCGCTGACCTACGACGCGGCGCAGGTACTGATCACCGCCGTCCAACATCTGTGGTTGGGCAACGTGGCCATCCCCATCACCCCGGGAGGTGTGTGGCGGCAAATCAGCAGCATTCGCAGTACCTCGGCGCAGACCGCCTCGCACCCGAACCCGAACAACAACACCGTGCAAGGCGTCACCGGCCTGATCGATTTCAGCGCGA
The DNA here is from genome assembly GCF_000381925.1 of Nocardia sp. BMG111209. Classification (NCBI taxonomy): domain Bacteria; kingdom Bacillati; phylum Actinomycetota; class Actinomycetes; order Mycobacteriales; family Nocardiaceae; genus Nocardia; species Nocardia sp. BMG111209. Next base: position 2,532,991 of record NZ_KB907307.1, read on the forward strand.
CCGGCAGCAGCCTGCACTACCCGGCCAATAAGCAGGTGACCATCCTGCGGGTGCAGCAGGGAGAGGTGAAGGACCCTCCAGCGTTCTTCTGTGGCCTGCCGGACGACGCCCGACAGGGCCGGGGCTGCCCTCTCGACCAGGGTTAGCTCGGACCGGCCTCGCGGAACGCCTTCACCGGGACCAGGAGTCCGACTCTGCCTCTGCGGCCTCGTCTGTAAGGAGCTGTGACGGAGCGCTGAGCCGGCGCAGGCGCGTCGGGTCTCACCGAGACCGCACACTGTCCAATGTCCGCTCCACATAATCCGCGAGCACACCGTCGCGACTGGCCCAGTCGTTCATCGTCGTGAGCAGGGCGTACAGGCCCAGCAGGAAGAACACCGCGCTGTTCATCGGATTCACCTGGCTGCCGACCTCGCCGCGGTCCTGTGCGGCGGCGATCTCGCGGGCGATCAGGACGATGACGGCGTGATTCTCGCTGTCGTCGACCGGTGGCCGGGTCTGGGAGAAGTGCAGGGCCAGCAGGTCTCGGAACAGGTCCTTCCCGAGGCGGCGCTCCAGGCCCAGCACCAGCCGTACCGTCTCCGTCAGCAGCGCACCCAGGTCCCGGTTGTTGCCGGCGAAACGGTTGAGCAGGCCCGCGATTCGATCCTCTTCGCGGTTCTCCACCTCGAACAGCACATGTTCCTTGGTGGGAAAGTGGAAGTAGAAGGTGCCGTGGGCGACTCCGGCGGCAGCGACGATCGCGCTCACGTCCGCGGCGGCCATACCGGCGCGCTTGAACTCGGCCATCGCGGCACCGAGCAGGCGTTCGCGGGTCTGCATGCGTTTGACCTCACGCACCGACAGACCGTCCGCCACCATCGCCGCCTTCCCCTCTCCGGGCAGACCTCGCCTGGTCCCCAGCTCGTGGTTCACACCGTATCGCCCGGACGCCGGGAGGATGACCGCCGGGGCCCGGCAGGTGTCACAACGGTCCGCCCGGCAGTGACAGCACTCCGCGGCCCGCGATGGTGGGCAGGTCGAGGAAGGTGCGAATCCCCGGCGCGGCGGCGCACACCGGTGCGATGGCGTGCACGGCGTGCATGGCGGTGCCCAGGCAGCCCTGGTCGGTGTCGTCCTCGCCGTGGACGGCGATGCGGGATTCGAGGACCATCGACGGCAGTCCTTCCACCGCCACCTTCCAGCCGCGCCCGGTCGGCCAGTGCGGCGCCTGGTCGGCGCCCAGCCGGGTGATGTGTTCGATCGTCAGGGCGCGGCGGCCACCGATGACTGCGGTGTAGGAGAAGCGTTGCGCCGCAACGGTACCGGCTTCGATACGGCCGGCCGGGATGTCGATCGGCGTATCGGTGGTGACGACCTCCCGCTGCCAGATGTAGTCATCGATCGTGGCGCCGAGTCCGTCCGCGAGCAGCATCAGGGGTGCCGCGAACGACAGGCTGCCGACCGCCGGTTCGTCCATCGGTACCCGTTCGCCGGGTTTCTTGCCGAAGCCCATGATGTCGAACAGCACGAAGGGGACGTTGTAGGTGGTGTAGTCCATCAACTCCTGGACCAGCAACGAGTCGATCCGGCGGAACAGGCCCGACATCGTCAGCGGCAGCACCTCCGCGGCCCAGCCCGGCTGGATACCGGTGGCGTGGAACGAACTTCGACCGGCCGCGCAGGCGGTCTCCAACCGGCGGACCACGTCCTCCCCGGCGCTGCGCGGATAGATCCAGGCGGTGACGGCAGTGGAGACGACGTTCTTGCCGGACGCCAGCAGCGCGCACACATCGTCGAGCGCGGCCGGCGGATCCCATTCCCCTTGCGGGTTGTACAGCACGCAATCCGCTTCCAGGGCAAGGATTTCGGCGCGGTCGCTCGTGGCGATCACACCGATGTCACCGATGCCGCAGATCTCGCCGACATCGCGGCCCGCTTTGGCGTCGCTGTAGACCAGCGCGCCGACGAGTTCGAGGCCGGGGTGTTCGTGGACCGCGGCGACGGCGTGGCGGCCGACATTTCCGGTGGCCCACTGGATGATTCGCAGCGGTCGCGTCACTTCGGTGCTCCGTGCTGCGCGGCTTCGCGCGCGTTGTGGATGCGGACCAGTTCGCGGAACCCCAGCCGATGGTAGGCGGGCGTCGGCTGCACGCCCCATTGATCCTTCGCCTTGTCCTTGGCCTGCGCGCCCTCGGGTGGTCCGAACATCGGGTAGGGGACCTTGCATTCCTGGGTGTCGTCGGAATACTGGACCTTACGCAGTTCGCTGCAGATCTGGCTGAGGCTCAGGGTCGGGTAGCCGTAGTAGACCGCCATGAACGGCAGCGTGAACGCGCCCTCGACGACCAGGGCGACCAGGCAGACGAGCGTCACGCGCTGGATCCATTTGTGCATGTTCGCGTAGTAGGGCGTGGTCCCGGCCGGGAGGTCCTGGGCCGCAGGGTCTTTCGTGGCAGGTGAGGTGGTCACGGCAGTGCGCTCCCGTTCAGTCGGTGAAGATTTCGCGGTTGACCGTGTGCAGGTACGGGATCGCGAGGAAGGGGCTGATGTAGAAGATGTCGTAGAGCCACCAGCCGACGACCGGGAAGATCGTGCCGTGGTAGCGGACATCGGCGTACATGGTCATGTTGAACACGTAGGCGCACCAGATCACCACACCCATCCAGCAGGTGATGATCATCCATTGCTGACCCCAGCGTTTCATCTGGAGGAAGCCGATCGCGGCGGCGACCCGCATCGAGAACACGGTGAGGATCAGTCCGTACACATACGATTTCTCGCCGGGCCCGGCGGCTCCGCCGACCCACAGTTCGTTGTAGTGCCAGAAGTAGCCGCCGTCGAACATGTTTCCCCAGCCGACCAGCAGCACCCGGCTGAGCAGCGTGTGGTTGGCGATCATGTCCATCGCCCAGCCGAGGCTGTTGAGGCAGCCGTCGATGAGCACCAGATAACCGAGCAGGGTGACGATCATCGGCCGCACCGACAGCCCGTCGCGCAGGGCACGGCGCTGTAACAGGACGCCGCGCAGGAAGATCGGCAGCCCGATGATGCCCGGCGCCCACATGCCCATCAGAGCGGCGCCGGCGATCATCCACTTGTCGGCACGGCGTTGCGCACGCCGCGACAGGTCCTCGTGCTCGTCCAGGCCCGACGAGGGTCGAGCGGGGACGGCCGGCTGTTTTCCGGTGCGGCGGTGGACGAGTGGGAGATTCACAGGTCCCACCAGCCCCGGGCGAAGGACATGTACAGCTGAATGCCGAACATCGCCAGCAGAAAGCCGTAGATGACCAGTTGCAGGACGATGAGGGCCCTCTTCCTGCCCTGTTCCTGTCGATCCATGTCGAATTCCTTTCTCGCGCTCAGGATGTGGCTGCCACGTCCGCGGGCAGCAGACTGGCGGCGGCGATTTCGCGCAGACCGTCGGTGATCGCCCCGTCGGAACTCAACGGAGCCAGGATGCACGCTTCGGCGGCCTCCAATTCGCTTGCACCGCAGGCGATCAGCTGCGCCGCCGTCACGAGCACCCGGGTGGAGGGCGGCTCGAAGTGGAAGGCCCGGTCGGCGGAACGGATCGCGGTGGCGCACCCGACCAGTCGGCGGGCCGTCGGCAGCGCGACACCGGTCTCCGCCACGACCACCGCGGCCTCCGCATCGGGCGGCAGGTAGGTCATCGGGATCGTGACGAACCGTTGCCGGAACGAGGGTTTCAGTTCCTTCAGCGAGCTGCGATAGGCCGGGTTGTAGGAGCACACCAGCATGAAAGTGTCCGGGGCCGTGACGGTTTCGGCGGCGCGATCCAGGAACAGAGTGCGGCGATGGTCGGTCAGCGAGTGCAACACCGCCAGCGAATCGTGGCGGGCCTCGACCACCTCGTCGAGATAGCAGATCGCACCGGCCTTCACCGCACGGGTCAGCGGGCCGTCGGTCCAGACCACATCACCGCCGGTCACCAGGAACCGGCCGACGAGATCGGAACTGGTCAGATCGTCGTGACAGCTGACGGTGACCAGGGGCCGTTGCAGCACTGCGGCCATATGCTCGACGAACCGCGTCTTCCCGCACCCGGTGGGGCCGGTGAGCATGACCGGCACACCCCGGCCGAAAGCCCGCTCGAACAACCGCTTTTCGTTGCCACTGGCGTGGTAGCCGGTGCTGGGCATGATTCCCCTGTCGTGCTCGGTGGTCATGCGGCGACCAGTTCGCGGTGGACGTGGGCGAGCACCCGCGGCAGCTCCTCCACACGCCGGATGCGTTGGGACCGAAGGGGTCCGAACACCTCCGGCAGTGGATCGACGCGGGCCGGGCCGACGCCGATGTAGTAGATCGAGACGCCCGCGTCGGCGGCCTCCTCGACGGCGTGCGCGGTATCGGCCCAGGCGTAACGGCCCTCGTAACCCTCGTCGGAGATCAGCCCGTCGCCGATGACCAGCAGCAACCGCCGCTGCGACGGCTGGTCCAGCAACCGGGCCGTCAGGTGACGCAGTGGCGCGCCGAGCCGGGTGTATCCCCCGGTGACCAGTCCCTGTGCGCTCGGCGGGACGAACCGCCGGTCGGTGAAATCCTTCAGGCAGCGGACCTCGACCCGGTGCCGGGTGTTGCCGGTGAACACGAAGATGCCGTGCCGTTCCCGCGCTCGTGTCATGGCGCTCGACAAGGCGTCCGCGCACGCCAGCTCGAGGCGGAAGATGGCCCCGCCGTGCACCCCCAACGACGAACTGCCGTCCAGCAGAACGGCCGTCGTGACATCACGGCCCGCGGGCATCAGGTCGCGGAACACCCGCGGCTGGGCCGCCGCACCGGTCATCACATCGATGTAGTGACCGACATACCGGTCGACGTCGAGGTCGGAACCGTCCTCGAGCCGGCCGGTCATCGCGCGGTGGGTGTGCTGCTCGAACCAGCGGCGCAGCTCGGCCGCGACCGCGGTGCGCTCGGGGATGTAACCGGTGTGCGCGCGCTCCACGACGGCGACATGGTCACGCAGGAAACGGTCGGTCCACGCGTTCCACTCCGGGTAGGGGATGCCGGGCCGATGCTCCGGCGTGACATCGAAGTCGTTGTCGTGCGGTCGATTCGGCGGCGGCAGGTTCGGATTGCGGACCCCGCCGTCCCCGCCGACCGGGACCGAGTAGGGCCGCGGCCGATGCCGCGACCGGGTGGTCCACGGCATGCGGCCGTAGGCGCGGCGCAACCTCTCGACCGCACCCACCGGCGTCGTGTAGGCCGGTGGCAGCGTGCCGAGCAGCGGGTGCAGCGGTAGCGGCCGACCGGTACCGGCCAGGGCGATCGCCCGGTCGAGCATTGCCGGGGCATCCGCATCGGCGGCCGCGGGTTCCAGATCCGGTAGCGCCCTGCGGAATTCGCCGAGCAGGCCGGGCCATCGCGACGCGATCCAGCCCAGTGCGACACCGGCTTCGACATACACCAGGGCCCGCAGCTCGCGATCCGAGAGCGCACCGAGCCGGTAGCCGGCGAGCCGCTCCTTCGAGGGTGAACATTGCAGCGCCACAGCGCATGTCACCATCCTGCGGGTCCAGTCCGGCGGATAGGGAACGTGGACGACGGTCAGCGTCGCATCGAGACCGAACCGCCGCCGCTGCCCCGTGACCAATCGTGCTCCCGCACGCCGCGTGTCGCCGAGCGCGACCGCGGTGACGGCGCAGCTGCGCTCGAAGGCCATCGCGTCCGCGGTTGCGAGTTCAGTCATGCCGGGACACCGCCGGACGCGCCGTCACCGCAACCGCCGAGCTCAGAAGGTCCCCAGCCTGCTGAACATCCAGTACCAGAACGCGATGATCAGGACCGTCCCGCCGTACGCGGCCAGATAACGAACGCCTTCCCAGAGCCATAACATGGCCGGACCTCCTCGGTGATGTGTTGCGATGGGATACGGATACGGCGACGAACCGCGGCGCGACCGCCGCGTTCCCACCGGGTTGCGGAGTGCGTAATCGACTGTTGCGCCGAGTATTTCGCGGATGCCGGGCAGCCACCCGTATCGCGGCTCGAATATTGCCGACGCCCCGCGAATCCAGCGGAACACTGTGCCCGACAGAGGAATAACCCTCACGAGCATCGCCGAGCACCTCCGCGATGGTGATGTGATTGCCCGACCGGCAGACCCCGCATACCGCTGCATGCGCGTTGCACGCTCGCGCCCACACACCGGGCACTGCGGCGAGGGAGGTCGTCGTACGGGCTCTCATGGTCTGCATTTGTAGAACAGATCACTGACTCAAGTCAATGCTTGACGTAGATGACGCCACCCCTCACGATCACATGAACTGCTCTGCAACACCTTCGAGCGGAGATCCTTCCGCACCGCAGACCCACGCAGGAGCATCGAGTCAGCAACTCCGAGGCCGGCCGGTCGGCCCTACAGCGACATACATCGACTGACTCAAGTCAGCAACTGTGATAGCTTCAGCGAACACTCTCCGGCAGCGCGCAAGTCCACTGCGGCAACGCGACCGCGGCGCTCACCGGATCGACACGGCCGCTCGCGACATGCCTCGATCGGCCACCCAACAGGAGATCACCATGACCGACCGGCTCGCCGGCAAAGTGGCGTTCATTACCGGCGCGGCCCGCGGTCAAGGCCGCGCACACGCCCTCCGGATGGCCGGGGAGGGCGCCGACATCCTCGCCGTGGACCTCGCCGCTCCCCTGCCACCGGCGGTGCCCTACGACTCCGCCACCCCCGACGACCTCGACGAGACAGCGAAACTGGTCGAGGCGACAGGCAGGCGTATCCGCACTGCCGTAGCGGACATTCGCGATCCCGACGCCCTGCGCACGGCCGTCGACGACACGGTCGCCGACTGGGGACGACTCGACATCATCGTCGCCAACGCGGGTATCTGCATCCCGGAAACCTGGGATGCCATCACCCCAGGGTCATTCCGCGACGTCATGGACATCAACGTCACGGGAACCTGGAACACCGTCGTCGCGGGCGCTCAGCACATCATCGACGCCGGCCGCGGCGGCTCGATCATCCTGATCAGCTCCGCCGCGGGAATGAAGATGCAGCCGTTCATGGTTCACTACACCGCGAGCAAGCACGCGATCACCGGCATGGCACGCGCGCTGGCCGCCGAACTCGGCAGACACAACATCCGGGTCAACAGCGTCCACCCCGGACCTGTCAACACCCCGATGGGCACCACCGACATGGCCGCCGCGATAGCGCACGCGATAGCGACCTATCCGCAACTGGCGAACATGAACACACCCTTCCTGTCCGGATGGGTGTCCGAGCCCGAAGACGTCGCCGACGCGGTCTGCTGGCTGGCCTCCGACGAATCACGCTACGTCACCGCCGCACAGATCCCCGTCGACCAGGGCATCACCCAATACTGACCGGTCACCAGCCTGCCCCGACATCGACTTCGACATTTTCATACCAACGGAATATAGTCCGATGGTATGTTTTGTTGAGGCGGGTCCTCGACGAAGGGCCCACCACAGGCACCCGTGCCGACAAATCAGCGCGTCACCTGCGGCGATGAAGGAGGTTCAGATTGTGGACGATCACCCCTCGTCGACCACATCGGAGCTCGTGGACGCACCACTGACCGGTGGCCCTCCCCCCGAGGAACAGGTGAGCACCACCTACATCTGGTTGCTGATCTTCGCGCTGTTCGGCAGTTTCGCGGCGGTCTGGTTCTATCCGTGAATTACGACACCGTTGATCGGTGAATCTCGACACCACTCTCGGCGTGGAAGGTGTTGGTATCCGCGAATTTTGACACCACCGGACGGGTTGCGGTGGCAAGATCCTCCTGCTATCAATCTGCATCGGCCCGTAGGAGTGGATCTGTGCCGCCGAACCAATCCAAGGCGCAGTTGTACGCGGCGATCCGCCGGGACTCGAGAGCGGGCATGTCGGGCCGGGATCTACAGGCCAAGTACAACGTCGGCTACCGCACGGTCAACGCTGCTCTGACGTCTGCGTTCCCGGAGGCGCGCAAGGAGTATCCGGCGCGGGCGTCGAAGCTGGACCCGTTCAAGCCGTTGATCGATGAGATGCTGCGGGCGGATCTGGACGCGCCGCGCAAGCAGCGGCACACGATCACGCGGATCTATGCGCGGCTGATCGACGAGCACGGTATGGAAGATGTGTCGTATCAGCGGGTCCGCGACTATGTCGAGGAGCGTAAGCCGCAGATCAGGGTCGAGGCCGGCCGGGAACCGCCGCAGGTGTTCATCCCGCAGACCCACCGCCCCGGTGAGGAAGCCGAGGTCGATTTCGGTGAGGTGACCGTCGAGCTGCGCGGCGAGCCGATCGTGCTCTACCTGTTCTCGCTGCGGATGTCGTACTCGGGCCGGTCGGTGCAGCGGGTGTTCGCCTCGGGCGGGCAGGAAGCGTTCCTGGAGGGGCACGTGCACGCGTTCACGGTGCTGGGCGGGGTGCCCCACGGGAAGATCCGCTACGACAATTTGAAGGCCGCGGTCGCGAAGGTGCTCGGGTTGAGCAGGGCCAGAACCGAATCGCAGCGCTGGACCACCTTCCGCAGCCATTACGGCATCGACGACCCGTTCTACTGCATCCCGGGCATCGAGGGCGCGCACGAGAAGGGTGGTGTCGAGGGCCAGATCGGGTACTACCGGCGCAACCACTTCGTCCCCGTCCCGAAGGTCGAGTCCCTCGAGGAACTCAACACGCTGGTCGGGCAATGGGATAGCCAGGATCTGCGGCGGCGGATCGGTGCGCGGGCGCGCACGATCGGGGAGCATTTCGCGCTGGAGGCACCGACGCTGAAACGGCTGCCCGAGGAGGAATTCGAGACCGGGTCCTGGCTGTCCACGCGGGTGGACAGGTATTCGATGGTGGCGGCGCGGACCAACAAATACAGTGTCCCGATCCGGTTCATCGGCCGCCCGGTCCGGATCCTGTTACACGCCTCCTGGCTGGTCGTCTACGACGGCCGCACCGAGATCGCCCGCCACGAACGCCTGATCGGCAAGGCGCTGACCCGTGTCGAACTCGATCACTACCTCGAAGCGCTGGTCCGTAAGCCCGGCGCGATGGCCGGCGCCACCGCCCTCGAGCAAGCCCGCCAGAGCGGGAAGTTCACCAAGAGCCACGACGCGTGGTGGGCGGCGGTCCGCAAAGCCCACGGCGAGCGTGACGGCACCCGCGCGATCATCGAAGTGCTTCTGCTGCACCGCAGCATGCCCCACGACCAGGTCGTCGCCGGGCTGGACGCCGCGCTGCGCGCGGGAGCGCTGACCGCGGACGCGGTCGCGCTCGAGGCCCGCAAGGCCGCCGAAGCCTCTCCACGGCTGGCCAGCGTGGTCGACCTCGACGAACCCGGCCCGGATCCGGATCCGGTTCCCTCGCTGACCGCCCGCCGGCTGGCGCAACTGCCACCGGACACCCGGCCCCTGCCGTCGGTCGCCATCTACGACCAGCTGCTCCGCATCACCAAACCGAGAACCGCAGAAGGGAATTCCTGATGATCAGCCCGCTCCCGCGCCGTCACGGCATGACCGATCAGGCCGCCGACGCCGCCGTCGACCAGGCATGCCGGATACTGCGGCTGCCGTCGATCCGCTCCCAGTTCAACGACATCGTCGAAACCGCGACCCGTGACCAGATGACCTACCGGGCATTCCTGGCCGAGTTGCTGCTGGCCGAATGCGACGACCGGGGCCGCCGCCGCTCCGAACGCCGCATCCGCGCAGCCGGGTTCCCGCGCGATAAATCGTTGCGGGCGTTCGACTTCGACGCCAACCCGAACATCGACCCCGCGGTGATCAACACCCTCGCCAACTGCGACTGGGTGCGCAAGGGCACCCCGCTTTGCCTGATCGGCGACTCCGGCACCGGCAAGAGCCATCTGCTGATCGCGCTGGGCACCGAAGCCGCGATGCGCGGCTACCGCGTGAAATACATCCTGGCAACGAAACTGGTGAACGAGCTGGTCGAAGCTGCGGACGAGAAGGTGCTGGCCAAGACGATCGCCCGCTACGGGCGAGTCGATCTGCTCTGCATCGATGAACTGGGATATATGGAGCTCGACAAGCGTGGCGCCGAGCTGTTGTTCCAGGTCTTGACCGAGCGCGAAGAAAAGAATTCTGTCGCGATCGCCTCGAACGAGGCGTTCTCCGGCTGGTCGAACACGTTTCCCGAACCGCGGCTCTGCGCCGCGATCGTCGACCGCCTCACCTTCGGCGGGCAGATCATCGAAACCGGCACCGACAGTTACCGTCTCACCCGCACGGCCCTCGGCAGCGCCGCCGGACCCGCCACTGCGGCAGCGCCCCCGCCGCAGCAACCCGTATTCACCGACGCGCAGCAACAGGCCCTGGAAATAGTGCCCTGACCAGCGGGCTATCCACGAATTACGACACCACCCCGGCACCCGAACCCGCCGGCACCGGAAAGCACGACAACCCGTGACCACACACGACACCCATGCCCACCCCGGCCCCTTCTTTTCCGGTCTCACCGTCGACGACGCGATCGAACTCGCCGAAATGCTGACGTTCATCGACGACTGGCTAACCGGCAGCGATCCGGCTATCGCGCGGTCCTTCCACGCGTTCGTCGGCACGGACGGCTACACACTCACCGACCTGCAGGCCGACCTGAACCGGTTCGCCACCCTGTTCAACGGCCATCAGATCCCGGCCCACGACCCCCACACCGAACCTTTCTGACACGCCCGGCGAACCTGACACGCCGACCGGGGTGACGTCAAAATTCACGGATAAACCCACCCCGGATCGGCCCCAACTGACGCCAGAATTCACGGATAAGTGGTGTCAGAATTCGTACTTACGGCCAGATGGCGATATCGCCGAATATCGTGCTGCTCGCGGTGTCGTGGATGGTCGCGCAGCTCGGGTGGAGCGCTGCGGCGAATTCGCTGTTGCTCAGCCAGGCGGACCGGCTCCCCGAGCACCAGCGCGGGAAGGTTGCCGGCCTGAGCGGTGTCGTCCAGATGGTCGCGGCGGTCGCCGGCACGGCGATCGCGTCGGGATTCATCGGCAACACCCTGCTGGTCTTCGTGGTTCCCGGCCTGATCGGCGGCCTCGGCATGTTCTGCTGGACAGTGTTCAATCACGAGGACGACGCGCGCGCCCTGGACCGAAGCGAGGCGCTCACGGCCGCGCGGATGCTGTCCGGCTTGGTCTTCGACCCGAGACACCATCCGGATTTCGCGTGGAACTGGCTCGGCCGGTTGCTGTTCAACTTCGGCGTCACCTTCGCCACGACCTTCACGACGCTGTTCTTCGCCTCGCGGCTCACCGACGACGGACAGGTCGCCGGGATCGGCGGGTTCGTGGCGGTCCTGTCGATCGTCGGTGTCGTCGCCACCGCCGGAGGCGCGCTGGCCGGAGGGTTGCTGTCGGATCGGTTGCGCCGCCGCCGTGTCTTCGTACTGTTGTCCGGCGTCATGTTCACCGTAGGCGCGATCATCATGGCCGAGGGAGGTTCCGAGGTCGCCGTCCTGGTGGTCGGTTCGTCACTGACCAGCGTCGGTCTGGGCGTTTTCGCCGCAGTGGACCAGGCCATCGTGCTCGATGTTCTGCCCGAGCGTGGCAGCGACGCAGGCCGTTTCGTGGGGATCAACGGATACTCCACCAGCATCGCGCAGGGCGTGGCGCCTGTCCTGGCCGCGCCGATCCTGCAGATCGGCGCCGCCGGCGCCGGCAAGAACTACAGCCTCCTGTTCCTGATCGCGGCCGTCTGCACGCTGGCCGGCGGACTCATCGTCGTCTCCAGGGTTCGAGCCGCGACGTAGCCCCTCGCCGATCATCTTCTGCCGCACAATGTTTCGAAACGGAGATTCGGTGACCTCGTTCCCGGACGGCTTCCTCTGGGGCGCCTCGACCGCACCCCATCAGATCGAAGGCAACAACCTCAACAGCGACTGGTGGGCCCGCGAGGCGCTGATGCCGGGCACGGAGCTCAGCGGCGACGCGGTCGACAGCTACCACCGCTACCGCGAGGACATGGAACTGCTGTCCGGCAACGGATTCAACGCCTACCGGTTCGGTATCGAGTGGGCCCGCATCGAACCACGATCGGGTCAGTTCTCCCGCGCCGAACTCGCCCATTACCGCCGGATGATCGAGACGGCACTGACACTGGGCTTGACGCCGGTGGTCACCCTCCAGCATTTCACCGTGCCGCGATGGTTCGCCGAACAGGGCGGCTGGTCGGCGGATACGGCGATCGATCACTTCGCGGCCTATGTCCGTGAGGCGACCACGATCCTCGACGGCGTCGAATGGGTCGTGACCATCAACGAACCGAACATGCTGGCCATGATGGGCATGCTGCAGGCGGCGTTCCGCAGCGGCGCCATGACCTCCTGGCACAGTCCGACCGTCGACGGCCCCGCCGAACGTGACCGCATCAGCGCGAACCTGCCGGTACCCGCACCGGAGTTCGGCGCTCCACTGATCGCCGCGCACCACGCGGTCCGCGACATCGTGCGCGCACGCACCGGCGCCAAAGTCGGCTGGACGGTGGCGAATCAGGCGTTCACGGCGAAACCGGAGCATCACGGCACACTCGCCGAAGTCCGGTACGCCTGGGAAGACCTGTATCTGGAGGCTGCGCACGGGGACGACTTCATCGGCGTCCAGTCGTACTCGTCGCAGGAGGTCGACGCGAACGGCGTTGTGCCGCACCCGGATCGGCCCGGCAACACCCTGGTCGGGACCGCGTACCGGCCGGACGCCCTCGGTATCGCCGTCCGGCACGCCTGGCAGACGACCGGACTGCCGATCCTGGTGACCGAGAACGGGATCGCCACCGGCGACGACACCCGCCGCATCGCCTACACGACCGAGGCGCTGAAGCATCTGCGCGACACCATAACCGACGGTGCCGATGTGCGCGGTTATCTGCACTGGAGCCTGCTCGACAACTACGAGTGGGGCCATTGGCGACCGACGTTCGGCCTCGTCGCCGCCGACCGGGAAACCTTCGAACGCCGCCCGAAGCCCAGCCTCGCCTGGCTGGGATCCATCGCGACATCCAACGGCCGCACCCTCGACTGATCGGACCGCACGACCATGACCGGCACCCCCCACGATCGCAGCGCCGCGACGCCGACCACGCACCTGCCGTACCGGAACCCGAATCTGCCCGTGGCGGAACGGGTCTCGGACCTGTTGTCCCGGCTCACGCTCGAGCAGAAGGCCGGGCAACTCGTCCAATACTTCTACCTGCCCATCCCCGCCGACGTCGTTCCCGGCCCCGACGTCCCGCCGGAACACCTGGCGCTCCTCGGACAGCCTCGAATGGTCGAGTCCGCCATCGCGGCCGGACGCGCCGGATCGGTCCTGTTCACCACGAACGCCGAGACGACGAACCGCCTGCAGCGCATCGCCGTCGAGCAGAGCCCGCACGCGATCCCGCTGCTGGTCGGCCTGGACGTCATCCACGGCTTCCGCACGATCTTCCCCGTCCCGATCGGACTCGCCGCGACCTGGGATCTCGACATCATCGAACAGGCACAGGCCATCGCGGCGCGAGAAGCCCGCGTGGCCGGAATCACTTGGACTTTCGCGCCGATGGTCGACATCGCCCGCGATCCCCGCTGGGGCCGCATCGTCGAGGGCGCGGGCGAAGACCCGTTCCTGGGCGGGGCCGTCGCCGCGGCGCAGGTCCGCGGCTTCCAGGGCGACCTCGGCGCCGAGCACATCCTCGCCGGCCCGAAACACCTTGCGGGCTATGGCGCTTCGCGTGGCGGACGCGACTACGACGACGCCGAGATCTCCGATTCCGAACTGTGGAACGTCTACCTGCCCCCGTTCCGCGCGGCGATCGACGCCGGGGCCGCGAACATCATGAGCGCCTACATGGACCTCAACGGCGTACCGGCGTCGGCGAACACCTGGCTGCTCACCGACGTACTGCGCGACACGCTCGGCTTCGACGGCTTCGTCGTCTCCGACGCCAACGCCGTCCGATCCCTGGAGGTACAGCACTTCGCGAAAGACCACACCGACGCCGCGGCCCGCGCCGTCCGCGCCGGTCTGGACATGGAGATGTGCATGCTCGCCCCCGCCTTCGACCACTTACCCGAAGCCGTCGACCAGGGCCTGGTCACCGAAGCCGAAATCGACCGCGCCGCAGCCCGAGTACTGACCGCCAAATTCCGCCTGGGCCTGTTCGAGAACCCCTACACCGACGAACCCGCCGCCACCGAGATCCTCGAAACCCCCGCACACCGCGACCTGGCACGAACCGCCGCCGAACGCTCCATCGTCCTGCTGAAGAACGACAACGCGACACTACCCCTCCACACCGACACACTGACCTCGATCGCGGTGATCGGCCAACTGGCCGACAGCAAACGAGATGCGCTGGGCCCCTGGGTATTCGCTCACCACACCGACGAAACCGGCACCGTCCTCGACGCCCTGCGCACCCGGATCGGCGCCACCGTCCGCGTGGAATACGCACCGGGAGCAAGCATTCCGGAACGCGTGATCCCGTCCCCCTTCGACCGCATGGACCCCACCGTCGAAACCACCCCCGCGGACTACGACGACACCACCGAAATCGACCGCGCGGTACAACTGGCCCGAGCCGCCGACATCGCCGTGGTCATAGCGGGCCAGCGCCAGAACCAGATCGGCGAAACCGCCTCCACCGCAACCCTGGACCTCCCCGGCCGGCAACTGGAACAACTGCAACGCATCGCCGCGACCGGCACAACGGTAGTCCTGGTCCTCCTGTCGGGCAGACCCCTGGACCTACGCTGGGCCGACGAACACATCCCCGCGATCGTCCAAGCCTGGTATCCGGGCACCTGCGGCGGCGACGCCCTCGCCTCGATCCTGCTCGGCGACGTCTCCCCCGCCGGCCGACTGCCGTTCACCTGGCCGAGACACGCCGGCCAGATCCCCATGATCTACGCCCACCACCGCACATTCCACCCGGAACAACAAGGCATCCGCTACTACGACGAACCCAGCACACCGCTGTACCCGTTCGGACACGGCCTGTCCTACGCACACTTCGAATACACCGACCTCCGCACCGACCGCACCCGAATCCCCCTGGGCGACACCGTCACCGTGACCGTCGACGTCACCAACACCTCCGACCGCCCCGCCGACGAGGTGACCCAGCTCTACACCCACCAACGCCACGGCACCTCCTCGAGACCGATCCGCGAACTGAAAGGCTTCCAACGCCACACCTTCGCCCCCGCCGAAACCCGAACCCTGACATTCGAACTCGGCCCCGACCACCTCTCCTACTGGAGTTCCGCAACCGGCACCTACATACAGGACATCACCACGATCGACCTGCGGGCCGGAGGAAACTCCGACGCCCCACTCACCACAACGATCGAGATCACGAGCCGATAATCCTCCAGTGCAGCATCTTTCGAGTACCACAGCCGCGAACACCGGACTCGATGGCCGACATGCGCGGAAGTCACGGCCGGGACATAGATCTCGGCGAAATGCGCCGAAATCTGGCCTGTGGTAAAACCTTCGACGGTCAATGACAACACGCCCTCATCCACGCCCGACAACCCCGCCACCACTTACGTGCGATCTTCGGCGAGAAGCCGGAATTGCTATCGCGCGGCACGTCGACGGCGACCGGGCCCGATTTCGGCGATTACCGTTCTCATCCGGGTTCCGTTGCGGGAGTCGCCCGTTCCGCGATCGGCCACGCCGTGTTTCCTCCAACCGAAATGCCGGCTTCTTCGTGGATTCCACCGGGTTCTTCTTCGCCACGACGGAGCGTCTCCGACATCAGCCCGTCGTTCCCGCCGAACCGTCACGTTCAGCTCGTCGGACCGAGACCACATCCGCCGTCTTCCACACTCCCCTACCTGACCGGATCGCCGGCGGCGACGGTACGCACCAGCCGCGCCAGCCGCTGTCCCGCATCCGGGCGGCCCAATTCGCGGGCAGCTTTGCCGACCCGGGCGCGGGCGTCCGGATCGGTCAGCAGTCCGGTGACGGCCGCGCCGACTGTTTCGGCGGTCACGGTTCCCGGCACTGTGACCGCCGCCCCGGCTTCGGTGAGCAGCCGCGCTGCCCGCGCCTGCTCGCCGCCGGCCGACGACGCCAGCGGGATCAGCACCGCGGGCTTACCCAACGCGGTCAGCTCGGCGATCGTGCCGGCGCCGGCCCGACACACCACCACCTCGGCCAGCGCCAGCGCATCCGCCATCCCCGCACCGTCGACGAAGTCGGTGACGAAGTAACGGCCGGCCAGCTCGCCGGGCAGCGCGGCCGCAGTGCGCCGCAACTCGGGCAGGTCCGAAGCACCGGCCTGGTGAATCACATTGGCCTGCATCAGCAATGAGTCCAGTATCTCGGCCACCGCGGTGTTTATCTGGTGGGCGCCCTGCGCGCCGCCAGTAACCAGAACCGTCGGCAGTTCCCGCTCGAAGCCCGGCCCGAACCGATCCAGCGCCGCCGGGCCGCTGCCGGCCAGCACCGATTCACGGACGGGGTTGCCGGTGACCACCGCACGCGCGGCCGCCCGCGGCGGCAACACCGCGACGGTCGCATCGGAGGTCACAGCCACCGCGGCCGCGGCACGTGCCAGCACCCGGTTCGCCAGGCCGAGCCCGACCGTCTGCTCATGCACGACCAGCGGAATCCGCAATACTCCAGCGGCCACACCGACCGGCACCGCCACATATCCGCCGGTGGTCACCACGACATCCGGTGCGAGAGCGCTCAATCGGCGCACCGCCTGGGCCACACCGACCGGCACCCGAGCCATATCGGTGACATTGGCGCGGGTCAGCATCCGCAGTGGGTTGCGTGCCCGGCGAAGCTTGCCGACGGCCACCGCGGTGAAGGGGATGTCGTCGGCGGCCGCAGTCCGCTGTTCGAGCGAGTCGGCTTGCCCGAACCACAACAGCTGCACCGGATCTGGATCGGCCCGCAGTTCCCGTGCGACACAGAGCGCGGGAAATACATGCCCGCCGGTACCACCACCCGCTATCGCTACCCGCACGACGCCGCCTTCCATGACCGGACTGTCACAACCCGCTCGAGTCTGCCACCAGGTGGATTGTTCAACCGGAGCCGGTCCAGCCCCTACCGTTATCGGGCCTCGATCTGCTCGCGCAGGATGTCGCCGTGGCCGGCGTGGCGGGCGAACTCGGCGGTCATGAACACATAGATCCAGCGAAGGCTGACGGTGCCCAGGCGTGGGTGTTCGCGCGTCTCGCTCAAGGGAATTGGCGCTGCGATGGTTCTGGCTCGGGCGCCGGCGCGTTCGAACTCGGCGATCACCTCGGCCACGCTCTCCTCGTCGCCCACGCCGAAACCGCCGTGCGGCCACAACGGGCCGTCGCAGTCGGCGTCGGCGAGTTGTCCGAGCGTGCGCTGGAACCACATTCGCTCGGCGTACGTGCCGTGTTTGATCAGAGCTATCGGAGTTGTCAGCGACGGTACGAGTCGGCGCCTGGCGTCGGTTTCGGACAGTCCGCGGACCGTGTCGACGAGGTCGGTGCGCGCTCGGTCGAGCATGGCTTCGAGCACTTGGCGTTCGGTGCCGGTGGTGTGGGTCGGAGTGGTCATCGCAGGGTGGTCCTTTCGCGGCCGGTCGGGCACGCGCCGGACCGGCCGATGTGCTGGTGGTGGTCGGAATCGGCTCGCCGGAACGAACCGGCGCCGGGTGGCGGCATGGTCCGCGACAGGGAATCCTGGATTCGGCTGCCGAAGATCGCCGCCCACATCGGAAGTGGGCGCGGCGAGCCGACCACGAATCTACCATTTGCTGCTGTGGGCCGCGACATGTGCAGTGGCACAGCGGGATACGCGATGTGAGGGGGACCGTGACGTGTCGGAGGTCCAGGTGGTGGGTCCCGGGGACTGGCGGGTGTGGCGAGAATTGCGGCTGGCGGCGTTGGCGGAGGCGCCGGGTGTGTTCAGTGCGAAACTGTCGGAGTGGACCGGGCCCGGTGATACCGAAACCCGTTGGCGTGCATGGCTGACCGAGATCCCGTTCACGGTGATCGTGTGGTGGCAGGGGATCCCGGCGGGCATGGCCGGGGCCTTCTGCCCTGCCGCGGATCGGGTCGAGTTGGTGGCGATGTGGGTCGCGCCGGTCGCGCGCGGCCACGGTGTGGGTGACGCGGTGGTCGAGGCAGTTGTGCGGTGGGCCGGTGACCGGCGGGTCGGCCTGGTGGTCAACCGCGACAACCGGCCCGCGATCCGGCTGTACGAGCGTCACGGATTCGCCGACACGGACCTTCCCACCGACCACGTCGGCGAAAAACGGATGCTCCGACCACATGACGGAACTCGCTGTGCCACAGGCGTTTGCGCCCGGCACGGGCGACCCGACACCACCGGTGACCACTCGCTCGCGCCGGGCTTCACCGGTCCCCGATGAGATACCGGCCTCGGGATTAAGACACTTGACTTAGCCCCTTTCGGGTGTTGTGATCGACGTGTGGATGCGCCGAAGTCGATGAAGGAACAGGTCGTGCCGACCGCGGAGCGTTTGTTCGCCCGGCACGGTGTCGACGGGGTGTGGTTACGTCGGATCGCATCCTGCACTTCGGCGCCGACCGTGAGCAGGCACTCGCGAACAGCCGCCCGGTGCTGCCCGAGACCGCCGGGCTCACCCACGGCATGGTCGGGTTCCTGCGGGGATCCGCGCCCGCGTGGTCGGGCAACCTCGACGGTCTCGATCTGCCCTGCGTTTCCCTGACGCCCATCAGTCGGCGTCCCCCCTCCGGAAAGGATTGTTCATGGAGATCTCCCACGACACGGTCGCCGTCATCACCGGCGGCGCCAGCGGCATCGGACGCGCGACCGTGCACTCACTCGCTCGGCGTGGCGCGCGCGTCGTGGTCGCCGACATCGACAGCTCGGGCGCCGAAGCGGTGGCCGCGGAGGTCACCGCCGCGGGCGGGCAGGCCGCGGGTGTGCGCTGCGATGTGTCGGCGGCGACCGCCTTCGACGAGCTGCGCACGTTCACGCTGGACCGGTTCGGCCGCGTCGACGTGGTGATGAACAATGTCGGTGTCCTCACCCGTGGCCGGCCGGAGTACCTGCCCGTGGCCGAGTGGCAGCGGATCATCGACATCAACCTGATGTCGGTCGTACGCAGCAATGACGTCTTCCTGCCGCGGCTGATCGAGCAGGGGCACGGGCACATCGTCAATACCGCGTCGTTCGCCGGGTTGTTCACCTACGCCTACGACCGGCTGCCCTACGCCGCGACCAAGGCCGCGATCGTGCAGATCTCCGAAGGGCTGCGGCTGTATCTGCAGCCGCAGGGCATCGGTGTCACCCTGCTGTGCCCGGGACCGGTGAAGACCAACATCATGGCCTCCCGCCCCCGCAGCTTCGGACCCGACGTACAAACCCGTGGTCCCGGAACGCAATTCCCGGTGCTGGAACCCGACGTTGTCGGCGAACAGGTCGCCGAGGCCATCCGCACCGACACGTTCATGCTCTACACCCACGACAACGTCCGCGACGTACTCGTCGAACGCGCGTCCGACTGGAACGCCTTCATCGAAAGCCGGACCGAGCAGATCGCCACCCAGCCCTGATCGATCGAGGCACACCGGGCAGGCCGATTACGGCACTCGCCGCAAGGTCGAGCGCACACCGCCGGCGCCTCACACTGGATCGGCGGCCGGCCCGGCCCGCGGAAATCCGGCATCGCAGCGGACTGAATCACGTATCAGCATTATTGTGAAACGGGCCATGTCCTTATTGATCGCCCCCTTCGCCACAGCGACACCGCCAGGCCACGCCAATAGTCGTTACACGGCAGCGCACACCGGCGCGAAAGCGCACGGAACCAGGAAAGACCGGTAATCCGCAGGGGCACAACAATTTTCGCTGATCGATTTCGGGACCTGGATCAACCGCATCGACCGGATATCGCAGCACAATCGACACAGCAGGAGCGTAGGAACGCTACCGAGTTGTGGATCGGCCCCGACCCGGTCGACAGCATTTATGAACCGTCACCGACTCGATACTTCGCAGGGTCGAATACATTTCGATCGCAGTATCGTGATATGCGACGCGGCACGAACATTCGAGCACCGGATACGCCCCACCGTATCGGGCCACCATCATCGGCTGCATCGAGGAGCGCCCATGAGCCCCGATCACGGAATGGTCGGAAGACCGGAATCCATTGCGGCGCGCTCCGATTCATCCGACACCGAGCGTTCGGCGATCACATGGGGCCGCACGGCCCAGCACGCGATAGCCGGTTCGCCGGACAGGGCGCGTGAACCGCAGCGCGCGGTTCTGGTGCGCAGGCGTGTCAGCGGTGCGCACCGTAAGGCGAAACGCGCAGGCGGCGACGCGATCTCCCGGATGGTGGTGGAGGCGGCCGTCCTGTTGACGGCCTTCGGCGCGACCTCGGCGCCGTTGGCGACCGGCGCCGAGCCGGTGGCCACCAACTCGACCGGGCAGCAGATCGATACGGAACCGGCGATACCGGCCGGCGAATCACCCGAAGCCGGACCGGCACCCGGTCCGCCCACCGGTCGTGCCGAAATCCGAGCGGAGTCGGAATTACGTTCGGCGACAGAATCTTCGGTAGCCGGAGCCGGATCATCGCAGACGGAGTCGCCGCCGACCGGGGCAGGGTTGTCCGCCACGTCGGCGATGCGATGGGCGGCAGCCATCGCGAACGGATCGGCGGCGGACGCCGAGTCCCCCGGCGACGGGCAGCCACCGGCACTGGACCCGGACATCGACCGGACCGAACTCGTCGGCGTGGAACACCGCAGCCCACGATGGGATCGCCTGCTGGTGGCCTCGGCATCGATGCACCGCATCGTCCCCGTCGACATCCTCCACGGCAGCTCCGCCGGCACCCCCAGACCCACCCTCTACCTGCTCGACGGAGTCGACGGCGAACCCACCTCCGGCTGGCTCACCAAGGGCGGCGCGGAACGATACTTCGGCGACAAACCGGTGGACGTGGTGCTCACCAGCGGCGGCGTCGGCAGCATGTACAGCGACTGGGACAACGACGACCCTGTACTCGGGCTCAACCGCTGGGAGACCTTCCTCGTCGACGAACTCCCCCCGATCGCGGAAACCTACCTCGGCTCCGACGGCCGACGCGCCATCGCCGGAGTATCCATGGGCGCGCAAGGTGCCATGATGCTCGCCCAACGACACCCCGGCTTCTACCACGCGGTCTCGGGCATCAGCGGCTGCTACTCCACCTCCGACCAACTCGGCCGCACGGTAACCCAGCTCACCGTCGCCTCCCGCGGCGGCGACCCCGACAACCTCTGGGGCCCACCCACCTCACCGGAATGGGTGGCACACGACACCTACCTCGGAGCCGACAAACTACGCGGCACCACCATCCACCTCTCGGTCGGCACCGGCATACCCAGCCTGCCCGACCTCACAGCCGTCGCCGCCGCCCCGGACCCCGCCGCCGCACTACGCCTCGTCGGCGGAGGCGCCGCCCTCGAAGCCGGCGCCCGCGAATGCACACTGCGCTTCGCCGCACGACTGACCGCACTGCACATCCCCTACACCATCGACTACCAACCCGCCGGCACCCACTCCTGGCCCGACTTCACCAACCAACTACCCGCCACCTGGACAGCCATCTCCCGATCATTCGACACCTCCGGACCGGATCCCGCAGACGATATGTGACCGAGCATGAACGGATGCCATCGCCGTCCGGTTGATCGCCGAACTCGACCGAGTGCCGTCGGCCGTGGCCGCGTTCGACCACATCCTGCTGACCGTCCACGAACGAATCCCTCGAACCTGACCCTGGAATCCGGATCGGTGACCGGGGGGGCACAACCGGCCGTGTCATCCGCCGCCGCTGCGGCGGCGCGGGCTGCGGTCAACCCGTCGTGACGACGATGTGACGACCGCACCACCCGGCGGAGTCGGCCGCCACCGGGCCGGGACCGTGCCCGTTTCATCCGATCCGCTACGGGTAGCTGACGATCATGGTCGTCTCCGATGTGGACAGCGCTGCCGCCACGATCGCCTCGGTCGTGGTCGTGGTGCCGGTGCGCAACGAGCAGCGGCTGCTGGCGCCGTGCCTGGCCGCCCTGCGCGACAGCGCCGAGCAGGTGCCGGTCCCGGTGCGGATTCAGGTGGTCCTCGATGCCTGCACGGACCGGTCGGCGCGGGTGGCCGACGCCGCCGGCGCGGAGGTGGTGCACATCGATGAACGCAATGTCGGCGCGGCCCGCGCGGCGGGATTCGCCGCCGCCGGCGCCGGTTGTGACGCGCGGACCTGGTTCGCCACCACCGACGCCGATTCCCGGGTCGACCGGTTCTGGTTGACGCGGCAACTGCACTACGCGCGGGCCGGGATGCGGCTGGTCGTCGGCGTCGTCACGGTCTCGGACTGGGAACAGCATCCGCCCGAGGTGCGCCGCCGCTACGAGGCCGGATACCGTACCGTGGCCCGGACCACCCGGATCCACGGCGCCAGCCTCGGCTTCGGAGCCGACATCTATTGGCGAGCAGGCGGATTCGCGAAGATTGCCACCGGCGAGGACGTGGACCTGGTACGCCGCATCCGGGCCGCCGGCGCACGGGTGGCCTGGGCCGAGGACGTGGTGGCCGTGACCTCCGCGCGCCAGGACGGCCGCGCACCGGAGGGTTTCGCCGCACATCTGCGCAACCTCGCGCCGAGCCCGGAAGCCGGCCATGTCTGACGGCGGCGGCAGCTTCGACGTACCCGGGCGGCTACGGGAACTCTCGCGTTCCGGCGCGCTGGAATTGCCCGTACCCGGCGCCGGGCACACCCTGGCGCGGTTCCGGGCACTCGCGGCGTTCGGCGCGGAGGACACCGTGCTGGGCCGGCTGGTGGAAGCGCACACCGATGCCGCCGCGATCCTGCACGAACTCGGCGGTGCCGCAACGGTTCCCGGTCAGCTGTGGGGAGTGTGGGCGGCCGAACCGCCGGATCCGGTGCTGCACGCCCGCCACACCTCGTCGGGCTGGGTGCTCGAGGGCCGGAAACTGTGGTGCTCGGGTGCGCACCTGTGCACTCACGCGCTGGTCACCGCGCGGACCGGCACGGATCGGCGGCTGTTCGCGATACCGCTGGCGCAGCCCGCGACCACCCCGGTGCCGGACAGCTGGCCCGCAGTGGGTATGCGCGATTCCGATTCCGGCGCAGTAGATTTCGACCATGCGCGCGCGGAGCCGATCGGCGCTCCCGGCGCCTACCTGACCCGCCCCGGGTTCTGGCACGGCGCCGTGGGTGTCGCGGCCAGCTGGTACGGCAGCGCCTGCGCGGCCGCCCGGCCCCTGCACGCCTACGCGGCGTCCGGCCACGCCGACGAGCACGCGCTGGCACACCTCGGCGCGATCGCCACCGTGTTGCGGGCCGCCCGCGACGGCCTCGCGCGCGCCGCGGCCGAGATCGACGACGACCCGGCCGGCGATCCGGCGACCGCCCGGATCCGCGCACGTCTCGTGCGGGCCGTGGTCGAGCAGGCCGTGACGACCACCCTGGATCGGGTCGGACGCGCGCTCGGCGCCACCCCGCTGTGCGCGGACGCGGCCCATGCGCGACGCGTCGCCGACCTGACCGTTTACGTACGCCAGAGCCACGCCGAGGCCGACCTGGCCGGCCTCGGCCGCGACCTCGCCGCAACGGATCCCGTACGGCCGGACCTGTGATCGACATACATGCCCCCGGACCGGCCGACGCCGTATGGACCGAGTGGCGGAATCACTGTCCGCCCTTGCCGATTCGGGACTGGCGACGGCTGCTCGTGGTCGCCGCTCATCCCGACGATGAAATACTCGGCGCGGGCGGCCTGCTCGCCGCCGCGGCCGCCGCGGCGATGGTGGTCACCGTGGTCGTCGCCACCGACGGCGAGGCATCCCATCCAGGTTCTCCCACCCACGACCCGTCCCGGCTGGCGGCCCTGCGGGCCGAGGAATCACGCCGCGCCGCAATCGAACTCGGCCTCGCCGCCCCGATCCGGCTCGGCCTGCCCGACGGCCGGCTCGCCGCACACGAGACCCGACTGACCGAGGACCTGCACGCCCTGCTCACCGACGGGCCCACCTCCGGCCTGCGCTGCGTCGCCCCCTGGCGGCACGACGGCCATCCCGACCACGAGGCCGCCGGCCGGGCAGCGGCCGCCGTCTGCGCCGCCACCGGCACCCGGCTGCTGGAATACCCGGTCTGGATGTGGCAGTGGGCCCACCCGGACCACCCCCGGCTGCGGACCACCGACCCGGCCGCACTGTCCCTACCGGCCGCCGCGCTGGCCGCGAAACACCGTGCACTGCATTGCTTCCCCAGCCAGACCCGGCCCCTGTCCGACCATCCCGCCGACGCGCCGATCCTCCCGGAACACATCGTGGCCCGGTTCACCGGCCCGACCGAGATCTACTTCCGATGACACCCGGCCGGATGCCGTACGAGTATTTCCAGGAGATGTACGCGCGCGACCGCGATCCCTGGAAATTCGCCACGCGCTGGTACGAGGAGCGCAAACGCGCGCTCGCCCTCGCCGCACTACCGCAGCGTCGTTACCGCTGCGCCTTCGAACCGGGTTGCGGCATAGGCATTCTCACCCAGGAGCTGCTCCCCCGCTGCGACCGGATCATCGCCACCGACATCGCCGACGCGGCACTGCGCACCGCCACCGAACGGCTCACCCGCGACCGGCAACCCGGTAGCGGCACAGTGGAATTGCGGCAGTGGGCGCTCGGAGACGACTGGCCCGCAACACAATTCGATCTCATCGTACTCAGCGAGGTCTGCTACTACCTCGACACCGACGGCCTGCACACGGCCGTCGACGCCGCCGTCGCACACCTCGACCGCGACGGCACCCTGGTGTGTGTGCACTGGCGCCACCCGGTCCCCGAATATCCACTCACCGGCGATCGGGTACACGCCCTCATCGCCGCACACCCGGGACTGACACCGATGGCACGCTACCGCGACGACGATTTCCTCCTCGACGTATACACCCCCGCGCAGACCGGGCGGCGCTCCGTCGCGGAGCACGAAGGTCTGGTGTGAGCAGCGCAATCATCTTCGCCCCCGGTCGAAATGCCGGTGGGCGATCGAGGGGTCAGGAGAGTCTGCCGCCGGCGACCCGTTTCGTCACCGCGGGGGCAACCAGCCCGCCTGCGACGATACCGGCGCCGACAGCGGCCACCAGCGGCACGCTACTCACCAGACCGGCGACGAACAGGATCAGACCGACGAGCAGCATGCAGACAATCCCTTCCGGAAAATGGCCGTGGCGGTCGGCGTCGATCACGCCGATATTCCCGGGTACCAGTCGCAGCGCCGGCTAAACCTCGGCACGTCCGCCGACTACGGCGTCCGGCCGTCCCGGAGTCCGTGCATCACGGAAGGGGCGGCGAATCGTCTCACCAGGTCGTATTCGGCCTGTTTGTCCTTGAGCGGCCAATACCACAGGGAGAATGTGATGCGGAACAGCCATTGCGCGGCCACCGGGTCGTCGCGGCCGATCATCTCCGTCGCGATCCTGGTCACCAGCGGGGAGTCGCTCACGAAGCCGGAGTCCCGGCCGGGCCGGACATCTCCCATGATCAGTTGCCCGAGCGGTTCGGCGCGCATGTGCTCCAGGCCCACCAGGACCGCGGCCACCACGCGTTCGGTTCCCTCGAGACCTTCGAGCGCCTGGTGGATGGATTGGACGATGCGTTCGGAGAACCGATCTATCAGGGATTCCAGAATGACCGCTTTACCGCCGGCCCGGCGGTAGACGGTGGCGGGCGAGCAGTGCAACGCGGCGGCGAGGGCATCGATGGTGAACGCTTCGAACCCGTTGCGCGAGACCAGTTCCGATGCTGCCGAAAGTATTCGCTCGCGCATTTCCGTGCCGCGGTCGACTCCGGAAAGCCAGTCGCCACTTCTCACCGCAGATCGTTCCTCGATACGCCGGACGGAGGTCATATTCGTTCTCTCATGTGCGAGACAGGATATCGCTCGTGTCTCACGGCTATGCGCTGGTCCGGATCATCGGCGGCGCGAACGACCGTTGTGCGCCGGCGACGACGGTTTCGCAACTTCCCGGCGGGGCGTTGACCACCCGGCCGCGGCGCTTGCAGCCTGGAGTGATGACGCCGTCGACACCTCCGCGCATATGTCGCACAATCCCTTGTCGCGCTTCGGATCTGCCGGGGGTGCGGTGATGATCGACTTCGAGGGGCAGGTCGTCGTGGTGACCGGGGCCGGCCGGGGCTTGGGCCGCCTGTACGCACTGGATATGGCCCGGCGCGGCGCGTCGGTGGTGGTCAACGATCTCGGCGCGACGATGGGTGGTGAAGGGTCCGATCCGCGCGTCGCCGACGAGGTGGTCGCCGAGATCCGCGCGGCGGGCGGGAACGCGGTGCCGTCGTTCGACTCGGTCGACAGTCCCGAAGGCGGCGACGCCATCGTCCGGACCGCGATCGAGCATTTCGGGCGTCTGGATGCCGTGATCAGCAATGCCGGCATCTTCGACAGCGTCCCCTTCGACGAGATGACACCGCGACAATGGCGGCACATGCTCAGCGTCCACCTCGACGGCGGTTTCCATGTGAGCCGACCGGCGTTCGAGGTGATGAAGCGGCAGGGATACGGACGATTCGTCTTCATCTCGTCCTCGGGCGGCCTGTTCGGGCAGCACCTCGAAGCGCACTACGGCGCCGCGAAAGCGGGACTGGTCGGGCTGAGCAATGTCATCGCGCTCGAGGGAGCCGATCACGGCATCCTCTCGAATACGGTACTGCCGTTCGGGATTTCACGCATGGTCACGCAAACCGTCGATGCGCACACCCTGTCGAATTCGGGACTCGAGCAGTTGATCGCGCCGGAAAAGGTCGTTCCGATGATCACCTACCTCGCCAGCCGCGCCTGCCGGACCAGCCATCAGAATTTCTCGGCCTGTGCCGGTCGATTCGCCCGCGTCTTCATCGGCATCGGCGACGGCTGGATGGCAGACCCGGACACCACCCCCACCGCGGAGGATATCGCCGGCCGCTTCCCGGCGATATCGGGAACCGAACCCTTCACCGTCCCGGCCCACATCTACGAAGAACTGTTCCACGTCGTGGGCCGCCGGAACGAAACCGGGAACAAGGACGCCTGAGCGCAAAGGCAGCCGGACCGCGATTACCGGATGTTTCTCCATTGTAATCTGTTGCTGTACACGGCTATTCGCTCGGTGATACCGTTCGCATCGGGTGGTCGTCCGGCCGGTGTGGCAACAGCCGCGAGGCCGGCGAATCCGTGATCCGCGAGTGAGCGACGAGTAACGGATTCACCGGGAACGACGTCCGCCGATACCCGGGATTCTTGTTCGAGCCGAGACCGATTGCGCTGTGCCGCAATGATCGTCGACAACGCCGAGAACGGGAAGGGGAAGGAATATCGTGCCTTTCCTGCATGATCTGCTGGTCGCGCAGGCGACGAAGGCCCCGGACGATATCGCCGCACTGTACGGCGACGACGCCATGACGTTCGCCGAGATCGACGCTGCCGCGGATCGGGTGGCCGCCGCGCTCGTCGCCCGCGGGGTCCGGCCGGGCGACCGGGTGGGCCTGCACATGCTGCGCTCGCTCACGCTGGTTCCCGCCGTCTTCGGGCTGTTGCGTGCCGGTGGCGTCTGCGTGCCGATCGATCCGGAGGATCCGGTCACGCGCCGGGCCACGATCCTGGAACATTCCGGAGTCACTGTCGTACTCACCGAGCGCGCGTTACGCGGCTCCCACGACGCCGACGAGGTCGAGGCCGAGGCCGCGGTGTCCGGCGCGCCTCTTACCCGTCCGGTCGACCTGGACGACGACGCGCCCGCCTTCGCGTTCTACACCTCCGGGTCGACCGGAGTGCCCAAGGGCGTGGTGCTCACCCACCGTGCCCTGCTCAGTGGCCAGCAATGGCTGCAGTCCGCGTTCCCGCTCGAGCCCGGCCGGCGGCAACTGCTGCGCACCACCCTCAGCATCACCAACCTCGTTCGTGAGGTGTTCTGGCCGATGCTGTTCGGCGGCACGATCGTGATCGTGCCACCCGGTGCGCACAAGGATCCGGACCGCCTGGTCGAGATGATCAACGAATACGACGTCGCCGTGGTGCTGGTATTGCCCGCGCTGCTGTCCGGGATGCTCGACAATCCGGCGTTCGCCGCCAATACGTCACTCGAGTACGTGTTCTGCAGCAGCGACGTCATGCCGGGCGATCTGCCGGAACGGTATTTCGCGACCGGTCCCGGCGCGCGGCTGTTCAACCTCTACGGCCTCACCGAGGCATTGTACTGCACCCGGTTCGAATGTCTGCGCGGCGCCGCGTACGACGGCTTCGTACCGGTGGGTTCCGCCGCCGAGCTGACCCCGCACATCCTCGACGACACGCTGGGGCCGGTCCCGGACGGCGGGACCGGCGAGCTGTGCATGACCGGCGCCGGGATGTCGTCGGGCTACAGCGGGCTGCCGGAACTCACCGCGGCCCGGTTCGTCGACACCGTCCACGGCAGGACGTTTCGTACCGGGGACCTGGCTCGCCGCTCCGCGGACGGCCGGATCGAACTGCTCGGCCGGATGGACGATCAGGTGAAGATCGCCGGCTTCCGGGTGGAGCTGGGCGAGGTCGAGGTCCGGCTGCGCGAGCTTCCCGGCGTCGAGGACGCGGTCGCGGTGGGACAGCGCGGCGCGAACGGGCACCAGCGGCTGATCGCCTATCTGATCGGCGACGGCGACACGCTGACCGCGGCGGCGATCCGCGAGCGGCTGTCCGAGCGGCTCCCCGACCATATGGTTCCGGCGGCGTTCGTGGTGGTCGACGCGATTCCGTTGACCCACAACACGAAAGTCGATCGCCGCGCCCTCATGGATTTGCCGGGCCGGCAGCTGGCGGCCACCGAGTCCTACACCGCGCCGCGCACCGAACTCGAAACCTACCTGTGCGGGGTATGGGCCGAACAACTGTCGGTACCCGAGGTGGGTATCCACGACAATTTCTTCGCCCTCGGCGGTGACTCGATCCAGGGCTTCCTGGTCTCCGCGAAGGCTCATCGGGACGGCGTCGCGCTGAGTACGACCCAGGTGTTCGACACACCGACCGTCGCGGAAACGGCGCGATATGTCGCGACCGGTCCGGCGCGCGCCGCGGCCGCAGATCCGGCCGGTGACACGATGTCCGCCGCGGAACTCGCCGCGGTACGGCGCGCGGCCGCCGATCCGGCCGGCATCGAGAACGCGTACCCGCTCACCCCGACACAGCTGGGCATGCTGTTCCATTCGCTGCTCGACGCCGATTCGGGGGTCTACTTCGAGCAGATCGTCCATGCCCTCGACGGCGAACTCGACGTCGCCGCCTACCAGCGCGCGTGGCAGCAGGTCGCCGACCGGCACGAGATCCTGCGGGTACGGATCGCCACCCGCGACCTGCCCCGGCCGATGCAGGTGGTTCAGCGTGGCGCACGGCCGGAATGGACGACCGTCGACTGGTCCGGCCGTGCGGACTGGCCGGATCTGCTGGCGGATCATCTCGGCGAGGACCGGCGCCGCGGATTCGACCTCGACCGGGCGCCGCTGTTGCGGTTGACGCTGGTCCGGCTCGGCACGACGACGTTCGAGCTGGTGATCAGCTATCACCATCTGATCCTCGATGCCTGGTCGTTGTCGGTGCTGTTACGCGACGTCCTCGAGATCTACCGGGCCGACCGGGCGGGCGTGCCACCGCAGTTGGCGCCGGCACGCTCGTTCGGTGATTACGTGACTTTCCTGGAACGGCAGGACGGCACCGCGGCGCGGCAGTACTGGGCCGAGCGCCTGGCCGAATTCGGCGGGCCGACCGTCATCGGCACGTCCACCCGGCTCGGACTGTCGGCGAGCGCGCAGGAGTTGCATGCCGAGGCCCGGCTCGATCTGGGCGAACAGCTCACCGAACAGCTGCTCGACTACGGGCGCGCACATCAGCTGACGCTGAACTCGATGGTGCAGGCGGCGTGGGCGATCGTGCTCGGCGGATTCGGCGACCGATCCGATGTGTGTTTCGGTATCACCGTCACCCACCGGCCGCTCGCCCTGGCCGGCGTCGAGGACATCGTCGGAATCTTCATCAACACGATGCCGATGCGGGTCCGGCTGGAGGACGACCGGGCGATCGGGGTCTGGCTCCAGCGAATTCAGCACGCGCAGGTCGCCGCCCGTGCTCACGACCATTACCCGCTGCCCTCGATCCAGCAGCATACGGACCTGCCGAACGGGCAGCTCATGTTCGAGTCGTTGCTCGTCTTCGAGAACTTCCCCCGCCGCACCGGGTGGACCGGCCGCGGCGGTGTGGACATGCGCCAGGAACGCTACGTCGGCTGGACCAACTATCCCCTGGCGATCGAAGCCGTTCCGGAACAACAGCTCTACTTCCGGGTCACCTACGACCGGGCCTGCTTCGACGCGAATCTGGTGGACACGGTGCTCGCGGCATTTCGTGATGTGCTGGCGGCGATCGCGACCGGCGGGTCCGGCACGGTCGGCGACCTCGTGCACCGGGTCGCCGCGAACCGGCCGCAACGGCCGGAACCCCTGCGCGAGAAGGCTTTTCCCGCACGAGGCACCGCCGTCCGCGCGCCGGTGGCCACTGCGCCACGGACCGATCGCGAGGCCGCGCTCGCCGCGATCTGGTCCGAGGTGCTGGAGGTGGACGAGGTCGACGTCGGCGCCTCGTTTCTCGCGCTCGGCGGAAGTTCGCTCGCCGGAATGCATCTCGCCGGGCTGGCCAGGGCCGCCGGGTTCGACGTGAGTGTCGCGGACCTGTTCCGCGCCGAACTCACCGTGCGCGATCTGGCGAACCGATGACCACCCGATCCGTTCCCATCCGAGAGGTGCGCACATGACCGGCCTCGCTTTCCAACGGCGCGCGGATGCCGCGGTGCGGCAGGAGCACGGGTGCGAGGTCCGCCGCATCCTGCCCTGGGGGCACACCGGCCCGTCCGACACCGGAATGGGTGTGTGCGCGGTGGCGCCGGGCACGGTCAGCACGCCCCACCGCCACGTCGACCACGAGCAGTTCTATGTGGTGCGCGGACACGGCCGGGTCCATGTCGACGACGAGAGTCTCGAGATCGGTCCCGGCGACGCCTTCGTGGTCGGCTCCCGGCAGCTCCATTTCTTCGAAAACTGTTCGGCCACAGACATACTCGAGCTCATCTCGGTGTGGTCGCAGGGTCCGCTGGGCGGCGCCTCGTGACCGGATTCCTCGTCACCGCCACCCCGCCGACGCCCAACGGCGATCTGCATGTCGGTCATGTGGCCGGTCCGTATCTCGGCGCGGACGTGTTCACCCGGGCGCAGCGCATGCTCGGCCACACCGTGAAATATGTGTCCGGCGTGGACGATCACCAGACCTATGTGGTGACCACCGCACAGGGACTGGGCCGGGAACCTGGTGAGTTCGCCGCGCACTGCGGTGCCGACATCCGGGAAACTCTGCGGGTCGCCGGCATCGACATGGACGTGCTGCGGACCCCCGACGCCGCGTACCGGGCCGACGTCGCCGGGTTTTTCGCCGAACTGTACGACAAAGGCGCACTTGCCCGGCGCGAGTGGGTTTTTCGCTACGAACCGGACACCGGTCGCCACCGGCTGGAGGCCTTCGCGCCGGGATACTGCCGGACCTGCCTGGCGACCGTGTGCGGGACCGTCTGCGAACTGTGCGGACACCCCGGCGGCCCGGGGCCGCTCTACGGCGAGGACGGCACCGTCGCCCGGACCGTGCCGATTCTCGTTCTCCCACTGGAGGATTACCGCGAGCGGTTCGTGCGGTTCTACACCGATCGGCGCGACACCGTGCGCCCGCACGTACTGCGGTTCGTCACGGAGATGCTGTCCCGGCCGCTACCCGACTTCCCGATCACCTATCCCGCGGACTGGGGAATCCCGGTGACCCTCGACGGCTACGGCGGGCAGGTGTTCAATGCCTGGGCGGAGATGCTGCCCGGCCTGGTGCGTTCGGCCACCGACGTGTGGCGGGCCGGTTCCGGCTACGAACTGGTGCAATTCCTGGGCTACGACAATACGTTCTATTTCTCGCTCGCCCACCTCGCGCTGACCTTCGCGCACGGCGGCCTGATCCTCCCCACGGCCATCGTGACCAACGAGTTCTATCACCTCGACGGCGCCAAATTCTCCACCAGTCGCCGGCATGTGATCGGGGCACGCGATCTGGTCGTCCGGCACGGCGCCGACGACGCGCGCTTCTACCTGGCCCTGACCAACCCCGAACTACAGACCTCGGACTTCTCCGACGCGCAGTTCCGGCACACCGTGCGCACCCGGTTGCACGACCCGCTGAACGCGATCGCCGCGGCGCTCGAACCGCTGTCCGGCCGTCCGGTCCCGGGCACCGCGTACCCGCTGCTCGACGGCTACCGCGACCGGATGCGGCAGGCGTATTCGCTACCGGACTTCAGCATCCGCCGAGCGGCGGAAACCACGGCGAATCTGCTGGCACTGCTGGCCGAACGAACCTGTGCCGAACCGGCATTGGGCGTGCACGGCCTGCGTGCCATCGCGGTGTGGGCCGCGCCGCTCGTACCGGAATTGGCCGCCCGGATCGCCGCGCAGTACGCGGACCCGCACACCGTTCCCAGTACCACGGCCATCCGCGGCGAGGCGCATCGGCCGCACATTCGATCGGAGCATCATGACACGCGACGCCACTGCGCGGAAGAACGGTGAGCAGGAACGGATTTCCGGTCCGGACGATCGGAGATCGGGGCTACCGTGTACCGGCGACCGGATCGCCGAACTCTCCGCGGCGCACGGTACCCCGCTGTGGGTCTACGACGCCGGCCGTATTCGCTCGCACATCGAATCGCTGCGCCGGTTCGACGTGATCCGCTACATGCAGAAGGCCTGCTCGAATATCCACATACTGCGCTTGATGCGATCCGAGGGCGTACACGTCACGGTGGTTTCGGCCGGGGAGCTGGATCGGGCACTGACCGCGGGCTACCGCGTCGACGGTCCGGACCGGCCGATCGTCCTCACCGCCGACCTGCTCGACCGGCCGACCCTGCGCACCGTCGTCGAGCTGGGTGTGCCGGTGAACGCCGGCTCGCCACACATGCTGTCGCAGATCGGCCGGCTCGCGCCCGGACATCCGGTGTGGATCCGTATCAATCCCGGATTCGGGCACGGCCCCGGCCGCCGGACCAGCGCCGGCGGCGCGCAGAGCAAGCACGGCATCTGGCACGAGCAATTGGCCGAGAACCTGGCTCTGATCGACCGATACGACCTCGATCTGATCGGCCTGCACATGCACGTCGGGTCGAGCGCGGACCACGGACACCTGGCGAAGGTCTGCGACGCGATGGTGAAACTGGTTCTGGCACACCAGCGCCCGATTCACGCCATCTCCGCCGGCGGCGGCCTGCCGGTCCCCTACCAACCCGGAGACCCCGTGGCGGACGTCGACCACTGTTTCCGGCTCTGGGATACCGCACGGCGGGAAATCGCCGCCGCGATCGGTCGTCCGGTGCGGCTGGAGATCGAACCCGGACGGTATCTGGTGGCGTCCTCGGGTGCATTGATCACCGAGGTCCGGGCGCACAAACCGGTGGGCGGCAACCATTTCGTGCTCGTGGACGCCGGATTCAACGACCTCGTGCGGCCCGCCATGTACGGCAGCACACATCGGGTCTCCGCCTTCGGTCCCGACGGCCTCCCGCGCACCGGATTCGCTCGCGAAACCGTTCTGGCCGGCGCGCTGTGCGAATCCGGCGACGTCTTCACCCAGGACCCGGCGCACGAGGTCCGGCCGGTGTCGTTGCCCGCGACCGATATCGGGGATCTGGTCGTCTTCCACGACGCCGGCGCGTACGGAGCCAGCATGTCCTCCACCTACAACTCACGGCCCCTCGCACCCGAAGTCCTCATCGACCGCGGGGTTCCTCGACTGATCCGCCGCCGGCAGACGATCGAGGACCTGCTCGCCCTGGAAATGTGAAGCCGCCCATGCGGACTCTCACCGTGATCGGTGCCGGTCCCAAAGCCGTTGCGGTGGCGGCGAAAGCACACGTCCTGCGGAGCCTCGGCTACGCCGCCCCCACCGTGCGCGCGCTCGATCACCGTGGCGTGGGCGGACATTGGCTGCCCGGCGGCGGGTGGACCGATGGTCGTCGGCGCTTGGACACCAGCCCGGAGAAGGACATCGGATTCCCGTACCGCAGCGCACCGGCGGACGGGGTGAGCGCCGAGATCAACACGCGGATGCAGCGTTTCAGCTGGCACAGCTATCTCA
Source organism: Nocardia sp. BMG111209 (assembly GCF_000381925.1). Classification (NCBI taxonomy): domain Bacteria; kingdom Bacillati; phylum Actinomycetota; class Actinomycetes; order Mycobacteriales; family Nocardiaceae; genus Nocardia; species Nocardia sp. BMG111209. The sequence continues at coordinate 2,567,186 of NZ_KB907307.1, forward strand.
TCGAACACGGCGGCTATGCCGAATGGGTCGACCGCGGCCGTCCGACGCCGCGCCACGACACCTGGGCGCACTATCTGCGGTGGGTCGCGCGACGGGTCGATCTCGAACTCGTCGAGGCCGAGGTGGTGTCGGTGTCGGTGTCGACCGATCACCGGCGCTGGCAGCTGACGGCGCGGACCACCACCACCGAAGAGGAACTCGATGCCGACACGGTCATGATCACCGGGCCGGGGCCGGCCACCGCGGTGCTGGTCCCGAATCAGCCACGGGTGCTGAGTGTTTCGACATTCTGGCAGTTGGCCGCCACCCGCTCCCTGCCCGCCGCGGACCGGATCGCCGTCCTCGGCGGAGGGGAAACCGCCGCCGCCGTGGTCGATGTCCTGGCCACCCGGCACGACGGCGCCGGCATCGTCGTGGTGTCGCCGAACGCGACCCTGTACACGCGCGGTGAGAGCTACTTCGAGAGCACCCTCTACAGCGATCCCTCCGGGTGGGCCGAACTGCCTCCGGACGAGCGCCTCGAACTGATCCGGCACACCGACCGCAGCGTGTTCTCCGCGCGCGTCCAGCAGTCGCTGTTACCCGACGACCGGATCCGGCACCTTCCGGGCCGGGTCCGGCACGCCGACGCCGGCCCGGACTCGGTGCTGCTGTCGGTCCAGGAGGTCGGCGGCCGATCGACCGCACACCTCTTCGACCTGGTCGTGGATGCGGCAGGCGGTGATCCGCTGTGGTTCCTCGCGCTGTTCAGCGCCGAGGCACGGGACCTGCTGGAGTCGTCGGCGGGCGCACCGATCGACGAGCCCGGGCTGCGCGCCACCATCGGCCCCGACCTCGCGGTCACCGGCCTGACACCGATGCTGTTCCTGCCCAACCTCGCCGGCTTCAGCCAGGGGCCGGGTTTCCCGAACCTGGGTTGCCTGGGCCTGCTGTCGGATCGGGTGATCGACGCCGTGCGCGCCGCTCCGGCCCTGCTCCCCGACCAGGCAGGTCTGCCCTGACCGCCGCGCGAGGAGGGCTTGCCCGGTCACGGCTTCAGGACACCATCGGGCGGCCGATCAGCGAATCCAGAATGTCGCGGGCCTCGACCATCGCGTCGATCTCGGACGTGATCCGGTTCCGTTCGCGGGCCAGCCCGTCGCGCAGTTCGGGACATGTTCCGGCCAGCACGACGGTTTCGTCGACGACGCACGGCAGGATCTCGGCGATCACCGACGTCGGCAGGCTCGCCGACAACAGGATTCGGATGCGGCGAACGGCGATGACCGCGGGTTCGTCGAATTCCCGATATCCGTTGGGGCGGCGTTCGGGCGCCAGCAGGCCGCATTCCTCGTAGTACCGCAGTGCCCGCACGCTCGCGCCGGTACGACGCGACAGCTCACCGATGTTCACCTGCCCAGATCAGCACGGACTTGACCCTCACGTCAACGTCAGGGTTTAGCGTCGGCCGTATGACGAATATCGACCCGCCTTCCCGCCGCTCCGTCAGCGTGCTCGGCCTCGGCCCGATGGGCCGGGCCCTCGCGACCGCGCTGCTCGCCGCGGGGCATCCGACCACCGTGTGGAACCGCACGCCGGGCCGAGCCGATACCCTTGCCGCACAAGGTGTCCGGGTTGCGGGCACGGTCGACGAGGCGATCCACAGCACCGATCTGACGATCGTGTGCCTGCGCGACTACGACGCGGTCGTCGGCCTGCTCGGCGAGCGGGACCGCGGTGGCCGCACGCTGATCAACCTCACCAGCGGGGAGCCCGCCCAGGCCCGTCGTCTCGCCGAATCGGCTGGGGCACAGGGCATTACCTATCTCGACGGCGCCATCCTCAGCCCGACGCCGCTGATCGGCACCCCGGCGGCGACCGTGCTCTACAGTGGCCCTCCCGAGGCGTTCGCGGCCGTGCGAGGGGATGTCGAGGTGATCGGTTCGGCCGTATATCTCGGCGCGGACATCGGTCGTGCGAATGCCTATGACATTGCGCTGCTGGATCTTTTCGCCACTGCCGTACACGGCGTCGCGCATGCCTTCGCACTCGCGTCCGCCGAGGGGATTCGCGCGCGGGACCTGGCGCCGTTCGCCACCGGCATCGGTGGCATCCTGCCCGAGATGATCACCCGATTCGCGGACCGGATCGACGCCGGGGAACATCCCGGGGAACGCTCCACCATCGCCTCGGCCCATGCGAGCGTCCGCCATGTCATCGCCGCCGCGAAGCGACACGGCATCGACACGGGCGCGCTCGACGCGGCACGAGCGGTGATCGGCAGGTCGATCGCCGCAGGCCACGCCGACGCGGGTCTGAGCAGATTGGCTGTGACACTGCGGATCCCGCAGCCTCGCGGGTGAGATCCGCTCAGCGGTCGTCGCCGTTCTCCGAGATCGATATCGCGAGTGTGGGACACGCGTCGACCGCGGCGCGGACGGTCCGCCAGGAGCTCGGGTCCGGCGCCGGGTCGATCACGGTGGCCAGGTCGTCGTTGCCGACCTCGAAAATGCCGGGGGCGATGGTTGCGCACAGGGCGTGGCCTTCGCACCGGGCCGCATCGATATTGATCTTCATCGTCCCCTCCGGGAGATCGAGCGAATTACTCAGATGTAGAGACCGCCGTTGACGCCGATCAGTTGGCCGGTGATGAAACCCGCACTGTCGGAACACAAGAAGGCGCAGGCGGCCGCGACGTCGTCGGGGGTGCCGGCCCGCCGGACCGGTGTCGCCGGGATGACGGCCTCGATGCCGGGAAAGAAGCCGGCGGCGGTGGCCTGGTGCGCCATCGGCGTATCGATGATCGACGGCGGAATGCTGTTGACCGTGATGCCTTTCGGCGACAGTTCGGCGGCGAGGGCTTTCGTGAGTCCGATGACCGCACCCTTGGACGCCACGTAGTGGGCCATGTTGCGGGCCCCGGATTGTGCGCTCGACGAGGAGATCGTGACGATCCGCCCCCATCCGCTCTCGATCATGTCGGGGACGCTCGCCTGAATGCAGGAAAAGGTGCCGCCGAGATTGACCGCGAGCACCCGGTCCCACTGCTCGGTCGTGATCTCGGTGAACGGCGTGAACTCCTCGATTCCGGCGCTGGTGACGACGATCTCCACCGGGCCGTACTCCGATCGGACCGCACGGACCGCGGCGTCGACGGCGGTCCGGTCGGTCACGTCGACCTCGAAGGCCGTCGTGCGGCCGCCGGCGAAGGCGAGTTCGGCCGCGGCCTTCCGCACGGCCTCACCCTGCCGGTCGAACAATGCGACGGCGTGCGACCCTTCGACCAGTTTGCGCGAGATCGCCAGGCCGATGCCCGAGGCGGCTCCGGTGACGATGGCTACTCTGGAATTCATTGCGCCGGAGTGAATTCGAGGTGCAGCGCGCTGAGTCCGCGCAACACGTAGGTCGGTTCGTAGTGCAGGGTGCGGGCGGTGGCCGGACCGTGCTCGGCGTCCGAGATCCGGATATCGCGCATGCGGTGCAGAATCAGTTCGAAACTGATGCGAGACTCCATGCGCGCCAACGGCCCTCCCGGACAGGTGTGGATGCCGCGGGCGAAGGAGATGTGCTCGCGGGCATTGGGCCGATCGAGTTCGAACACCCCGGGATTCTCGAATCGGGACGGGTCGCGATTGGCCGCACCGGGCAGCACCATCACGATGCTCCCGGCCGGCACGTCCACCCCGCCGATCGTGGTGGCCTCACGGGCGAGCCGGAAATCGGTCTTGACCGGGGCCTCGAGCCGCAGGCATTCCTCGACGAAGCCGGCGATCCGATCCGGGGCCGCGCGCAGGTCCTCCTGCATGCCAGGATTCTCGGCGAGAACCCGCAGACCGGCCGTCATCACCCGCGCGGTGGTCTCCTGACCCGCGGCGAACAGGAAGGACGACAGGTGCACCAGGTCGGCGATCTCCGGCAACGAACCGTCGGGGAAACGCGCGGAAGCCAAGGCGGACAACACATCCGCGCGCGGTTCCCGCCGCCGCTCCTCGAGGTAGGCGGTGAAACGAGTGCTCAGGAACTCCAGCGGATTACCGACCATCATCTCGTCGACGATGGCGCCGGGAGGTGAGGTGTTCGACAACACCTGCCGGAAGGCGGTGTAGTCCTCCTCCGGCACACCGAGCAGATTGGCGATCACCAGCATCGCGAACGGCTGCGCGTAGGTGTGCAGGAATTCGACCTTGCCCTGCTCGACGAATTCGTCGAGCATGCGGTCCGCCTGCACCCACACGAACTCCTCGTTCTCCTTCAACCGCCGGGGCGTGAACAACGCCTTCAGCAGGTCCCGGTGAGCGGTGTGCTGCGGCTGGTCGAAGGTGACCATGTGCTCGTGCAGCGGGAAGGCGGCGCGGTGCTGCTCGATCAGGGCGCCGATATCGGCGCCCTCGGGATCGAACGGCAGGCCCGGGAACGGACCGCTCGGGGCGACGCAGCTGGAGAAGACCTCGTGGTTGCGATACACCTCGACGGCGGCATCGTAACCGGTCACCGCCAGCACGCCGTGATGCGGTTCGCGGACCACCGGGCAGCGGGCCCGCAGGGCTTCGAAGTAGGGGTACGGATCGTCGACAATCGTTGTGTCGGTGAAGAAGTCGATCTCGTCGAACAGGCTCACGACAGGCTCCTGGTCAGGACACAGCATCGGCACGGCCGCCGGACACCGAGGTCTGCTGCGCGCTGCGAGGGTGGTCGGACGCCACCCGTGCTAATCAACCGCTCAGCAATGCTGAACACATGATTAGCATGCGCGGGCCGGAGCGGTCAAGACCCGGGGGCCGGTCGCGGGCCGGGTGCCGGGGCGGCGAAAATCAGTCGCCCACAGCCATTTCCGGTGGTAACTCGCCGAAACGCGCGAGCAGGTCGCGCACGAACGACAGGGTTTCCGGGTGCGCGACGGTCATGCCCAGGGTGGCCTCGAGCGCGATCGTCCGCGACACTCCCGCCATCACGAAGGCCATCACCTCGGCCGGCACGCCGCCGAGATCGACCGGATGCTGCGCCATGATCGTGCGCACGATCTCGATCTCGGCCTCCCGGAACCGGCGCGAGTAGTCGGCCAGGGCCTCCCGGATCACCTCGCGATGGTTGGCCAGTGCCACGAATTCCATGGTGAGCGCGCCGGTGGACGCCGCCTCCAGATCGAATTCCCACAGGGCGCGCAAGGGATTCGCGGCCTTCAGGATGTCCGCCTGCCGCCGCAGGCCGTCCGTCGCGCGCCGCCGGAACACGGCGAGGAACAGGTCGTCCATCGTGCGGAAGTAGTAGTAGACCAGCTGGTACTTCAGGCCCGCCGCGCGCGCCACACTCCGCGAACTGACCGCGGCGTAGCCCTCTTCCAGCATCAGCCGCTCGGCGGCGTCCAGCAGGACGCTCCGATTCTTCGCGTCGGCCGAACCGATCCGCCGCTTCGATTCCATCTGCCCCAAACCTCCGATTCGCCGTCACCGGACATTGCCACGACCGCGGGACGGCCCAGCGACGTCACACCCGGCGCCGCACCGATCCACGCTACCCAGCAACATCGCCACCCGGACGCAGCGGCCGTGACCGGAGCCGGTTCGCCCGCACCGCGGAACCGGGTTCGCTTACGCGCAGCGATCATTCGGGCGCGCTCGCCGACCGGCCGCCGGACGGTGCGAGCACTGTTGACCGGCCGTCTGCATCGTGCTAATCATATGCTCAGCGTGTTCATGCTGAGCACTTGATTAGCACACCATCGACGGATTCGCACCCGATGGTGGTTCGTCCCGAATCAGATGAGATACCCGAGGGATGCAGTCCATGACGGTCGAGCGAAACCGGTTGGCAATCAACGGCGATGAGCACATCGATACCGCACGGGAGCCGGAACTACTTCCCTCGCAACGCATGGCACGATCGGCGCGCGAATATCTGCGCCGGCATCCGGTCGCGGCGTTCGAGACCGTCGGCGGCCAGTTCGTACTCGGTGTCCGCAGCACCCGGTACCTGGCGCTGGACCTGATCCGGGGACGTTTTCCGGTGGAGGAGTTCGTCCGGCAGGCGGCGTTCATGGCGTCGGCGGCGATGCTGCCCACCATCTTCGTGGCGCTGCCGATCGGCGTGACCCTGTCCATCCAGTTCGGCCTGCTGGCCGGGCAGGTCGGCGCCACGTCGCTGGCGGGCGCGGCCAGCGGGCTGGCCGTGATCCGCCAGGGCGCACCGATGGTCGCCGCGCTGCTGATGGCCGCGGCCGTCGGCTCGGCGGTGTGCGCCGACCTCGGATCCCGCCGGATCCGCGACGAGATCGATGCCATGGAGGTGATGGGCATCTCGGTCGTGCGCCGCCTGGTGGTGCCCCGCTTCGCGGCGTCGATCCTGGTCAGCGTGTCGCTGACCGGATTCGTCTGCTTCGTCGGATTCCTCGGCGGCTATCTGTTCAACGTCTTCGTGCAGCGCGGCGCCCCGGGCAGTTTCGTCGCCACCTTCGCCTCCTTCGCCACCGTCGGCGATCTGGTGCTCGCGGTCGTCAAGGCGGTCGTGTACGGCGCCATCGTCGCGGTGGTGGCCTGCGAGAAGGGATTGTCGGCACGCGGCGGTCCGGCCGGGGTCGCCAATGCGGTGAATTCGACGGTGGTCGCCTCGGTCCTGCTGCTCATGCTCGTGAACGTCGCCTTCACCCAGCTGTATCTGCTGCTGTTCCCGAGAGCCGGTCTGTGACATGGGCGCGACCTACCATCCACACGGAACCCGTTATGTATCCGGCACTTTCGAGGCAGCCGCGCGCGGCTTCATGCGGCAGGGACACATCGCGACCTTCTTCCTGCACGCGGTCACCTCGATCCCGCTCATGATGCGCCACTACCGCAAGGAATTCCTGCGCCTGCTCTCGGATGTGACCTGGGGCAACGGATCCATCGTCGTCGGTGGCGGCACCGCCGGGGTGATCATCGTGCTCGGCGGTGCCAGCGGCGCGATCATCGGGCTGGAGGGCTACAACGCCCTGCACCTGCTGGGCATGGAACCGGCGGTGGGCCTGATCGCGTCCACCGCCGCGACCCGGGAGGTGGCGCCGATCATGGCGTCGCTGGCCTTCGCCGCGCAGGCCGGCTGCCGGTTCACCGCGCAACTCGGCGCGATGCGCAACTCCGAGGAGATCGACGCGATGGAGTCGGTCGCGATCCGGCCCATCCCCTATCTCGTCAGCACCCGGCTGGCGGCCTCGGTGCTCGCGGTGATCCCGCTGTATCTGGTCTGCCTCGGCGTGAACTACGGTGTCGTGCAAACGATCGTCAGCGTCTCCGGTGGCCTGTCCGGCGGTACCTACCAGCACTACTTCACGCTGGTGCTCAACGGTCCCGACATCGCCTACTCGGTGCTGAAGGCCGTCGTCTTCGTGGCCATCACCTCGACGATCCAGTGCTACTACGGGTTCTATGCCGCAGGCGGACCGCAGGGCGTGGGAGTCGCCACCGGCCGCGCCATGCGTGCCGCCATCTCCGTGATGATCGTGGTGAATCTCCTTCTGACGGTGGCGATCTGGGGAATCGGCGCCAGTGCACGGCTGGGTGGCTGACCGATGCTGATCCTGTTCGACACCGACGGCCGCGGGCCGTCGGGACGTGCGCTGGTCCTGCGCGGAGTGGCGATGCTGGCCACCGCCGCCCTCGCGGTCGGTGTGCTGCTGCTGAAATCCACCGGCACCTTCGAGTCCACCGTCCCGGTCACCGCGGTACTCGCGCAGCTGGGTGACGGACTGCCCGCCCGCTCCGACGTGAAATTCCGTGGCGCGCTGGTCGGTACGGTCGACGGCGTCGACCCGGGCGCGCACGGCGAACCGAATCGGGTCCGGATCGCGCTGGATCCGTCCTTCGCCGAGACCATTCCACGCACCGTGACGGCGCGGGTGGTGCCCAGCAACGTCTTCGCCGTCTCCTCGATCCAATTGGTCGACAACGGCCCGGCCCCCGGATTGCGGCCGCACGACCTCATCCCCCAGGACCACAGTCTGTCCACCGTGCAGCTGCAGACCGCGCTCACCAAGTTGCGCGAAATCATCGCGGCGACAAGCCGACTCGGCAGCGACACCACCGTCGGCGTGCTGGCGGCCGTCGCGCAGGCCACCGACCGCAAGGGAGCCACCCTGCTCGACGCCGGCCGGCAACTCGACGAGATCGTCAACCGGCTCGACACCCTGACCACCCCCGACGGCGGGCCGTCCACGATCACCGAACTCACCGAGGCGGTGCGCGGACTCGACCGGGCGGCACCGGATCTGCTCGATGCCCTGCACCACACGGTCGTCTCCGAACGCACCCTGGCCGAACAGGACGCCGGCCTGGTTCGGCTGCTGGCGGCGGGCAATTCCACGACCGCCACCGTGGCCGGCGGCCTGGACCGGCACGCCGACGAGCTGGTCACCGCCAACCGGCAGATGGCGCCGGTCCTCGACGTCTGGGGTGCGGGCAGTCCCTCGTTCAGTGAGATCGTCGAGGTGATCACGCGCCTGTCCGGCAACTTCACCCGGGAGTTCTGGAAGCGGGACCAGAACGTGGGCCTGGGTAAATTCGTCCTGGAGCTCACTCCGCACGATCTGTACACCCGCGCGGACTGCCCCCGCTACGGCGCGCTGGCCGGAGCCAGTTGCCGCACCGCACCGGAATCGGTACCGACCCCGCAGCTTCCGGCCGCACTCGCGTCGCGCACCTATCCGGCGCCCGATCCGGCTGCGGCGCAAGCCGATCCGCTGAGCGCCATCCTCGGCGGCGATCCGGCCGCGACCGAATCGCTGCTCGCACAGATCCTCGCCGCCACCACGCCGCCGGGAGGACCCCGATGAGATACCGCCGCCCGCTGTTGGGCCTCAGTGTCTTCCTGGTCGTGGCCACGGCCCTGCTGTGGATCACCTTCGACACCCTCGATCGCGGTGTGAACGGTTCCACCCGAACGTATTCCGCCATTTTCAGCGATGTGTCCGGACTGCGTTCCGGCGACGACGTCCGGATGGCGGGGGTCCGCGTCGGCCGGGTCGACCACGTCGACCTGGACGGCGCCGACCGCGCCGATCCGGACGGCGTCCGGGCGAAGGTCACCTTCCGGGTGCAGGCCGATCAGCAGCTGTTCGGCACCACCCGGGCCTCGATCACCTATCAGAACGTGGTGGGCCAGCGCTATCTCGGCCTGGCTCCCTCGCAGGTCGGCAACCCGGCGGCATTGCCCGCGGGCGCGGTCATCCCGCTCGATCACACCGATCCGTCGTTCGATCTGTCGGGCCTGCTGAACGGGTTCGAGCCGCTGTTCGGTGGCCTGGACACCGCGCAGGTCAACAATCTCACCGACGCCCTGGTCAAGGCGTTGCAAGGGGACAACGGCTCCCTCGCCGCGCTCGTCGCCCAAACCGCCTCGCTGGCACAGTCACTGGCCGGACCGGATCAGGTGCTCGGCGCCATCATCGCGAATCTCGACACCGTCGTCTCCGGACTCTCCGGCCGCAGCGCCGGATTGCAGACGGTGCTGACCCAATCACGCACGCTCATCGACGGATTGAGCCGTCACCGGGACGAACTGACCGGCACCCTCGATCGGGTCGCCGTGCTCACCGGACAGGTCGGCGCCGTGATGGACTCCGCCGAACCGCAATTGAACGACCTGCTGCATCGCGGGCCCGGTTTCACCGCGCACGTCAACGCCGACAAGGACGCGTTCGCCTATCTCGGCTACAACCTTCCCCCGATGTTCCAGGGTCTGGCCCGGGTCACCCAGGAAGGGGCCTATCTCGACATCTACCCGTGCACCTTCGACGTGACCCTGGTTCCGGCGTTGTCGACGGTGGTCGCGACCATCGTCGCCGCCGCGACCCCGTCCGGCACGGTTCAACACTCCGCGATGTGTAGGTGAATCATGAACTCTCACAACTACTTCCGCCGGACGATAGCCGTCGTCCGCCGTCCCCTGGACCAGCATCGCAAGAGCTCGCTCGGTGTCACGGCCATGATCGCGCTGGTCGCGGTGCTCGCCGTCGTGGTCGTGATCAATTCCTGGGGGCCCGGGGATCGGCGCTACGACGGCGAATTCGCGCAGGCGGCCGGGCTGCGCGCGGGTGATCCGATCACCGTCGCCGGCGTACCGGTCGGCACCGTCACCGGCGAACGCCTCGACGGGGACCGCGTCGTCGTCGGCATGCGGATCCGTGACTCGGTACACCTCGGACGCGACACCCGGGCATCGATCAAGCTGACCACCCTGCTCGGCTCCCGCTACGTCGAATTGCGGCCCGCGGGTGCGGCCGACCTGCCGCACCAGCGAATTCCGCTGGCGCAGACCGCGGTTCCCTACGATCTGCAACAGGCCCTGCAGGACGCCACCGTCACCTTCGACCAACTCGACACCCGGCAACTCGCGGCCTCGCTGAACACCGCGGCCACCCAGCTGGCGGGGCTGCCCGAGGTGCTACCGGACATGCTGCGCAACATCCAGTCGCTGGCGAACATCCTGGGCCAGCATCGGGATCAGCTGAACTCGCTGCTCACCGGCACCCAGCGGTTGACCGCGCTCGTGTCCGCACAGGAGCAGACCCTCTCGGCGGTGGTCGGGCAGGGCCGAGATCTGTTGCAGCAGATCGTTGTTCGCCGCGACGCCATCGAGAAGCTGATGGCGGGCACCACCCGGCTGGTCACGCAGCTGCGTACCCTCACCGTCGACGACCGGCCGGGGCTGGACCGGCTGCTCGCCGGGCTGAACGGCTTCCTCGGCAGCCTCACCGCACACGACGATCTGATCCGCAGCTTCCTGCAGATACTTCCGATTCCGGTGCGCAACTTCACCAATGCCACCGGAACGGCCAACGAACTCGAGGTCACCGACACCGCCGGTCCCCTCATCGACTCGTTCATGTGCGCGCTCAGCGGCCGCGCACAGCAACTGAATCTGCCGCAGTACTTCGAGGACTGCAAATGAGAGCGTCCACCATCGTCGGATCGCTGCTGGCGCTGGCGCTGAGCGTGGTCGCCGGTTGCTCCGGTGACGCCACCGGCCTCACCCACCACAACCACACCGTCACCGCCTCGTTCGACAGCGGCGCCGGACTGTACGTCGGGAATTCGGTCGCCGTACTCGGCATGCCGGTCGGCAAGATCACCCACCTCGAGCCACAGGGCACCCGGGTGGAGGTCACCATGGAACTCGAACCGTCGGTCCGGATCCCGGCCGACGCGACCGCGGTCACGGTCTCCACCTCGGTGCTCACCGACCGGCACGTCGAATTCACGCCCGTCTACCGCGGCGGCCCGGCGCTGGCCGACCACGCGCACCTGGGGCTCGACCACACCCGCACCCCCGTCGAATTCGACAAACTGCTCGGCGTGGCCGACCGGATGGCCGGGCAGCTCCAGGGTGACCGGCCCGGCGACGGACCCGTCGCGCGCCTGCTCGCCACCGCGGCGGCCACCACCACCGGCAGCGGTCCCGAGATGAAGGCCACGCTCGACGCCCTGGCCCGGGCGCTGGCCATGGGCAGCGACGGCGGCGCCGAAACCCGCGGCAAGATCACCGATATCGTCGACCAGCTCGCGCGCCTGACGAATGCCGCCGCACAGCACGACCAGGAGATCCGGCAGTTCGACACGGCCGCCGGTCAGATGACCGACCTGCTCGCCGATCTCGATCTCGGCAGTGGCACCACCGGAACCGCCATCGACGACCTGATCCGGCAGGCCACCGACCTGCTCACCCAGGATCGGCCGGCCATCGCGACGACGGTCGGCGATTCGGCGGTCCTCCTGCGCACGCTGGCCGACTATCGCGACCAGCTCGCGGAGTTCATCGATCTCAGCCCCCTGCTGCTCGACAACGCTTATGCCGCAGTCGATTTCCAGCATCACGGCGTCCGAGCCCATCCACTGCTGGAGAAGATCGTCTTCGACAGCCAGCTGGTGAAGGAGGTCTGCAACTCCCTCGGGCTGCGCCAACTGGGCTGCGCCACCGGCACATTACAGGATTTCGGGCCCGATTTCGGTCTCACCGCGATGCTCGAAGCTATTGCGAGGCAACAGAAATGACAACCAGTTCGCTCAGAGTGGCGATGGCCGCCGCGTGTGCGGCCGCCGTCGCCGGCGCGGGCAGCGGCTGCGGGGTGGGCCTGGATCGGCTGCCGCTGCCGGCCCCCGGCCCCGGCAGCGGGACCTACACGATCCACGCCGAGTTCACCAATGCCCTCAACCTGCCGGCCCGGGCGAAGGTGCGCCTCGGCGGCGCCGACGTCGGCGACGTCTCGGGCACGGCGGTGCACAACTTCACCGCCGTGGTGACCATGCGGATCCGGCACGATGTCGTGCTGCCGGTGGGCAGCCACGCCGAATTGCGCACCGCCACACCGCTGGGCGACGTATTCGTCTCGATCAGCCCACCGGCGGACGCCACCGCGGCGACACCGGATCTGCGCGACGGCGACCGCATCCCACTGGATGCCACGTCGGCCGCGGCCACCATCGAGGAGGTCCTGACCACCGCATCGCTGCTGGTCAACGGCGGCGCCGTGCGCAACCTCACCACGCTGGTCAACGGCCTGGGCAAGGCGGTCGGCAACCGCGGCGACCAGGTCGCCGACCTCATCGCCGACACCACCCGGCTCGTGCGCGCGCTGGCCGACCGCTCCGCGGACATCAAGGCCGCGCTGAACGGGATCGACCGGCTCATCGGCGTGCTGTCCGCGCAGCAGAACACCCTGAACGACTTCGTCGACGCGACCGGACCGGCTATGACCACGATCGACCACAATGCCCGGCAGGCCCTGACACTGGTCCGGCAGATCGACGCCATCACCGGCGATCTGGAGAAACTGCCCGCCGTCAACGGCAGCGAGGCCTCCGGCATCATCGCGAATCTCAACACGATCTCGCGCGAGCTCGCCGCCGCGGCCCACGATCCGAAAGCCAGCCTGAACACCCTCAACGGCGTGATCGGCCCGGTCACCAAGACCACCAACGGCGCCGCGGCCCACGCCGACGCAGAATGGTCCGACCTGGCCGTCGGCGCCCTGCCGGACCCGGCCCACCCCGGCGACACCTCCGGCAGTCATATCCCCGACAGCACGGACTGGCAGGCGTTCGTCGGCAGCCTCACCTATACGCTGCTGCGGCTGCGCGACCGAGCGACCGGACCCGGCCGATGACCCGCCGTCCGGAACCCCGGCCCGGCCTCCCCCGCCGGTGGCTGCTCGAGCGTCCCAGCGAAATACTGCTGACGGCAGGCGATTTCGCGAAGCGGCGGCGACTGGCCGGATCGGCCACCGGGCTGGGCCTGGTCTTCGTCCTCGGCCTGCTGTACATGACCTTCGGCGCGCTGGGCGTCGACCCGACCGCTCGAACCACCACGGTGCGAGTCGAACTCGCCGATTCCGGCGGGCTGCTGCCCGGCCGGGCCGTCGCGCTGCGGGGCGTGCCGGTGGGTAAGGTCCGCTCCGTCGAAATCACCCGCGACGGAGTCGTCGCCGTCGCCGAATACGATGCCGCCACCCGGATTCCGGCCGACGGGCAGGTGAGCGTGAAGACGCTGTCGATGGCCGGTGAGCAGTATCTGGACTTCGAACCTGACCGCGATTCCGGCCCGTATCTGACCAGCGGCTCGGTCGTACCGGCCGACCGCACCTCCACACCGGCCCCGCTGTGGAAGACGCTGGCCTCGATGGACACCATGCTGGCCCAGATCGATCCGGCCCAGCTGGGGGGCATCATCAAGGAACTGGGCATCGGCCCGGCCGGGCCGCGGAAGCTGGCCCAGGTGATCGACGGCGGCACCTTCCTCATCGCCACACTGGACTCGGTCCTGCCCCAGACCGTCGGCCTGCTGCGGGACAGTCGCACCGTGTTCACGCTCGTCGCGGACTCCGGCCCCGGCCTGCAACGAGCCGCGAGCAACACCGATGCGGTGATGCAGGGCGTGGCGAAGATGAACGGCGGCTTCGGCACCCTGGTGGATACCACCCCCGCCATGTTGCAGGTGATGGACGGCCTCATCGCCGACAACTCCCCGACCATGGTGCAGTTGCTCGGCAACCTCCTCACCGTCGGTCAGATGGCCTACGTCCGCATACCCGCGTTCCAGGAGTTCTTCTTCCCGCAGGGGCGGGCGGGATCCACGCTCGGCGCCATCGCGGACGAGGCGATCCACGACGGCGGGATCTGGGGAATCGTCAGCCTCTACCCGCATCCGACCTGCGATTACGACCATCCGCGATCACAGCCGTCGCGACCGGACTTCCCCGCGCCGTATCTGTACACCTCCTGCCCGGACGACGATCCGTCGGTCCTGATCCGCGGCGCACGCAACGCCCCGCGCCCGCCCGGCGAATCCGACCCCGCGGTGGCGCCACCCGGCCACGAACAGGACCGAGCGGGCGAGGTCCCGACCGGCCCGCAGTCCTTCCCACTCACCTACGGCGGACCGGCATACGGCGACCCGCCGAAGTGATCCAGCGAATCACGAGGAATCCCATGAACGATATCGACACCGACGTGCACACGGATGCGAAAGACGAGACGGCACAACCCGATTCCGATTCCGCGGAGCCGGAACGGCGCCGCACCACGGAAATCCGGGACCGGCGGCGGCTGCCGTCCGGGCGCGGCGTCCGCCGCGCCGCCGCCGTCCTGGTCGTCGTCGTCGCGATCGCCGCGACCACCCTCGCCGCGATCTTCGGCTGGAAACTGAAGCAGCACAACGATATCGACTCCGCGTCGCAGGCTGCGCTGACCGCGGCGCGCAGTTACGCGGTGACCCTGACGAATGTGGACGCGAACAATCTCGACGGCAACTTCAAGGCCGTACTCGACGGCGCCACCGGCGATTTCAAGGATATGTACACCCGCTCCAGCGGCCAGTTGCGGCAGCTGTTGCAGGACAACAAGGCCAGCGGCAAGGGAACCGTCCTGGACGCGGCGGTGAAATCGGCCACGACCCGGAAGGTCGAGGTGCTGCTGTTCATCGATCAGACCGTCACCAACTCCGCCTCCCCCGACGCCCGGGTGGACCGCAGCCGGGTGGAGATGACGATGGACCTCGTCGACGGCCGCTGGCTGGCCAGTCGCGTGTTCCTGCCGTGAAAAGGAAGAACGTGGATTTCTCCTACTCCGACGAGGCCGTGCGGTTCCGCAAGGAAATCCGCACCTGGCTCGCGGCCCATCTGACTCCGGACGTGATCGCCGCCGGGAAACATCGCGGCACCGACCCCTACGCCTTCGCCACCCTGCTCGCCTGGAACGCGAAGATGGCGGACGCGGGCTGGGGCGCCGTCGCCTGGCCTCGCGAGTACGGCGGGCGCGAGGCCACGCCGCTCGAGCAACTCGTCTACGCCGAAGAGACGACCCGGGCGAAAGTCCCGGTCCCGCTGAATATCATCGGGATCAACAACATCGCTCCCGCGATCATGCAGTACGGCACTGCGGCACAACGGCACGAGCTGCTCCTCCGCATGCAGCGCGCGGACGACATCTGGTGCCAGGGCATGTCGGAGCCCGAGTCCGGATCCGACCTGGCGTCCCTGCGGACCCGCGCGGTGCGCGACGGCGATTCGTTCGTCGTCACCGGGCAGAAGATCTGGACCTCGCTGGGCCACCGCGCCGACTGGTGCCAGCTCTACGTGCGGACCGACCCCGAAGCGCCACCGCACAAGGGTATTTCGTGCCTGATCGTGGACATGTCGCTACCGGGCATCGATGCCCGGCCGCTGGTCACCCTGAACGGCGACGCGGATTTCGCCGAAGTCTTCTTCGACGAGGTGCGAGTACCCGCGGACGCACTGCTCGGTCCGCTCGACGGCGGCTGGCAGGTCGCGGCCACCACCTTGAGCCACGAGCGGGCGGGTGCGGCCCGGCTGTACGCCGAGATGCGAGTTCGCCTGCTGGACTTGGTTTCCGATCTCGGGACCACCGAGATCAGCGGCCGCGTGGCGACCGACGATCCCGCGGTGCTGCGCCGTCTCGGCGAACTCGACGTCCGGATCGCCTGCCTGGAGGTGCTGTGCAAGCGCGCGATATCCGCCGGGCTGCACGGCGGTGACGGTTTCGCCGACGCGAGCCTGGCCAAATCGGTCTGGGGCGAACTGGGTCAGGATCTGGCGGAACTGGCGTTCGACACGCTGTGCGAGGACGGCGCCACCGGACCGTGGGCCGACTTCCGCCTGACCGCGCGAGCGCTGACCATCGCCGGTGGCACCACCCAGATCAACAAGAACATCACCGCCCGCCGCGTCCTGGGATTGCCACGATCATGAACCTCGAACCGACCGCCGAACAATCGGCCCTGCGCGAGACGACCCGCCGGTTTCTCGCCGATCAGGCGACCGTGGCGGATCATGTGCGTCCCCTGCTGAACGACCCGACCGGCATGACCGACCCGGTCTGGCGGGGTCTGGCCGCGATCGGTGCCACGGCCGTGCTGGTACCCGCCGAGCACGGTGGTCTCGGCCTGTCGATGGTCGAGGCCGCGATGGTCGGCGAGGAGTTCGGCGCCGCGCTGCACCCGGGCCCGTGGCTGTCGAGCGCCGTCGCCGCCACCAGAGCCCTGCACCGGTTCGGCGCCACCGACCCGTACGCCGGCCTCGCCGCGGGGACCACCATCGCGACGGTCGCCCTCCCGTGGGCCGGCGCCTCGGACCTCAGCCACGAACGCGACGGCGCGGTGCTGCACGGAGTGCTCGACGAGGTACCCGACGCCGCGGCCGCCGACGTCCTGCTGGTGGCGGCCGAGCACCACGGGCCCGCGGTCCTCATCGCCGTGCCGACCGCGTCACCGGCCGTCCGGATCGAGGCCCGGAGCGGAATCGATCAGAGCCGCAAGATGTTTCGGGTGACCCTCGACGACGCACCGGGTGTGGTGCTCGCCACCGCGGACTACGACGTGGTCGCGGCGCTGACCGACGACGTCCTGGTCGCCGGCGCGGCCGACGCGCTCGGCGCCGCGAGCCGACTACTGGCCATGACGCTGGACCACGCCAAGACGCGCCGGCAGTTCGGACGGCCCATCGGCGGCTTCCAGGCTGTGGCCCACCTCTGTGTCGACATGTACGAGACGGTCGAACTCGCCCGCAGCGCGGTGATGTACGCCTCGTGGGCCGCGGACGCCGCCGATCCCGCCGAGCGCCACCTCGCCGCACTGCGAGCCAAGGCCCTCTCCGGCCGCCTGGCCGGCGTGGGCGATCAGGCCATCCAGGTGTTCGGCGGTATCGGCTACACCTGGGAGCACGACGCACACCTCTACCTCAAGCGACTGCTGAGCTACAGCCGCCTGCTGGGCAGCCCCGATCGCTACCTGGAACGGGTCGGCCGGGAACTGGTGCGCAGCCACGAGACGAGCAACCGGACCGGGATGTGAACACCTGCCGCCGCCGCATGGCCGACCCGTGAGCCGCGTCCGGACGGTCCGCCGATCGGCGGAGGCACCGGCCCGCCGATAACCGGAGACGCGGCCGCGCTCGCCGTCCCGGTGGAGAACGTTTGCCCGACAAGGTGATTCAGGTGCCGGGGAGCAGTTCGGCGACGAGTTCCTGCACGAGTGCACGGATGTCGTCGCGGATCGCCCGGACGGTGGCGATGTCCTGACCGGCCGGGTCGCGCAGTGTCCAGTCGCGGTACTCGACGCCGGGGAAATACGGGCAGGTGTCGCCGCAGCCCATGGTGACGACCACGGTGGAGGTCGCGACGGTATCGGCGGTGAGGATCTTCGGCGTCGCGGTGGTGATGTCGATGCCGACTTCACGCATGACCGCGACGGCGGCGGGATTGATCCGGTCGGCGGGTTCGGTACCGGCGGACCGGACCTCGACGGCATCACCGGCGAGCGCGGTGAGGAAGCCCTGAGCCATCTGCGAGCGTCCGGCGTTGTGGACACACACGAACAACACGCTGGGTGGGGTGGAAGTCATTGCGCAGCAAGTTCTTTCAGTCAGCGGTGGCAGGCTCGGCGACGGCGGTCCCGGCGACGGCGGTCTCCGTCCCGGCGGTGGCAGTGGCGGGGTTGACGGCGGCGGTGGTCCCGGCGGTCCGGGTCCCGGTGGTGGCGGTCTCGGCGGTGGCGTCGGCGACGGCGGTAGTTCCGTCGGTAGCGGATGGCGTGGGGTAGCAGAGTGTGGCTATGGCGAGGCCGAGTAGTGCGCCGAGCAGTTGGGCGGCGATGAACGCGGGGGCGGAGGTGGGGGCGATGCCGGCGAAGCTGTCGGTGAACATGCGGCCGATCGTGACGGCGGGGTTGGCGAAGCTGGTCGACGAGGTGAACCAGTAGGCCGCGCCGATCCACGCCGCGACCGCGGCCGGGGCGACAGCGGTGCGGCCGGTGCGGGCCAAGGCGGTGACGAGCGCGATCAAGCCTGCGGTGGCGACGATTTCGCCGAGCAGGTGCCCACCCGTGACGCGGTGGTGCGCCGAGATGTGCACGGCGGCCTGATCGAACATCGCGTCGGCGACGACCGTGCCCGCGACCGCACCGCCGGTCTGCGCCGCGATGTAGGCAACGGTGCCCGCGAGACCGGCCAGGGTGCGGCGGCCGGTCAGCCAGTCGGCCAGTGACACAACCGGATTGAGGTGAGCGCCGGAGACCGGTCCGAACAGCAGGATCACCACGGCCAGCCCGAGGACGGTGGCGGTGGAGTTCTCCAGCAGCTCCAGACCGGGCTGACCGGGCGACAGCTGCTGTGCGGCGATACCGGACCCGACGACGACCGCGACCAGCACACCGGTACCAATGAACTCGGCCAGCAGCGCTCGCCCGGTGGAGGTCAGCCGCAGCACTGCGCACCCGAGGCGACGGCAGCGGCCTTCGTCTCGGCCGAACAGCATGCGCTCTCGGCCGTGGTGGTGGCCGGGCCGCAGCAGGCCGTGACCGCAGCACCGGCGAATTCCGGTGCGGCGCCGAAGGTCTCGCTGTCGGCCAGGACCGTGTACACCTCCCAGCGTTCGCGGTCCGGGGCGGTCACCCAGACCTTGTCCTGGGTGGCGAAGCAACAGGTGGTGGCGATCTGTTCCTCGGTGAACATGCCCGCGTCCGACAGGCGCGCGATCTCGGCGTGGACCCGGCCGGAGGTCTCCACTTCGACGCCGAGGTGGTCGAGGGTGCCGCCGGAGCCGGGGTTCTCCAGCAGCACGAGCTTCAACGGGGGTTCGGCGATCGCGAAGTTCGCGTAGCCGGGCTCGAGCTTGGCCGGTGCGGTGCCGAACAGGGTCGAGTAGAACGCGATCGCCCGGTCGAGATCGTCGACGTTGAGAGCGAGCTGCACACGGGACATGGCCGAACCTCCACAGTTGTGAGACATATATCGAAAAGCTTGGCGAGTGCCGAGTCTGCCACCTTTACGACATATGTCAATACCTGCGGGTAGAGTCGGTCACATGCCCAAGGCACTGCCCGTGATCGACATGTCCGCCCCCGTCTGCTGCACGCCCGTCGCCGCCGCCCCGGTCGACGACGCCGCCGCGCTCGAGGTGGCGCTGCGGTTGAAGGCGCTCGCGGATCCGGTGCGGGTGAAGCTGGTGTCGCTGCTGTTGACCAGTCCCGCGGGTGCGGAGAACAGCGGGGACCTCGCGGCGGCGGTCGGCGTGTCGGAATCGACTGTCTCCCACCATCTCACGCAGCTGCGCAAGGCCGGCCTGGTCGACTCCGAACGCCACGGCATGAACGTGCTCCACCGCGGCCGCCGGGACGCGCTCGCCGCGCTGTGCCGGGTCCTGGACCCCAACTGCTGCACGTGAACTCGGCCACCCGCCTCAGTTCGTCCGGCTACCGATCGCCCGCGCCAGAAACGGCCAGGACCGATGCAATTCGTCCTCCCAATAGCCCCACGAGTGGGTACCGTCCGGCCGATCGTCCACTGTCACAGGGATATTCAGACTGTGCAGCCGATCGGTGAGGTTCACGGTGCAATAGTGGATCGCGGCTTCGATCGGTCCTCCGAACGCGATCTGCACCGGCAACGGGATCCGGCCCTCCTGCACGCGCCGATCGGCCGGGGTGTCGTGCGGCGCCGCCGGAACACCGTTGCCGGCACTGAGATAGATCGCGGTTCCGCGCAGCTGTTCGGCGTGCAGTAGCGGATCGTTGGCGCGCCAGACGGGACTGTCGGCGGGACCCCACATGTTCTCGACACTGCTTGCGCCACCCCAGTTCTCGACCGTGATGCGCACGAACTCGTGCCCGACCGGGTCGGAGGTCTGCGCGCATCCGCTGTAGGAGGCCACGCTGTTCCAGAATCCGGGTTTGGCGATGGCCAGATTCAGCACCGAGGTACCGCTCATCGACACACCGGCGGCGGCGCGTTTCCCGTCCGCGTGCAGATACTCCTCGATGATCGGTGGCAGTTCGTCGTCGAGGAAGGTCTGCCATTTGTTGCGGCCGAGCACCGGATCGTCACGCAGCCAGTCGGTGTAGTACGAACTGCTGCCGCCGATCGGGTTGACCACGTTCACATCCTGGCCGCGCAGGAAGTCCAGCGCGTCGGTCTGTGCGTCCCAACCACTTTCGTTCGGTCCCCCCTGAGAACCGTTGAGCAGGTACAGCGTCGGTCGTGGTGCGGGGTCCGCGGCATGGAGGACCTGGATCGGGACGGTCTTGTTCATGGCCGGGGAGAAGACGGTGACCATCTCCTGCCGATCACCGGCGGGCTCGGCGGACACGACCCCGGCGGTATCCGGTGCGGCGGTGACGGGTGCGCTCGTCACCGCCATTCCGGTGGCGGCGAGCAGCGCGCACGCCAGACCCCAGTGCACTGCCGTCGAACGTATGGATCGAGTTCCCACAATCGTCCCCTTCTGTCCGGGTTGCGTCGGTCTCGGAATCGCGGTGCGGTAGGACTTCGCCCTGCCCGGGTCGATGGTTTGCCGGTCGCACACGTTGTTTCGCGCAGCCCGGTGCGAGCGACAGGGGCGGGCCGCCCGCACAATGTATATCAGCCTCGGGCGCAACGGGTTTCACGGTCGTCAGGCCGGGCCGAGCGTGGCGATCGGCTCGCTCGTCGGCTGGGGTGAACCGGCGGCCGGCTCGACGGTGAGCGCGAGCACGTCCGTGGCCCGGTACGGCACGGACACCGGACCGGCCGGCAGCGCCGGCACGACGGCGACCGAGCGCGGCGGTGCACCCTCGGCGACCAGCCAGATCTGATAGGACTGCCCGGCCGCCGGCGCGGGCACGCCGTCGAAGCGGACCTCCGCTGTCCTCGAGGACGCCGAGGCGCGGATCGCCAGTCGTCCGCCGGTCCGCACCTCGGCCACGCGGATGTCCGGCGCGGTGTCGGGACCCGCGGCGACGCGCTCGTCGCCGGGACCGGGACGATCGGCCAGACGCCCATGAACGGCGACCGCACCGCCGCCGAGGGCCAGCACGATCGCCACCGCCGCCACGACCGTGCCGAACCGGACGCGACGGCGGGTCTCCGGAACCGGTGCGATCAGGACCGGGTCGCACGAGGTCCGCACGGCGTCGTCGAGTGCGCGGATGATCCGCCGCTCCAGCTCGGGAGGTGCCGGGCTGGCGGTCAGGATGCTCATCGTGGCGAGCGTGCCGCGCACGATGTGGACGACCGCGTCGAATTCGGCGGCGGTCAGCCGGTCGGCGCGACGCCGCCGCCGTTCGATGGCCCGGCGCTCGAATTCGCCCATCGCGTCCAGCGCGTACGGGTAGGCCAGATCGAGCAGTTCGGGATCCGACGGGACGGGATTCATCGCAGCCCCCGTCCCGACAGCGCCACCGACAGCTTCTTCAGTCCGTCACGGATGCGGGCCTTCACCGTCGCCAGCGGAATGCCCAGGCGCTCGGCCACTTCCGGATAGGTGAGGCCGCCGTAGTAGGCGAGCATGATCGTTTCCCGCTGCACCGGCGTCAGCGTGCCGAGGCAGCCGCGGACGGCGCGTTCCTCCAGCGTCTGTTCCACGGCTTCGCTGACGCTGTCGTAGTCGCGGCTCAGAACCGCCACGCCGTAGACGGTTTCGCGTCCGCTGGCGGCGCTGTCGGCGCGGATCCGGTCGACGGTGCGCCGATGGGTGAGCATCATCAGCCAGCCGATCGGACCGGCCATCCGCTCGTCGTAGCGTCCGGCCAGCGACCACACCTGGAGATACACCTCCTGGGTGATCTCCTCGGCGGTGGCGCGGTTGCGCACCGTGCGCAGCGCGAGTCCGAATACGCGATGGCTGGTCCGGCGATACAACACGGTGAACGCGTCCCGATCACCGTCCGCGACCGCCGCGAGCAGTTCGGCCATCCGCGCGGACGAGGTCTCGTCGGCCTCCGGCTCGGCCACCGAAACGAGCTGCCGGGACGCCGACGACACTCCGTCGTCCGGTTCGGTCACGCCCGTACCTGCATGATTCCTCCGAAGCGGTTCGCAGTGATCGGGCCGGGTCCGGCGGGTGCCGACGGCCGTGGCCGGCATCAGGCGGCCGTCGCCACAGCGGTCCCGGACAATGCGAATCCGACAGCGACGCAAGGGTGAACCGGTTCCATGGTTGTCCTCATGGGAGGGACTTCGTGGTCCGGCGGGCCCCGGTTTGGTCGGCCGGCGAATCTTTTCGGTCCGGCCGCGGAATCCCTGCGAGCGAACGTTCTCCACCCGGGATGTCGCGCAACGCGGCCCGCACAGCTACCCTCCGGTACTACCGATCTGTGGGCAGGGGCTCGCCGACCTGAATCGTGCACCCACATCCGCGCACGTCCGATCCGAAAACGGATGACCATGGCAGATGATCAGCGTTTCCGCCCGACCGGCCTCGATCTCACCGGTGAGCACCCACCCGAACCACCGGATTCGTGCCCGGTCCACGCCGGCGAGTCCGGTGCGGACAATCGGCAGTTGGCGGCCCAGCTGGCGCGGATCGCCGACGGCGACCGGGACACGTTCACCGAGTTCTACCGAGCCACCCAGCACCGGGTGTTCGGCCTGGCGTTGCGGGTGCTGCGCCGCCGGGCCACCGCCGAGGAGGTCACCCAGGAGGTCTACCTGCAGGTGTGGTCACTGGCCGGGCGGTACGACGACCGGCTGGCCAGCCCGATCGGCTGGCTGATGATGCTCACCCACCGCCGCGCCGTCGACCGGGTGCGCAGCGAAACCTCCGCCGCCGGTCGCGAACTCACCTACGGTCACCGGCATCTGGGCCGCGACCACGACATCGTCGCCGAGACCGTGGACCAGCGCGCGGACGAACGTGCCGTCGCCGACTGCCTGGCCGTGCTGACCGCCACCCAGCACGAGACCGTGGCGCTGGCCTATTATGGCGGCCACACCTACGCCGAGGTGGCCCGGCGGCTGGGCATCCCCCTCAATACCGTCAAAACCCGAATCCGCGACGGACTCGCACGCCTGCGGACCTGCTTGACCGGATCGGTGACCGATGACTGACATCCCACGGCACGCGGATCTACCCGATCTCGCCTACCCGTACGCGCTCGACGCGCTGTCGCCCGCGGACCGCCGCGCCGTGGAGCATGCGCTGGACCGCGCCGACGAGCCCACCGCCACCGAGTTCCGGGCGACCGTGAGAGCGGTTCGCGACACCCTCGCCGCCATGACCGCCGCCGATTCCGTCCCCGCCCCACCGCATCTCGAGGCGGCCCTGCTCGCCGCGCTGCCCGCGGCGCCGAAACCGGCACGCCCCCTCGGGATCTCCCGTCGCCTGCTCGCCGCCGCGGCGGCGGTGCTGATCCTCGGGAGCGCCACGGGCATCGGAGCCGTCGCGTACCACAACCACCACGTCTCCGCGACGATCACGGCCCAGCAGATCCGCACCCACGCCGATGCGCAGGTACGCACCATCGCGGTCGCCGGCGGCGGCACCCTCATCGTCGACGCCTCCCGCCAACTGGACGCGGCAGCGATCGCACTCGACACCGTGCCCCGACCGGCCACCGGGCACACCATCCAACTGTGGCTGATACCCGCAGCGGGACAACCACATTCGGCAGGACTGCTCGACACCCTCCCCACCGCCGGTGATCCCCTGATCGTGCACCTCGGTGACGCCGGTACGGTCGCCGTCACGATCGAACCGGCCGGTGGTTCCCCCCTGCCGACCACCGACCCCATCGCCGCGGTGCCGATCGACTGAGATGCCGGACCGGAACTACGCCAGGTCCGGCGGAAATCCGCCGGTGGCGATCGGCCCCCAGCGATCGATCGTGACGCGCAGCAGCGATTTGTTCTGCCGCCGCATCGCGGCACGGTAGTCGTCCCAGTCCGGATGCTCACCGGCGATGGACCGGTAGTACTCGACGAGCCCGTCCAGCGCCGCCGGCATGTCGAGGACCTCGGCGTGGCCGTCGACGTGGACGTAGGGTCCGTCCCAGTCGTCGGAGAGCACACACAACGAGACCCGCGGGTCACGACGGGCATTGCCGGTCTTCGCGCGCTGCGGATAGGTGGCGAGCACGATCCGCCCCTCGGCGTCGACACCGCAGCTCACCGGCGAACTCTGCGGGCGGCCGTCGCGCCGGGTGGTGATGAGGACCGCGCGGTGCCGGGGACGGACGAACTCCAGCAGCCCGGCGAGGTCCACCTCGTCGGCCTTGGCAATTCGAGGCAACGTTCCTCCTCCATATCGACGAGCGGAGCGAAGCTGATGACGCATCAGACCCTAGCCGGACCGCTGCCCCCGCATGCGCCGCCGGCCCCGATCGGTAGCCGCACCGTCGCCCGCCGACGTCGATGCCGTCGCGGTGTCACCCGCGTCACATCGGGACGCGAGGATACGCCCGCCGTTCGCGACACCGCGTCGCCCGTGACCGGCGGGTTTCGAAAAGAACTATCCGGCAAGCCAGTTCACGCACCATCCCGTCGACACCACTTGCTCATATGCGCCATCCGTCGGCACGTAACCCGAACGGACACAACGTCACTCCTCTAAAATAGCTTCCCGACTGTTCGGCACGTGTCGCGACGTGTCGCTTATATGCCATGCAGGACACCATATTTCATGTCCAGGTCGATTACGCCCGGCGCGACAGCGGATCCGCTCGCTGATACTTTCTATCCGCCCTCCGAGGTTCGTTGGCCCGCAATTGGACTGGAAACAGGAGATGTCGAATGAGTGTCGAGACAACAGAATCCGCCGCAGCCGAGGTGCCCTTGCATCTGCAAGGACGCAACGCCGTGGTGGCCGCGACGGAACCCGATCACTGGCGTGACGCGGTACCGGACTACCACCTGTCGGCGACCGTCATGCCGACCGAACGCAGCACCGGTCACGCGGCCGGATCGCTGGAGGCGATCGTCGAGGAATTGGTGCAGGTCTTCGAGATGGAGGTCTCGCACAAGAAGGATCCGGCCACCTGGGTGTCGGTCGTGGCCGAGCACTACCGCGGCCGGGTCAACGGCGGCCCCTGGCAGGATGCCGAGGAGTTCGCCCGCATCGGCAGTTACAACATCCTCATCGGCGACAACCCGTACTACGAGGCGTCCGGTGAGACCTTCGAATCCTCCCACCACATCTTCCATCAGGCGCTGCCCGGCGGCTTCTTCTGGGAGGTGCTCGAGGTGCTGACCGGCCCGCCGGTCGTGACGTTCAAGTGGCGGCACTGGGGTCGCTACGAGGGCGAGTACAAGGGCCACGCGCCGACCGGTGAGCTGGTCGAGTTGTTCGGTATGACGATCGCCAAGGTCGACGACGATCTGCGCATCGTGGAACTCGAGCATTTCTACGACAACAACAAGCTGCTCGGACCGCTCGCGCACGGCTGCCCGGTCCGGCAAGCCGGGCAATAGCCCCCGTCGAGATGGAAGTCCACCATTTCACGTACGGGCTGGTGACTCCGGTCATCGCCTACGTCATGTCGGTCATCGGATCGTTG
This sequence comes from Nocardia sp. BMG111209, assembly GCF_000381925.1. Lineage (NCBI taxonomy): Bacteria > Bacillati > Actinomycetota > Actinomycetes > Mycobacteriales > Nocardiaceae > Nocardia > Nocardia sp. BMG111209. The sequence continues at coordinate 2,592,944 of NZ_KB907307.1, forward strand.
CTGGGCCTGCAGTGCGCGCGCCGGGCCCGATCCGTCGCGCAACCGCAGGGCTGGCTGATCGCGGCCGCCGTCGCCATCGGCGGCACGGGTATCTGGGTCATGCATTTCGTCGCGATGCTCGGATTCTCGATCGAGGCCGCACAGATCCGATACAACATCCCCCTCACGCTGGCCAGCGCCGTCATCGCGATCGTCGTGGTCTGGGCCGGGCTGACGATCGTGACACGGTGGAAGAACACCTTCTGGGCGTTGCCGACCGGCGGCGCGGTGACCGGCCTCGGCGTCACGGCCATGCACTACTCGGGCATGTACGCGATGAGATCCGATGCGGTGCTGCACTATTCGACGTTGCTCGTGACGGTGTCGGTGGTGATCGCGGTGGTCGCCGCGACCGCCGCACTGTGGTTCACCATGCATGTGCGCGGACTGGCGGCCGCCTTCGGCGCCGCCCTCATCATGGGTGTCGCGGTCACCGGTATGCACTACACCGGGATGTCCGCCATCCACGCGCAGCGACCGGCCGTCGACATCGCACCGTCCGGCGCCGACGCGGTGCAACTGCTGCTCCCGCTGATGATCGGGGTCACCGTCATCACCATGCTGCTGTTCATCAACGTGGGGCTCAGCGACGACCACGAACCACCGCCGCCGTCGGCGGGCGGCCCGCGGCCACCCCCGTCGGGTCCCCCGCCGGCCTTCGGGCCCCCGCCCACCCCGCGTCCGGTCCGGCGCCCGGCACCGGGTGGCCCGGCGGCCGGGCCGCCCCGGGGCAGACCGGCAGCGCCCCGGCCGCAGTGGTGAGACGCTGGGCCCCGGCCGCGATCCTGGTGGCCGGTCTGCTCGGCGCCACGCTCGCTCCGGCGGGCGCGGCGCCCGAAACCGGGCCCCGCACAGTGCAGTTGACCTTCGACGACCCGTCGATCGATACCTCGGCCGCCGGCGGGACACTCGCCGGCGGCCGCACCCGGCTCGAGGTCGAGGTGCGGCTGCCCGCCGGATACGACCGGCATCCCGATGCGACCTACCCCGTGCTCTACCTGCTGCACGGCGCGCAGAACCGGCCGACCGTCTGGACCGACACTCCCGGTCTCGCGGAGTCCGTCGATGCGAGCGGGGCGATCGTGGTGATGCCCGATGCGGGCACCATCGGGATGTACACGAACTGGCGTGCGACCGGCGGCCCGCAGTGGGCCGATTTCCATCTCGGCACCGTGCTCCCGCGGATCGAGCACGACTTCCGGATCCGGCCCGGCCGCCGATTCCACGCTGTCGCAGGGATTTCCATGGGTGGTCAGGGGGCCCTGCGCTATGCCGAACTCGCCGACGACTACTTCGGGACCGTCGCGGCGCTCTCCCCGGCCCTGCCCGATATCCAATCCCCGCCCATGACAACGTTGTTCGCGCTCGCGATGGGTGCGGCGGCGGGAAGCGCCGTCCGCTACGAGGACGTCTGGGGGCCGCCGGACGGCCCCTTCGCCACCTCGATGAATCCGATGGCCCAGGTCGGCCGGCTCGGCAATTCCCGCGTCTTCCTCTCGGCCGGGGGACCGCCGTGCGCCGACGACCGCGATATCAACGTCTTCGCGCTCGCCGAGCCGGTCATCCGGCTCCAGACCCCGGCGTTCGCCGACGCGGCACGGGCCGCCGGCGCGGAGGTCACGGTCCGATACGACTGCGGACTGCACAGCTGGCCGGAGTTCGCCCGCGCACTGCACGAAGCCGTGGCCGACTGGGGACTGTTCGGCTGACCGGACTACTCGGCGCCGCGACCGGTGAAGTCGAAGGATCCGCCGTCGATGCCCCAGGAGATGATCCGGTCGGGGTGAATCCGGATGACCGCGCGCTCCTGCGGCGGGAACGGCGGTTCCTGATCGTCGAGCGCCTCGGCCGTGCCGCGCACCTCGATGCCGCGAATCACGTACGGCTCCACCGAAACCTGCTGGTCGACGACGAACGACACGCGGCTGCCCGCCTCGACATTGCGATACTTCCGGCTGGCGCGCATCCGCATGCCCCCGATATCGATCGTGCCGTCGGCGTTCACCCGGTAGTTGGTCGGATTGTTCTGCACGACGCCGTCGGCCGACACCGTGGCCAGCCGGCCGATCCCGGCCTCGGCGAGGAATTGCTGTTCGTTGACGGTGAAGCTCATATCGATCACTCCTCGGTGAAATCTAGCGGCGCTAGGACTTGAAGCAAAGATAACACCACCCCGCTAGTCTGTCTAGCGTTGCTAGATTTCAGGTCCGTGGAGAGTCCGGCCGAGCGCAGTCGGACTGCGCCGGTTCGTATTTGCGCCACGTGGCGCTGCTGTGCTGAAAACCGCACGTAACGAGGGTGCGGCGGGCCGGATCAGGGCACCGGGTCGGCCAAGGTGGTGATCGTCCGGTTGACCTGAGCCGCCGCCTTGACGTCGCCGGTCGCGTCGTGAATCCGGCGCTGCCAGTTCAGGCAGTCCAGCACGATGCCGTGGATCTCGGGATCGACCAGGGCACGCGGCACCAGCTGGCCGATGATGCCGTTCAGCCAGGCCGCGGCATCCGCGGCCGCGGTGAGCTCGTCCTGTTCGAACATGCGCTGACCGAAGTTCACCGCCACCGCCGCCCAGGCCGTGCCGAAATCGCCGGTCTGCGCCGGTGTACCCGGCACACCGTCCTGCGACGCGGCCGCGAAGATGGCGTGCGCCTCCAGGCCCAGCAGCACCTGGTCCCGGTTCGGAACCCCGATCTGCAACTGCGCCAGCGTCTTCGCCAGTCCCGGGCAGGGCTGCGAGTGACAACGCATGGCCGGCACCAGGATTCCGTCCTCCGGCGAGGAGGCCGTGAAGGTCGCCGGTAGGCCACCGTGGTCGGCGGCGGCGAGCACCCGCGCCAGCGTGGGCTGATTGGCGCGGATGTATTCCGATCCCGGGCACTCGATGGTGCCGCCGGTGGCCATGACCAGCTTGTGCGCCGCGCGGGCCATATCCTCGCGCCCGGCGGCACTGTGCACGACCTGGGATACGTTGGCCGCCACCCGCAGCGCGATCGTATGCGCCGAATCCAGGGCCGGCGTCTCGGTCGTGCGGAAGGTACTCAGATAGGCCCGCACCGACCAATCCGCCGCAGCGGCAGCGAGATTCGGGTCGCCACCGATCATCAACTGCACCCGGCCGACATGGGCGAGCACCCGCGCGGAGGATTCGATCGGCCAGTCGGCGTCGAGCGCGGACAGCGCGGCGTACTGGGCGTCGACGATCGCGGACAGCGGCCGCGCCGCCGCGGCGTGCACCCTGGCCCGCCGCAACACGACATCCGCGACGAGCTCGCTGGTCTCCGTTTCGCCCTGCCTGCTGTAGGCCGCCTCGGCGCCGTCGAGAGCTATCGTCGCGGACTCGTAATCGCCTGCCTCCAAATACCATTCACCGAGCGAGTACAGCATCGAACCGAGCTGGTACCAGTGGTCCGGCCGGTGCGGCTCCGCGACGATCAGCTCGCGGACCAGGGTGCACGCGAACTCGTAATGCGCAGTGGCCGCGTCCACGTCGTGTGCGTGCAAGCGCCAGGCTTCCGCTTCCAGCCGTAGTACTTCCTGCATGTCCGGCGGCAATGGATCGGGTGGCATCACTTCATCATGACACCCGGGTAACCGGTCACCGATCCCGGTACAGCCCTGCCGACCCGCACGAATCCGGCCGCGCGGAGCTCATCGGCAGCGGTTTCACTCGGCCGGATCGATGTCGCGCAACGCGTGGGTGATCAGCCGGATCGGTTCCGTGCAGGAGTCGTATCGGGCCCGCGGATCCTTGGCGAGCGACTTGTCCAGGATGGAGGCGACCGCATGCGGGATCCAGTGCTGCCGCCGGGAGATGTCCGGCGGCGGAGCGGATACCTGCGCGTGCGCGATGGCGAACCGGCTCGATCCCGGAAACGGCGGCCGCCCCGAGAGCAGCTCCACCGCCGAACAGGCCAGCGCGTACTGATCGGTCGCCGCGACCAGCGGCCCACCCCGCAACAATTCCGGCGCCGCATAGGGAACCGACGCGATGACGAAACCGTCCCGCACCGCCGGAGGTTCGTCGGTCCGTCGCGCCGATCCGAAATCCGACAGCTTGACCAGGGTCGGATTGCTCTGGTGCACCAGCATATTGGCCGGTTTGACATCCAGATGCAGCACACCCTCGCCGTGAATGTAGTCCAGCGCGTCGGCAATTCCCGCCAGCACCTCCAGCGCAACCGCCAGATCCCGGCTGTCGTGCAGCGCGGGAGCCAGTTCCGAGGCCGCCACACCCTCGACATATTCGGCCGCGAGCCACATCCGCCCCTCGAACCGGCCGTGGTCCCACACCCGCACGATCGCCGGATGACGCAGTCGCGCAGTGAGCTCGTATTCGTGCACGAATCGCGCCTGCCCCGCCGGAGATTCGCTCTCCGCCGCCCCGAGGATCTTCAACGACACCGAACGCCGCCGCGACACATCCTCCGCGAGATACACCTCGCTACTACCACCGGACCCCAGTAACGCACGAACGACGAACCCGGCGAACCGATCCTCCGGCTGCAACAACACCGCCCCAGCCTAGGTCGCCGACGGCACCCGCCGAGCCGGCCCCTTGCCGCTGTCGGCGATACGGTTGCGCCGCAGCATCTCTGCCCATGCGAATACTGCCGCTTGACAGCGTCGGCAACACTGGTCACCATTAGTAATTAGGCGCTCACTTACTAATGGGATTCTTGTCACCCGCGTCCGGGCAAGAACTCCGGTGAGCGCCGAGGTACCGAGCTCCGCTGTCGCCCATCGTTTCTCGTGGCGTCGAGCGTGATCGCTCGATCGCACAGTGCCTGCTTCGCAGCTACGGAATGTTCGCCGTGCCATCGGTGCAGGTCTGCGCACCGATGCCTCACCGATCAGGACAGCGTCGTATGGCCACACCCACAGCCGCCCCTCGGACTCGCGATCTCGTGCGCGACCACCGTACCCAGCGGATACTCCTGCGTGCCGATGCCGAGGCATATCGGCTGTGCTGGGAATTCGTCACCTCGGACGACGGCAGCCTGACGGGTGCGTGGGCGGCTCGCGTCGACGAGACGGTACGGCGTTGGGAGGATGCGGGACTGGCGTTTCCGAAAGCCCGGACTGCGGTGCAGCAGGCGTTGTGCCGGGTCGCCGATACGCTCGCCGGTAGTCCGACATCGGCACTGCCGCAGCAACTTCGGAAGATCCTCGACGTGGGGCCGCACCTTCTCCAGCGGGTGATGTACACGTACCACCCCGCCAGGCGGGCCTACTTCGCCTCTCCCCCGGCCGCCGGTCGATCATCGGCACTCGCGTTGCTCGGGAACGGATTCGAGCGCGGGGATACCGCGGCCGGGATCTACGATGCCGTCGCGATCCAGTTGGCGCCGCCGGCCGATCACACCGCAACACATTCGGCGCGCACGACTGCGATGCGCAGACTGCTTCGTGAGCTGCGGGTGTTCCACGACACCGTCCTCCCGATCGTCGCCGACACCGCCGGAACCCTGCTCATTCCGGTCCATGCCGACGAGTCCGGCGATCTGCTCGAACGCTCGCTGGCGGTATCGGCGGGCCTCGCGGCGGTCAGCTTCACCGCAGTGGCGGTACGCGCCACGGCAGCTCAGGTACCTCAGGCGCGGCAGCACGCGCATCAGCTGCTCGACCTCGTCGAGCGGCTGGACCGGGGGCCGGGCCTGTACCGGCTCGGGGATCTCGCGATCGAATATCAGCTCACGCGGCCCGGTCTCGCCCGCGAACTGCTGGCGGCGGTCATCGACCCGCTCGACGGCCATCCCGAACTGCTCGACGCGCTGGCCCATTACATCGACACCGGGGCCGTCGCGGCATATGCCGCACACGAACTCGGGATTCACCCGGCCACTCTGACGCGGCGACTGGTCCGGATCCGGGAACTCACCGGACTGGAGCCCGCCTGCCTGCTCGACCGGTATCGGCTCCAGGCCGCCCTGATCCTTCGCCGCGAGGCATCGCCGGATCGACGAGAGCGCTTGCCGCACCGGTGATCCGGTGCGCGGATGCCGTCCCCCGGCGACACGGCATCGGTGCCGGCTGTCGCCGGGGGCGCGGCAGAGCGGGGGAGTCCGCGCTCCACTCCCCCACTCGTACAACGGCGAGGCGACTGAGGGGTATCGCTCGCCTGGAACAACGCGGCACCGCGCACGCGACCTCATCGGTACGCACAACCCGGCCGGTGCCGGTGCCGTTCGGCCGGGCCTCGGGTCAGCGGAATCCGCTGCCCACCCAGCGCGATAATCAGTACTGTTATTTCACATCGGCGAACGGCAGCGTCCTGTGGTGCCCGAAGGCTTCGGACACCGGCCGCGGCACCGATGCGAGCACTCGGCGCTCCCTTCTCGGAACAGGACCCGGAGCCTCACCCGCACAGAAGAGGTAACCGAACTCCCGACTAGGGGACAGACCACGCAATTTGACCATCGAACGAGCCAATAACGGAACTCATTGTCCGATTCCTGCGATCACCCGCGACCGCCGGGACCACACCGCACCGGGCCGACCAGGCCCGAGGTGCTCGCTCGGATCCGCCGCCGGCTCGGCACTGATCAGTTACCTCTTTTGAAGTCAAGGGCGCACACGGGACTCGGGGGTTCGTACCGGCGCCAGGGCCGGTCGTAGGTACTCTCGAATGTGGTTCGCTCCGAGATCGCGCCGGCTCCCGGCCGCGTGCTGTCGGTCCGGGCACCGAAATATCCACGAGGAGTACGTACATGGCCGGCGTCGGCGAGAACGATTCCGCCGCCGGCGAATCCGCCGACGAGTCGGTCGCGGCCGGCACCGGCCGGCTGGCCGCCCAGATCGCCCGGCACCTCGAGGAGACCGTGATCCGCCGCGGCTGGCCGGTCGGCGAATCCCTGGGATCCGAAAGCGAGCTGCGCGCGCACTACCAGGTCGGGCGGCCGGTGCTGCGCGAGGCGGTCCGCCTGGTCGAACACCACCAGGTCGCCCGGATGCGGCGCGGGCCGGGCGGCGGCCTGTTCGTCTGCGCACCCGACGCCGAACCGGCCATCCGCGCCATGGTGATCTACCTCGAATACGTCGGCACCGGCATCACCGATCTGCTCGAGGCGCGGGCGCTGCTGGAGCCGGTCGCCGCGCGCCTGGCGGCCGACCGCATCACCGAGGACGAAATAGCCGCCCTGCGCGCCGCCGTTCGCGACGAGTACGCGCATCTGCTGGGCCCGGAGTGCTGGGCGCACGATCCGGTGCACACGATGATCGGCCGGTTGTCCGGAAATCCGTTGCTGCACGTGTTCATCGACGTGCTGGCCCGCCTGACCACCCGGTACGCCCACGCCTCCCGCCGGCGATCACAGGCCGAACTGGCTGCGACGAGGCAGGATTCGCATGCGGTCCATCGCGCGATCGCCGAGGCGGTGATCGACGGCGACGGCGCCTGCGCGCAGGTCGCGCTGACCACCCATCTCGAGCAGTTGTCGGCCTGGGTCGATCCGAGCCGGGCCCATCGCAGCACCCGTAATCCCGGCGCCGGTTTCGACAGTGCCGCCGAACCGGCGGCCAAATTGGCGGAGGTGCTGGCGAACCGGATCCACGACGATATCGCGGACCTGGGCTGGCCGGTGGGCACCGTCCTCGGCTCGGAGACGGAACTGATTGCCAGATACGGCATCAGCCGCCCCGCGCTGCGAGAGGCCGTGCGGCTGTTGGAGTATCACTCGGTGGCGCGCATGCGTCCCGGGCCCGGTGGCGGATTGGTCGTCGCCGAGCCCGAACCGCAGGCCAGTGTCGACACCATGGCACTGCTGCTGGAATACGAACGCGTCACCGCCGACGATTCCCGAATCGTCCGCGGCGCGCTCGAACTCGGCATCGTCACCCGGGCCGCGGCCCGGATCGCCACCGGCGGTGCGGAACTGCTCGAGCGGCCGGTCACCGCCGCACCGGGCCCGTGCGAGGGCACCGTCGAACGAGCACAGTCCGGCTCGTTCCACACCGAACTCGCCGCACTGGCGGGTAATCCGGTGCTGGCACTGTACCTTTCGGTCATCATCGAACTCCGCCACCGGCGTGCGGCCGACCGGCCCGCGCCGGGGACCGGCGACGACAGCCGGCACGCGCACCAGCGCATCCTCGATGCCATGCGGCACGGCGATCCGGCCCTCGCCCGGCACCGGATGCGCCGCCATCTCGACACCCTCCCCCACTGATCAGGAGAGCCCGGCGCACACCGGGCACCGCCTCGGCCCCACCCGCATGAGGGCCGGAGACTTACCCGCGTAAGCACTGCCGACGCCACAGGGCCTTGCCCACCTGGGCATGTGTTACCGGATTGCGCACGGCCAGAACCCGGTTCCGACTTTTCACATAGAGATCGCACAACCCGGAATGACGACCGGATCCATGGATACCATCCTCTCCAATCTAAAGAATCTCCCTCTCAAACACGTGATGGGACTGTTATGTCCAACTCGATCCCGCGCCGGATCGGACCTCGGCGTGCCACCTTCGACTGGGACCGCACGCCGATGCACTGGATCCCCGGTGAGCCGACCGCCACCCATGTCGTCAACGCCCTGCACCTGCTGCTGCCACCCGGGGAACGGTGGTTCATCCAGGTGTTCCGCGAGGCCCTGCCCCGCGTCCGCGACCCGCGACTGGAAGCCCTGATGAAGGGATTCATGGGCCAGGAAGGCACCCACAGCGTCGCGCACTCCGTCGTCCTGAACCACCTCGCCGACGCCGGCCTCGACGGGCAGCCGTTCGTCGACCGGCTCGAGCGGGTCTTCGACGGACCCCTGGGCCACCGTCCCCCGCACCGGATCCCGATACCGCGCCGGGAATGGCTGCGCCTGCGCCTGGCCGTCATCGCCGCGATCGAGCACTACACCGCCGTCCTCGGGGATTGGATCCTGCACACACCCGCCTTCGAACAGGCCGGCGCCGATCCGACCATGGTCGAGTTGCTGCGCTGGCACGGCGCCGAGGAGGTCGAGCATCGCGCGGTGGCCTACGACGTCTTCGTCCACCTCGGCGGCCGCGGCCCGGCCCGCTACCTCCGCCGCGTCACCGGCTTCGCGATCGCTACCGTGCTGCTGCTGTGGTTCTGGTTCTGGGGCGCCGCCTATCTGATGGACGCCGACCCGCACCGGCCCGGTGCGAAATATCTTGTGTCCGAACACAATCGCGCGGTCCGGAAGGGGTTGTTGCCGAGCTGGCGCCGACTCGGCGCCGCGATCCCCCGCTATCTGCGGCCCGGCTTCCATCCCGACCGGGAGGGCTCGACGGACACCGCCCTCGCCTTCCTGGCCGGCCTGTCGTGACCTGGTACGTGATCGAGAGCCTGGCCGGTGGCAGCACACCGCCGACCATCGTGTCCGTCGACGGCCGCCGGGGGTCGTGGATCCCGGCCGCGCTGCTCGAGCGCCACGAGCGCATCGACCTGGCCGGCTACCTGGACGTCATCCGGCAGGACCGGACCGAAATCGGGGAGCGCGTCTTCAGCCGGCTCGGCCCCCGCCACCTGGAGGCCCTGCCGATACTCGGTCCCGACGGCGAGGTGCACGGATTGCACCTGTGGATCGGCGATCCCGCCGGACTGCCGCCCCCGCCGGACCCGGTGGCCGGTATCGGCTGGAACTCCGAGACCGGCCGGGTCGGGCTGTCCACCGAGGCCTGGCTGATGGCATCCGAGGCCACGGACGCGTATCGGAGCACGCTGTCGCCGGACGAATGTCTGCGCAAGATCGTGCAATTCGACACCGCCGCCGACCTGGTTCGCCTGACCACCGCGCCACGCGACCGAGGCGCATTCGCCGGCACCGCGACCGTCCTGCACGACCGCGGCAGCCTCATGACCTGGCAGGTGATCGCCCGCAGCCGGAAAGCCGGCCACCGCACGGACATTCGTGGCCTGATCGTCGACATCAGCCGCACCGAACCGGCCGCGGCGCCGTCGGCCCACCGAAACACATTCGGCCGCACCGGGATCGGTCCACCGCCGCGGCACTGCTCGCCTTCTCGTCCACCTTCGCCGCCCCGGTGATCGCGGGATGGATCGGGGACCGGCCCACCTGGATCGGGCATACGGATCCGGGTGATCCCGGGCTGTTCCACCTCGACGACTGGGACATCCTGCACGCGGCGAGCCGCGCGCTGCGCACCGCCGACCCGAGCGACAGCACCGTCGTACCGATCCGCGTGCGTGCCACCACCGGACATCAATGGCATCCCGGCACCGTCACCATCCGGCGCCACCACGGACAGGTCGGCGACGATCTGCACATCATCCACATCTCGCGCAGCCACTGAACGGGTGCGGCGACACCGGTCTGCGGTCGATCCGACTCCGGCCACGCCTGCTACTCCGGTGAACGGGAGAGCTCCGATGCGGAGTTCCCGCCCTTCGAACCGCGGCCGTTCCGGCCGCCCGACCGAACTTCTCCGGTCGAAGTCATTGACTTCCGTAGTGAGTAGGTGTTCACTTTCGTGTGACGGAGGACACGCCGAGTGCGTCCCGCACGACAACCCCGGCGCCTCCGGTCGGCGACAACACCGTCGGCCGTCCGCGGACACCGCCGGAGTACGCACCCGGCGCATGATCCATTGCCGGCGAGTCGCTTTCGAGGCGCCCGCACAGCGCCCGAGCCACGCGCGAGCCTTCCTGTGTCGTGCGCGGAAATCACCTACGAGAACACCGCCGCCGGCCGGACCGCAGTGCCGTACGCACGGGTCCTGTCGCTGATCGGCATGCCTACCCAGGAGCCCCGATGGCCGCTGTCCCCACCGTTCCCCAAGTACAGACCGTCGACCAGCCCGACACCGGACGTCTGCCCGACGACACACCGCGCGGGCGGATCCTCGCCATCGTCGTGGCGATGGTGCTCCTGTCGGAGGTCACCGCCTTCCAGCTGACCATGGTCGGCGCCTCCCTGCAGAAGATCACCACCACGTTCTCGCACGTCGGCGCCGACATCAACTGGGCAGTGATCATCTCCGGAATCGTCGGCGCGGCAACCACACCCATCCTCGGGAAGCTCAGCGATGTCTGGGGGAAGAAGCGAATCTTCCTGGTGTGCGGGATCTTCTTCCTGGTCGGCTGCCTGCTCGACGCGATCACCAGCAACTGGTGGGTGTTCCTGGCCGGCCGCGGCCTGCAGGCCTTCACCGTCGTGATGATGGTGATCTCCTACGGACTGATCCGGGACCTGCTGCCCCGCAACTACATTCCCGTCGCCTTGGGCGTCGTGGCCGGCGGGGTCGGGTTCTCCTCGCTGATCGGCCCGGTCGTCGCCGGACTGCTGGTCGACAACTTCGACTGGCGGGCCATGTTCTGGTTCCTGGCCGGCTACGCCGTGGTGACGATGGTGGCCTTCCTGCTCATCGTGCCGGAATCGAAACTGCGTGTCCGCCAGCGCATCCGGCCCTTCGGCATCCTCGCCCTCTCGGTGGGCACGCTGCTGGTACTGATCTACGTGGACAAGGGCCAGGACTGGGGCTGGGGCAAGCCGGCCACGCTGGCCTGGCTGATCGCCGGCCTGATCCTCGTCGCGGCCTTCCCGCTGATCGAATCCCGTTCCAGCGCACCGATCATGGACATGAAACTGCTGCGCAGTCCCAAGGTCGGCCTCACCCTGCTGCTGATGTTCTTCGGTGGCGCCGTCCTCGCCGTCAACCCGACCGCGACCGGCTACATGACCCAGACTCCCGACCAGGACGGCCTGAAACAGACCATCGTCGCGCAGATCGTCGCCCAGGCGCATCAGACCGCCGGGGTGACGCTGCCCGCATCGGCGGTCCACGTGACCCTGCACCCGGGCTACCACTACGGAAACGGCTTCACCCTCTTGGGATTCGCCCTGCACATCACGATCATGACCGGCATCGCCGGACTCGTGTTCGGCGTGATCGGCGGCATGCTCGCCCGCCGCATCGGCGCCCGGATCCTCGCGATCGTCGCCTGCGTGATCACCGGCGCCGTCGCGGCCGGCTCCGCGGTCGCCATCACCCACTACTCCTGGGTGACCTTCGCGATCCTCGCCGGCGTCTTCGGCATCGGCTTCGCGTTCTTCTACACCGCCGGATCGGTACTGATCGTCGACGGCCTGCCCGCGGACCAGCAGGGTATCGGATCCGGAATGCTCGGCGTCACAATGGGTTTGAGCTCGGCCATCGGCACCGCGATCCTGGCCGCCTTCCAGTCCGCGAACCCGCTGACCGCGCACATCGAGGTCATGGGCCGCACCATCGACCAGCCCATCCCTCAGGTCTTCGGTGACCGCGGCTATACCCTCAGCTTCTGGTTCATGGCCGCGACGGTCGTCGTCGCACTGCTCATCGCCGTATTCATGCGGCACGGCCGCCGGCCCAGCACCGCCGGAATCATCGTCCCGTAATTCCGGCAACCGAACGGACCGGCGACGGCGCCCGGCGGGGATGATTTCCGCGCCGGGCGCCGGCGCGCCTATCGGCAGACATTCTTCCGTATAATTCGGCGGCGCCCGGAATCACGTTTCCGGTGACGGGCCCCGAATATTTCGGAAGCTGTCACAATTTCGGCGGCCGATATCGCCGGCCGACTTCCGGCGGGCATTTCCGCGGAATCTCCAGCGCGACGTCGCCCCTTCCGGGATACTGCCGTATCTCCGGCGGTCGGCGATGCCCTGCCGCCGACCACGGCCCGGCGGCAGCACAGCCCGACATCGTCGGCATCTCCGGCCCCCGCACGCACCGCCCACGGCACCCGCCGAGGCCGCGGTCGGCCACCTCTCCCACGTCCGCGCGCCGACGACGTCGACGTGAACGGCCCGGAGCCACTACCGAAGTCGGCCCGGAACGACAATGTGACTGAGAGAGTCGAACATTGACTCAACACGTCGCGCCAACCGCAGCGGAACACCCCTCGACAGAATGTTGAACCTCCGCTCAACGAGGTGTAACCTGGTTACTCGAAACTGGTTTCATCAGGCAACGGCGCCACCCAGGAAAGGTAAGACAGTTGATTCCGTCGACGCGATAACGCCCTTCGACATGCGATCGGAAAGACCGATCCTCGGCACATTCCAAAGCTCGACAGCCATAGTGCGCCGACGCTCTCGAGACGGCGCGCTTTGCTTTCTAGGAGTCAATTCCGTGACCGCACCGAATCGCCAGTCGCCACCCTTGGATCGCGCCACGCTCATCGCCGGCAACCTTTCTGTCCTGACATATACTATCGCGGACAACCTGATGGCGGACGAGGCCATCGCCAAGGTCGCCCGGCACGGTGAGATCGTCTCCACGGCCAACAACTGCCTGAAACTCGCCAGCGCCCTGATGGGCCGGCACAACGGCGGCGACCTGCTGATCGAACTCGAACAGTATGCCGCTCGATGCGCGCACAACGACATACCACTCCCGTTCCTCACCGGTTGCCTGCACACGGGTATGCGGGTCCTCATCGACGAGCTGGCGAAGGAACGCAACGGCGAGGTGGATCGGGAGATCCTGCGATACCTTTTCGAGGCGCTGGTATCGGCCACCATGGCCGTGTCCAGGTCGTATCTGCGCGAACTCGCCCGCGTCGGCGACCGGCGGGACCGGGCCGTGCACGCGGTGGCATCCGCACTCCTGGCGGGACGGGATCCGACCATTCTGGCCCGATCCAACGGCATCGCGATCGCCGAGAGTTACTGGGTGTTCGCGGCCGCCTTCACACAGCCCCTGGAGAATCGCGACGAGATCCGGCGATGGTGGTCCGGCCGGCACGACGATCTCGCCGTCGCGCACCCGGGCGTATTGGTCGTCGCCGGCCGGCGCGGCGCGACCCTGCTCATCCCGACCACGCAACTGTCCGCGTGCGATACCGGCGCGGTGGCGAAGAAATTCCTCCGCACGCTGGATCGCGAGGTCCACATGGCGGTGCTGCAGAGCGAGAAATCCCAATTGGGCACGACCGCGGATCATGCGCACGAGCTCGTCGCACTCGCACGCAAACGCAGGCTGCCCGCCGGGCTCTACCGCCTCGAGGACCTCGCCATAGATCATCTGCTCTCCCGGCCCGGAGCCGAACGAAATCATCTCGCCGCGATCGTGGCACCCATCGTCCCGGTACCGCATCTGCTCGAGACCCTGCGCCTGCATGTCGGCAACAATCTCGACCGCCGTCGTACCGCCGCGGATCTCCGGATCCACGTCAATACGCTCGACTACCGGATAACCAGGATCCAGCAGCTGACCGGACTGGACGTGCGAATTCCGGACCAACTGTTCCGGATCCGGATGGGCCTGATCGCGTACGACAACACCGGACTCGACGACATGCCGCTGGCCGGAATATCACCGTCGATTAGGTCATTTTCGTGATCCGGTGAGCGCACCCCGGCACGACAGCGACCGGGCACCACGGTTACGCAGCAGCAACAAACGAGGCGATCGATCGCAACATCGTGCCGCGAGCATGACTGTGCACAGCTTCGTACCCGGAAAGGCGGTGTCCCCCATGCCGAACGGCTCCGTCCCGTCCGCCGATCGCCGGCGGTACGCGCACCGCACCGCTTGGCCGCTGGGCTGCATCGCCCACGGACGGTAACCCTTTCTCGATTCCGGCCGACCGGACCGACAACCCGGTTCCGGCGTTGTCCCCGTTCGAGAGAGAAGCCTGTCATGAGCACAGCACCCGGCGCCTGGCTCGGCGAGCACGACCGCTGGCTGGCCGAAACCGTACGACTGGCCGCCACCAATGTGGCCGCGGGCGGCGGCCCGTTCGCCGCCGCGATCCTCTGCGACGGCAACATCGTCGCTACCGGAACCAACGAGGTCGTCACCGGCCTGGACCCGACCGCGCACGCCGAAGTGGTCGCGATCCGCGCCGCCTGCCGAGCGCTGGGCCGGTTCTCCCTGGCCGGCTGTCTGCTGGTCTCCTCGTGCGAACCGTGCCCGATGTGCCTGTCCGCGGCACTGTGGTCCCGCGTGGATCAGGTGATCTACGCCGCGGACCGATACGACGCCGCCCGAGCGGGATTCGACGATCTGGCGTTCTACCGGCTCTTCGAACAGGATCGCCGAACCTGGCCGATACCGGTCGCACATCACCGGGTCGACTCCCACGACGCGCCGTTCCGCGCGTGGCGGCAACACCCCGACCGCATCGAATACTGACGCCATGACCACGCATCTGTTGTTCTCCTACGGCACCCTCCGGCAACCGGAGGTGCAGCGCAGCGTCTTCGGCCGCGAACTCGACGGGCACGGCGACGAGATCACCGGCTACGAACTCGGCGAGACCACCATCACCGACCCCGCCGTCATCGCCACCAGCGGCAGCGACCGCCACCCGATCCTCCGCCCCGCCACCACCGAAACCGGTATCCCCGGAACGGTTTTCACCCTCACCGACGACGAACTCGCCACCGCCGACGCCTACGAGGTCGCCGCCTACACCCGCATCCGGGTCCCGCTGCGCTCCGGCGCCGACGCCTGGGTCTACGTCCTCGCCACCGGAACCCGTTGACGGTGGCCCGGTTTCGCCCCCGCTAGGTGAGCCGGAACCGGCGGATCCAGTGGATCACACGCACCGGCGTCCGGCGCGGCGTCCCGGGATCCGGCCCGACATCCCCGAGGACAGCGAGCGTGTCGGCCTCCCCGAGCCGATCACCCATCTCCCGGAAGATGTTCAGCGCCTGTCGCAGCAGCTCGGCGGCAGTGGCATCACCGGCGATTCGCTGTGCGCGGCCGAGCGTGTGGAGGACGTTGGCCTCGCCGAGACGGTTACCGATTTCCGTGAAGAGGGTCCGCGCCTGCCGCAGCAGCTCGGTCGCGGCGTCGAGATCGCCCGCGGCGAGCCGGACATCACCGAGCGCGGCGAGCGCGTTGGCCGCACCGAGCCGATCACCGATCTCCCGATGGATCGTCAGCGCCTGCTGGAACATCTCCGCGGCGGTGGGATCGCCGGTGGCCGACCGGACATCACCGAATGTGTGCAGCACATTGGCTTCCCCGAGCCGGTCACCGACCTCCCGCGACAGCGTGAGCGCCTGTTGCAGCAGCTCGGTCGCGGCGGCGTGCTCACCGGTGACCAGCCGGATCTCGCCGAAGGTGTGGAGGGCACCCGCTTCACCCAGCCGGTCGCCGATCTCGCGGTAGACGACCAGAGCGCGCGTGAGTACCTCGGCAGCAGCGGCATTCGCACCGGTCACCCGGTATACCCGCCCGAGTGCGTTGAGCGCGTTCGCTTCGCCGAGCCGATCACCGGTCTCGAGAAAGACCGTGAGCGCCTGCCGGAACAGTTCGCCCGCGGCGGCGTACTCGCCGGTGACGAGCCGGACATCGCCGAGCGCGCCGAGGGCATTCGCCTCGCCGACCCGGTCACCGATGGCGCGGAACAGGACCAGCGCCTGCTGATGCAGTCCGGCGGCGCCGGCATAATCGTCGGTGACCCAGAGCACACGGGCGAGGTTGCTGAGCGCGTTGGCTTCCCCGGGACGATCGCCGAGTCGCTGCGCCACATCCGCGCCGCGTCGATGCAACCGCGCGGCCAGCGGCCACGGCCCGTCCTGGAACAGCAGCGGCTCCAGGGACGAGGTCAGCGCGACCATCCGGGCCGGATCCCGATCCGCGGCGTGGTCCACACAGGCCAACAGGTTGTCCCGCTCGGCGCGGGCCCACACCGGCGTCGGCGTATCGGTGTGCTGCGAGTAGTGATCCAGCAGCCGCTGCATCGCACGCGTCATATCGGTCGCGGGATCGGCGACGTTGAGCGACCGCGCGTAGTCGCGCAGCAGATCGTGCAACCGGTATCGGCCCCGCGCGGTCTCGTCGAGCAGATGATCGGTGTAGAGGGCCTCCAGTTCCGCGCGGGCGGTGGCGAGGTCGATACCGGCCAGCGCCGCGACCGCGTGCGGTTCGAGGTCACGACCGGGATGCAGACCCAACCGGCGGAACACCAGCTGCCGTTGCGGCGGCAGCGCCTCGTACGAGAGATCGAACGCCGCTCGCACGCCCAGGTCACCGGGCAAATCCAGCGCGGTCAGGCGGTCCACCGCCTCGGCCATCTGCTCCGCGTACTCGGCGATGTCGGCGCTGGTCCAGGTGGGGTGATGGGCGATGTGCCCGGCGATCGGCCCGATGGCCAGCGGCAGGAATCCGCACAACGCGGCGATCCGCCCCGCCGCGGCATGCTCGTCGGGATGCCGCGTATCGCAGCGGGCGAGGGTGAGGAACAGGTTGACGGCCGCGACATTCGGCAGGACCTTCACCGGCAGGGGTTGCATATCGGGCAGCCGCAACCGGTGCCGGCTGGTGATCAGGGTCAGACATCCCGCACCGCTGGGCAACAGCGGCTCGACCTGGCGCCGGTCGGCGGCATCGTCGAGCACCACCAGCGCTTTCTTACCGGCGGTGTGGTGCCGCCACATATCCCGGCGGCCGGTGAACGTGTGCGGGATTCGGTGCGGGTCCAGGCCGAGACCGCTGAGCAGACCGGCCAGTACCTCGGTGGGATCGGCGGGGGTGTGACCGGGCGTGTGCGCGTGCAGTTCCACGAAGTAGCGGCCGTCGGGGAACCGGCCCGCCAGTTCGTGGGCGGCCCGGGTGGCGAGGGTCGTCTTCCCCACCCCGGCCATGCCGTCGATCGCGTGGATCGCCACCACCCGCTCGTCCCGGCCCGCGGCGTCGAGGATCGCCTGTAACTCGCGATCACGGCCGAGGAAGGTGCGCGGCGCCGGCGGAAGGCCCGCCGTGACCGGTTCCGCCGGGGCCGGCGCTGCTTCGTACCGCGTCAGGTGGACATCACCGTGGACGTCACGCACGGTGGCTTGTTGCGCATGACCGGCGGCGACGACCGTCATGTGTGGTTCGGTACCGCGGTCGCCGGGGCCCTGAGGTATCGACACCGGTCAGCGGGTGCTGGTGCCGGTCACGTCATCACCGACGGTCGTTCGCCTGCCGGCCGGGCAGTTGCCGTGAGCCCCAGCGACACCGGGATCCAGCATGGTCTTCCCCTCGATTCACTCATCCGCGAGACCATCGCCGATCCTATGTCCACACCGGCCCCGACGGCGGCCGATCTCGTTGCGGGAATTGAACTTCCGAGGCCGCCGACCGAACCGACCGGTTCCCGTCGCGCCGGATGGTTGCCCGGTATCGGATCGGCCGAACCTGTCGGTGGGCTCTGCTATACCTCGGGCCGTGGCGAATCCCCGTGAACCGTTTACGATCCGGCTCGAGGTCCGGCTGTCGGATCTCGACCCGCAACTCCACGTCACCGGCTCGGCCTACCAGCAGTACGCCGACCACGCGCGTTTCGAATGTGTCCAGGCCGCGGGCATTTCGGTGGCCGACCTCCTGGCGGACGGCTTCGGACCGGTGAATCTGGAGACCACCATCCGCTATCACCGGCAGCTGCGCGCGGGCGACACCGTGGACATCACCTGCTCGTGGATCTGGTCCGAGGGCAAGACCTACCGCGTCGAGCACGAACTCACCCGCGCCGACGGCGAACTCGCGGCCACCGTCGCTCATGTCAGCGGCTTGCTGAATCTGCGGGAGCGGAAGCTGGTCGGTGATCCGATGCGGCAGTGGGCCACTCGCGCCACCGAGCCGACCCTGTTGTGCCTGCCCGGCGATTTCCACCTGGTGGCGCATATGGATTAGGCGGATCGCAGCACGGCCGCCGGACATGTGTTCCGGCGGCTCAGGTCCGGCGGTGGGCCAGGCGGCGCCGGGACAATCGCAGGGCCTGGTACGGCAGCAGTGCGACGGCGATCGCGAGGCCGAGTACGGCGGCCAGGAGCCCGAGGATGCGCGGCGGGAACGTTCCTCCCGGAAGTGCCGCGGTCAGTGGGTATTCGATGTATTTCGCGATCGTGGCGGCGGTGTGCCGGCCGTCGTCGCGGGCGATGTCGGCGAAGATCGGTTCGAAGGCCGACTCGCCGGGCCGCCGGTCGGCGTGCGGCAGGTACATCGGTGTGCCGGGCCGGCCGAGATCGGTCGTGGCGACGCCGGGGACGATCAGGCGATCGAGGCGCCCGGCCGCATCGACCGGGGTGGCCAGCAGGGTGAGCCCGTGCCGGGTGCGCACGACCGGTTCCGCGGCGACGGGTATCAGATGGTCGAGAAACGAAGCGCCGGAATACATTTCCGCCGCCGCGGCCACGGCGATCTCGTCCACGCCGGGCGTGAGCCCGAGTCCCCGGCGCGGCTGGAACCAGGGCAGGGCGGCGGCGAGGGCGTACGGATAGTCGGCCACCGAGATACGGTGCGCGGGAATGGTTTCCGCGACGTCGGGCCGCCCGCCGGGATACCCGATCGACGACGCCACCTCGGCGGCCCGCGCCGGTCCGGTGAGTTGCGCGACCAGCCGCAGTGCGCCGGCGATACCCGAGCTGACCCCGGCGGTGGTGAGGATGTCGCCGTCCTGCACCCAGCGCACCCCCGATTGCCATCGGGTCCGGGGATAGGACGAGGACAGGCCCGGGATATCGGACCAGAACGACGTCGCCGACCTGCCGTCGAGGACACCGGCGGCCGCGAGCACCCGTGCGCCGGCGCACACGCTCATCACGATCCGTCCGGCGCCGTGGGCCTCGCGGAGGTACTCTCGCAGTGGCGCTTCGTCTCTGCCGGTGGGATCCGTCAGCGCGGGCACCACGACGACCGCGGGTGCGGGTGCCCGCCCCGCGGCGAGATCGTCGAGCGAGTAGTCCGGGACGACGGTGAGCCCGCCGGACAGCGCGAGCGGCCGGCGGTGCACGGAGACGGTGTAGACGTCGAATTCCGGTGAACTGGCGAAGACGTCGAACGGTCCGAGCGCGTCGGTGGCCACCGACCCGCCGGCGCCGAGCAGCACGGCGACCGGGATCCGGCCGGACGGATCCCGTGGCCGGACCGGCGGCAGCGGCCCGGCCACGGGCAGCACCGCGAAGTCGCGCGCCATCGAGGTCGCGACCCCCGCGCCGAGCACGGCCGCCGAAGTCGCCACGGCCAGAACCGCACTCAGCGAAATCCAGGCGAGACGGCGGAGCACGGTGCGCACAGGAAAGTACCTTCCACGAAGATGGATACGTAACATGTTGTTGCAGAGTCTGTTTCAGTGCTGTCGGATGACGGTCCGGTAGGTCGCGGGCGAGATCCGGTGCCTGGCGCCGAACAGGCGCCGGAAATGCCGTGTGTCGGTGTAACCACACGCGGCGGCGATCTCGTCGATGCTCCGGTCGGTCGTCGAGAGCAGCGCCTCGGCATGCGACATCCGCAGTTCCTGCTGATATTTCAACGGCGTGGTCCCGGTGGCTTCGGCGAAGGCCCGGCTGAGCCCGCGGCGACAGATGCACTGCCGCACCGAGGGATTCGAGGGTGTGCGGCGACCCGAAGTCGGTTGTCAGAATGTCCTGGACCCGATGCACCGCCGGATTCAGATGGTCACGGTGGGCCAGGAACGGGCTCATCGGCGCGGCGGATCCGTTGCGGCGCACGAACACCACGAGCTCACCCGCGACCGCCGCGGCCAGCGCCGGTCCGTGCCGCAACTCCAGCAACGACAGCGCCAGATCGATACCGGAGGCGATTCCCGCGCTGGTACTCACCCGCCCGTCGTGGACGAACAGCACATCGTCGACCACCTGCGCGGTCGGATACCGCTGCCGCATCGCGGCGAGCACACTCCGATGACTGGTGCAGGTCCGTCCGTCGAGCAACCCCGCCTCACCGAGCACGAGCGCGCCGGTGCAGATCGACGCCAGATGCGCACCCGCGCCGAAGGCGGCCCGCACCCAGTCGAGCACCTCCGGCGGGACCGGTCCGGTATCCGTGGCGCGATAGCCGCTGAGGTCCGGACCGGCGATCACCACCAGATCGTCGGCGCCGACCGGCATGAGCTCCCCGAGCCCGCACAACCCGAGCCCCTGCGCGCTGACCGTCGCGCGCTCCCCGCCGACGAAACTCAGCGCGTAATCCGCACCCGCATGCGCCGCGGCCGAGAACACCTGCGCGGGACCGGACAGATCCAGCAGGTTGACCTTCGGCAGAACCAGGAACACGACGTTCACACACTCGACCGTATCCAGCGTGAACGGTCACGGTAAGGCCCGATCACGCACATCGACCGGACGGATCCGGCAGTCCGCACACCGGGTTCGACATGCCGGCCGGGTCAGGTGGTGCGCGACAGTATCGCCAGCAGCAGTTCGGCGCGCACGCGAGCGAGGTTCAGATCGCAGTCGATGATCGACCCGATCGCGCCGATCCGGTTGCGCATGGTGTGCCGGTGTACGCCGAGGGCGGTCGCCGCCGACTCCCAGTGGCCGTTGGCCTCGAGGAAGGCGCGCAGGGATCCGAAGAGTTCGGTGCCGTGCACCCGGTCGTGCTCGATCAGCGGGTCCAGGACGGCGGTGGCGACCGTGTCGAGGACGGCCCTGGTGGTCGCGGAGGCCAGCAGGGCCGTACCGGTCGCCGGACCGAATTCCAGTGGCGCGTCGCCGAGGGCGGCGGCCGAGGCGGCCAGCGTCGCGGCGTCGACGGCCTCGGTCACCTGCGCGAGGGGATGTGGTGCGCTGAGCCCGATCCGGATTCGCTGCCGCAGCGGGCCGCGCAACCGATCGGACAGGCGGTGTGCGAATGCCGGTGCGCCCTGCGCCGGTAGCGCCACGATCGTCCGCTGCGGTGCCACCGCGATGAACCGGGGCAGGTCGGTTCGCTCGAGTACGTCGGCGATCTCGCGTCCGGCGTCGGCCGCATCGGCGTCGGACACGCAGCGCACCACCATGATTCGGATCCGGCCGTGTGCGTCGGCGGCCGCGGCGAGCTGATCCCGGGCAGGCGAGGACTCTCCGGCCGAGCCGAGGACGAGCTCGAAAGCCTGGGTGTTCAACGACTGTTGTATCGACTCGAGCCGGGCGGTCTTCGCGAATTCCAGCGCGAGCAGCGAGACCGCGTGCCCGAGCAGGATGCGGCCGATATTGCTGAGCGGCGCCGCGGTGACCGCGACCAGCCGGCCGTATCGCTTGCGCCCCACCGCGATCTGCTGCCAGGTGACGGTCCCGCCCGCGGGATCGGTGGATACGCCGCTGTCGGCGGAGATTTCGGCGGGAAGGTCCGGAACCGCTTCCGGCGGAGCGGAATACCGGACCGTACCCGCGCGGTCCAGCATCACGATCGTGCCGCCGAGGGAGCCGGCCAGTTCCCGGACGACCGCGGGCGCGCCACCGGCGACCACGGCCCGGGTCATGCGGGGCTGCGCCCGGGAGGCCTGCACGGCTTCCTCGTACCGCAGTTCCGCCAGTCGCTCGGAGACACGCTTGATGACGGCCGCGAACGGTGTCGGCAGGGGCACCTCGAGCAGCGGCAGGCCGATCCGGTCGGCGGTCCGGATCAGATCGCCGGGGATCTCCGGATGGGACAGGCCGATGCCGAATCCGAGCCCCGCCACGCCGCAGGCCTGCAATCCCCGCAGGTAGGCGGTGCGGCCCTGCCACGAACCGGGCAGACGCAAGCCGGTCGTCAGCACCAGCTCACCACCGGACAGCCAGGGGAAGGGTTTACCGAGTTCCGTGGTCAGCACCAGGTCGATCTCGTGATCCAGGCCCTGGTCGCCGCCGCGCAGTCGCAGCGCCAGATCGGCCTGGGCCAGCACCCAGCGCAGGGAGACCGCCGGTGTCATCGGCGCCGCACGCCGTTCGTCCGGGCCCCGGCGGCCGCGATTGGACGAAATGGCGAATCCATGGCAGCAGATTGTACAGATCGGCCCTGTCGCAGGTCGGCGTGCGGGCACAGACTTCGGTTGTCGAATCCGAATCCGAATCCGAGGGGAGCCCACCGATGACGTACTCAGGGCAGCGACTGCCGCAGAAACGCTCACTCGTCACCGCGCTGCCCGGTCCCCGATCCGAGGCGCTGACCGCCCGCCGGGACCGGGTGGTGGCCGCCGGAGTCGGTTCCTCGGTGCCGGTGTACGCGGCCGACGCCGACGGCGGTGTCATCGTCGACGTCGACGGCAATTCGCTGATCGATCTCGGTTCGGGTATCGCCGTGACCGGTGTCGGCGCCTCCCATCCGGCGGTCGCGGCCGCCATCGCCGAGCAGGCCGCGCGGTTCACCCACACCTGTTTCATGGTCACCCCCTACGAGGGCTATGTCCGGGTCGCCGAGGAACTGGCGGAGTTGACGCCCGGCGATCACGCCAAGCGCACCGCGCTGTTCAACTCCGGCGCCGAGGCGGTCGAGAACGCGATCAAGGTGGCGCGGCTCGCGACGGGCCGCAGCGCGGTGGTGGCCTTCGACCACGCCTACCACGGCCGGACCAACCTCACGCTGGCGCTGACCGCGAAGGCGATGCCGTACAAGGCGCACTTCGGGCCGTTCGCACCCGATATCCATCGGGTGCCGATGTCGTACCCGTATCGCGACCCCGCCGGGCTGACCGGCGCGCAGGCCGCGGCGCGGGCCATCGAGCAGATCGAACGGCAGATCGGCGCCGATTCCGTGGCCGCGGTGGTCATCGAACCGATCCAGGGGGAAGGCGGTTTCATCGTGCCGGCGCCGGGATTCCTTCCGGCACTGGCGGATTGGGCCACGGCGCACGGTGTGGTCTTCATCGCCGACGAGGTGCAGACCGGTCTCGCCCGGACCGGCGCCTGGTTCGCCAGTGCGCACGAGGGTGTCGTGCCCGACATCGTCACGATGGCGAAGGGGATCGCCGGCGGGATGCCGCTGGCGGCGATCACCGGCCGCGCGGAACTGCTCGACGCGGTGCACGCCGGCGGCCTCGGCGGCACCTACGGCGGAAATCCCGTCGCCTGCGCCGCGGCCCTGGCGACGCTGGAGGTGATGCGCACGGAGGATCTGCCGGCGCGAGCGCGGCGGATCGAGGAGATCGCGCGGCCGCGACTGTCCGCCCTGGCCGGCGAGCTGGCGGTGGTGGGCGACGTCCGTGGCCGCGGCGCGATGCTGGCCCTCGAACTGGTCGAGCCCGGCGGCGCCGATCCCGCCCCCGCACTGGCGAAAACGGTGGCCGCCGAAGCGCTTTCGCACGGAGTGGTCGTGCTCACCTGCGGCAGTTACGGCAACGTGATCCGCCTGCTCCCCCCGCTGGTGATCGGCGACGACCTGCTGTCCGACGGACTGGATGTGCTCGCGCAGGCGCTGCGCACCCACGGCCGCTGAGATCTACCGACCCGGAAGGGAATCGACGAATGTCCGATCTGACCGCCCTGTCGACCACGGTGCCCACCGGACTGTGGCTGGCCGGAGAACAGCTGCCCGCCGGCTCCGGAAAGACCTTCCCCGTCCACAATCCCGCGACGGGCGAGGTCTTGGCGGAGGTCGCGGACGCGGGTCCCGGCGACGGCCGGCGGGCACTGGACGCGGCGGCCCGCGCCCAGGCGGACTGGGCCGCGACCCCGGCCCGCGACCGCGCCGAAATCCTGCGCCGGGCATGGGAATCGGTGATCGCGGCGCGCGACGACTTCGCCATGCTGATGACCCTGGAGATGGGTAAGCCGCTCGCCGAGTCCCACGGCGAGGTCACCTACGGCGCCGAATTCCTGCGCTGGTTCGCCGAGGAGGCGGTCCGCGTGCACGGCCGGTACGCGCGGTCGCCCTCGGGCACCGGCCGGATCCTCGTCACCAGGCAACCGGTCGGCCCGGTGCTCGCGATCATCCCGTGGAACTTCCCGCTGGCCATGGGAACTCGCAAGATCGCGCCGGCGCTGGCGGCCGGCTGCACCATGGTGCTGAAGCCCGCCCCGGAGACGCCGCTGACCATGCTGCTGTTCGGGCAGGTGCTCGCCGACGCGGGCCTGCCGCCCGGCGTGCTGTCGATCCTGCCCACCTCCGATGCCGCCGGCCTGACCGATCCGCTGTTCGGCGATGCCCGGCTGCGGAAGATCACCTTCACCGGCTCCACACCGGTCGGAAAACTGTTGCAGGCCAAGGCCGCCGACCGGATGCTGCGCAGTTCGATGGAACTCGGTGGCAACGCGCCGTTCGTCGTGTTCGACGACGCCGACATCGAATCCGCCGTCGCCGGAGCGATGCTCGCCAAGATGCGCAATCTGGGTGAGGCGTGCACCGCGGCCAACCGCTTCCACGTCGACAATCGCGTCCGCGCGGAATTCACTGCGCGGCTGACGGATTCGATGAAGGCGCTGACGCTGGGCCCGGGATACGAACCCGGCGCTCAGGTCGGTCCGCTGATCAGTGCGAAGCAGCGCGACATCGTCGCCGAACTGGTCGACGATGCCGTCGCGAAGGGCGCCGTCGTGACCACCGGTGGCGCCCGCACCGGAAACGTCGGCTACTACTTCGAGCCGACCGTACTCGCCGACGTGCCCGCGAACGCGCGGATCCTCCGGGAGGAGATCTTCGGCCCGGTCGCGGCCGTCACCGGCTTCGACGGCGAACAGGAAGGTATCGCCGCGGCCAACGACACCGAATTCGGCCTGGCCGCCTACATCTACACCGCCGGCCTCGAACGCGCGCTGCGGGTCGCCGAGCAGCTGGAATCGGGAATGGTCGGCATCAACCGGGGTGTGATCTCCGATGTCGCCGCCCCCTTCGGCGGCGTGAAGGAATCCGGTCTGGGCAGGGAAGGCGGGGTCGAGGGTATCGACGAATACCTGGAGACCAAATACCTCGCGCTGCCGTGACCGCGGCGCCGGAGACCGGATCGGCCCAGTGGAGTTCGGCCGGATTGGTTCTTCTCTGCGCCACCGGCCCTCGATAACGTGCTGTCGTACAGCAGGACTCGGCACCCGGGGCCGGTGCCACGGCGGAGGACTCCACGGAATCACTTGTGAAAATCATCGAAACACCCACGATGGGTGCGACTCCCGCCCGCGACGCGGCGTGGACCTTCTATCGGGAGACGTTCGCCGAGATCAATACTCTTGCGGCACAACGTCATCTGATGCGCCACGACGAGTTCACCGAAGTCATGACCGACGGCCGGATCACCAAATACGTACTGTCGGAAGAGAACGACGCCCTGCTCGGACTGGGCACGTCGACGAACGATCTGAGCGCCTGGCCGCTCATCTCACCCGCCTATTTCGAGCGGATGTATCCGGAGCAGTACGCGGCGGGGAAGCTGTGGTACATCGGCTTCATCGGCGTCCGGGACGGTGTGCGCGGCGGGTTCGCGGCCATGCTGGAGGCGATGTCGGCGCCTCAGCGCCGGGTGGCGGGTGTCGCGCTGATGGACTACTGCGCGTTCAACTTCGGCGAGCGCGATGTGCACTCGATCTCGCTACGGCTGCTCGAACGCTACAGCGCACCGCGGCCCCGGATCGTCGACACCCAGACCTTCGTCGCCTACGACTTCGGGGAGCGCTGATGCCGGGCCGGCCGGACCACCACGGCGTGGACGCGATGACCTTCGGCATGGAACTCATCCTCGATCTCGACGGATGCGATCCGGCCGCGATCGGCGACGCCGACACGATCCGGGGCTATGCCCGCGAGTTGGTCGAGCTGATCGGCATGAAAGCCTACGGCGAGCCGATCATCGAGCACTTCGGTCACGACGACCCGGTCACCTCCGGCTACACCCTGGTGCAGCTCATCGAGACCTCCAGTGTCGTCGGGCATTTCAGCGAGCACCTGGGCCGGGCATACCTGAACATCTTCTCCTGCCGGCGTTTCGACGCCGAGACGGCGCTGCGCTTCACCGCGGACTGGTTCGGGTCGCACGGGGCTCGCCAGACCATCATCGTCCGTTAGGAATACGGGCGCCGATCGCGATGGCGATCTTGCCGCGGGCCTGTCCGGCCTCGAGCACACGCACGGCCTCCGGCGCTCGGTCCAGCGGGTAGGTGGCGCCGACGGCCGGGGCGAGTTC
This sequence comes from Nocardia sp. BMG111209, assembly GCF_000381925.1. NCBI lineage: Bacteria > Bacillati > Actinomycetota > Actinomycetes > Mycobacteriales > Nocardiaceae > Nocardia > Nocardia sp. BMG111209. The sequence goes on from NZ_KB907307.1 coordinate 2,619,741, forward strand.
GCCGGAAACGATCAGTCCGCGAAGGGTTTCCAGGTCGGCGCGGCCGGGCACGGCGACGATCGCGGTCAGCCGCTGCCGCACGAACGGTGACAGCGCCAGCGCGTGCAGCGTGCGGCCCATGCCGAGCACCTGGCCGCCACCCTCGCCACCGACGACGACGAGCGTGCCGCGCGGGGTGAGCGCCCGCCGCAGCCGGGCGAAGCGGCTGCGGCCGCCGATGTCCACGATCAGGTCGTAGCGCTGCCCGGAGTCGGCGAAATCGGTGGTGGTGTAGTCGATCACGTCGTCGGCGCCGAGCGACCGGACCAGATCCGCCTTGGCCGTACTGCATACACCGGTGACCCGGGCGCCGGACGCCTTGGCCAGTTGCACCGCATACGAACCCACGCCGCCGGACGCGCCGAGCACCAGGACGTGCTGACCGGGTCGCACCCGGCCGGCGATGCGCACGGCGCGCAGGGCCGTGACCCCGGAGACCGCGACGACGGCGGCCTGCGCGAAGCCCAGCCCGGCCGGTTTGTGCACGAGTTTGTCCTCGCCGGCGACCGCGTACTCCGCGAACGAGCCACGGCCGACGCCGAACACCTCGTCGCCGACGGCGAACCTGGTCACCTTCGCGCCGACGGCGGCGACCGTGCCCGCGACATCCATCCCGGCGACCCGGTTGCGCGGTCTGCCGAGGGCCAGCCGCGCCGCATACGGCTTTCCCGTCATCAGATGCCAGACGCCCCGGTCGAGACCGGCGGCCGCGACCTCCACCAGCACCTCGCCGTCCGCGACGGCGGGCCTGCCGACCTCGGCCGTCCGCAGTACGGCGGCCGAGCCGTAGCCGTTCTGCACAACCGCCCGCATGACCTCGCTCCGACCCGGATTCCCCATCGATCCCATTACCGAACCTCCAGACTTACTAAGTACGACGTACTTAGTACGGTACAGTGACCGGGGCAGATGTCAATCACAATTTCCGGCCGAGAGGTGAGAGGAGCAGAGTGGAACGGATACCGCTGTCCCGGGAACGGGTGCTCGGCGAGGCGATCGCGATCGCGGACGAATCCGGCATCGAGGGGCTGACCATGCGCTCCCTCGCCACGAGGCTCGGCGCCAAACCGATGTCGCTGTATCACCATGTCGCGAACAAGGAAGCCATCATCGACGGCATCATCGACGTCGTCTTCGCCGAGATCGAACTGCCGCCGGAGGACACCGACTGGCGCACCGCGCTACGGCAACGCGCGCACTCGGCACGCGCGGTCCTGCGCCGGCACCCGTGGGCCACCCCGTTCATGGAGTCGCGGTCCCATCCCGGCCCCGCGACCCTGCGCCATCACGACGCGGTGTTGAAGACCTTGCGCCGCAACGGTTTCCCGCTCGCACTGGCCGGGCACGCCTACTCCCTGCTGGACTGCTATATCTACGGATTCGCCCTGGAGGAGGCCGCGCTGCCGTTCACCCCCCGCACCCTGGACGACGCCATGACCGGTTTCATGGACCAGTTCCGGCCCGACGAGTACCCGTATCTGGTCGAATTCGCGATGCAGCACGTGATGCGACCGGGATACGACTACGCCGACGAATTCGACTTCGGGCTGGAACTGATCCTCGACGGCCTGGCGCGCGCGGCCCAGCGCGCGGAATGAGGCCGTTGCGCCCCAACGGTTGTCAGAACGGCATCCGGGCCGCGATCGCCTCGAGACGGTCGACCGTCGTCGTCATGTCGGCGGCGCCCTGGATGTAGAGCAGGACGTGGTCGGCCCCGGCGTCGAGATGTTCGTGGATACGCGCGGCGATGGCGTCGCCGTCGCCGTAGGCGATGATCGCGTCGATCACCCGCGGGCTGCTCTCCCGAATCTCCTTCTCGCCGTAGCCGAGTCGCAGTAGCTGGCGGTTGTAGGGGGAATCGAGCGGATCCACGCCGGCCCGCTGGGCCGCGGCCAGCGCCGCGGCGCGGGCGGCGAATGCGGTCTCCCGGGCCCGCGCGGGGTCGGTGTCGACGACGACGTGCTGCTCGGGGATGACCAATTTCCCGGGCCCGAGAATCTCCCGGGCCCGGCGCGTGGCGGCCACCGGTCCCGCGAACGGCAGTGTGCCGTCGGCCCGTTCGCCCGCCAGCGCCGTCATCCGCGGGCCGTTGGCGCCGAGCAACCGGGGCCAGGTGGCCCGCACGATCGCGCCGGAGTCGCCGCGCTCGAGCGGTGCGGAGTCCATCTCGTCGAGATATTCCCGGCTGCGCGCCAGCGGCCGGGAGAAATCGCGCCCGCCGACCGTCGGCCGCGTGACGTATCCGTGGCCGATACCGAGGGCGAACCGGCCCGGATACGCCTCGGCGAGCGTGTCCGCGCCGGCGCGCATGGTGCTGCCCGGCCGGCTCCACAGATTGGCGACGCCGGATCCGACCACGATCCGCTCGGTCGCGGCCAGCCAGATGCCCAGCAGGGCGAAGATGTCCCGCCCGTAGGACTCACCGGTCCAGACCGAGCCGTACCCCAGGCGTTCGATGCGGGCCACCTCGCGGCGCTGTACGGCCGCCGGAGCCGTGGCGGTGACCGCGTTGAGGATCCATACCCCCACCTTCCCGAGCCGTTCCCGGGTTTCGGCGAGGTGGGTGGTTTCGAGGCGACTGGTCTCGGTCATGACGGTCTCCGGTCCGGCGTCGGCAATAAAGCGGGGAGTGTCCCCGTTTCCGCTGCGGTACGGTACCGGGGATACTCCCCACTTGTCGAATCGAGCCCATGACCGCATCCGACCCGAATCCATCGCCCCGCCGCACCGATGCGCGGCGCAACCGACTGGCACTCATCGCCGCCGCCGCCGAGGTGTTCGCCGCCCAGGGCGCGAACGCCGCGCTGGACACCATCGCGCGCGCGGCCGGGGTCGGCAACGCCACGATGTACCGCCACTTCCCCACCCGTGACGCCATGATCGAGGCGGTCCTCGCCGAGCGCTACCGCGAACTGGCCACGCACGCCGAGGAACTCGCGCACGCCGAGGCCGCCGATACCGCGCTGTTCACCTGGCTGGCCGAATTCGTCGCCTACATCCAGACGTTCCGCGGATTGTCCGAACTCGTGCTGGCCACCCTGCGCGACCACGACTCGGCGCTGTACGCCTCGTGTAAAGCCATGCGTACCAGCGCGGCCGAGCTGCTCACCCGCGCGCAGCGAACCGGCGCCGTCCGGGCCGATATCGACGCCTCGGATCTGTTCACCCACGCCGCCGGAATAGCCTGGGCCGCCCAGCACACCCCCACCGGCGATCCGGACCGCACCGCGCGCCTGCTCGGCGTGCTGGCCGACGGCCTGCGCCACCCCGAAAGCCGCTCCCCGCAACCACATTCGACATTCGTCCCATGAAACACCCTGTCCACGGTGTGCTTCCGGAGCGGAGCGCGATCCGCCCGTTGTTCGCGCCCGCGATACACTGTTTCACCGGGGCCGGGCCGAGCGGCTCGCGGCGGGTGCGCGGTCGCGCCCATATGTATTGCCCGAGAACATGATCAACACATCGGCGCGGCGTTCCGCCGGAGTGGACAATGGCACGAACCGGTCGCCATCTTACTTCCCGGTATCACCGCAAAGTCATACCGCAGGGGCTACGGTATGCCGATGTTCAAGCCGCGTATCGGTGTCCGTACCCGCATACTCGTGATCGCGTTCGTGCCGAGTGTGGCGCTCCTCGGCATCGGCGCCGGCACCGCCGGATATCTGTACGTGGAGAGCCGGAACGCGCACGACTGGCTGGCCGTGCTGTCGCGCACCACCGGGATGGGCGCGCCGCTGGTGGACTCGTTCCAGCAGGAACGCATGCAGTCCCTCTGGCACGAGACGGGACAGGGCGATCCGGCCGCGCTGGCGCAGGCCCGGACCGAAGTGGACCAGTCGCTGCGGGCGGTGGCGCCGATCCAGCAGATGGCCAACGCCAACGCCTACGGCAAACGCAACTACGCCTCCGACGGTTTCAATCAGCTCACCACCGCACTGCCACAGCTGCGCGGCGCGATCGATGCCGATGCGATGCCGATCGACAACGTGTACAACATCTTCAATCAGGTGCTCGACGGCATCGTCACCAGTAGCGACGCGGTGGTGAAGGACGCCCCCAACACCGCGACCAGCCTGCAGATGGTGACCGGGTTGCGCGTGCTGATGACCCTCGAGAGCCTGTCCCGCAGCATCGCGCTGACCGGCGTCGTCCTCAACGGCGAAACCCTCTCCCCCGCACTGCTGGCCGACTACCGCAACCAGGTCGGTTTCTACCGCACCGAACTGCCGCGCCTGGCCACCCAGATGTCGCAGTCCGACGCCGCGGTCGTCAAGTCGATCATCGCGTCGCCGTCCTGGCAGCAGCTCGGGGCCATGGAGGATTACGCGCTGCGCCTGCCGACGACGAAATCCGGTGCGGTACTGCCCCCTCCGGTCCCGCTGGCGGATTGGCACTCGGCCGGCACCGATATCGGCAACCGAGTGCTCGAGCTGTGGAAGGCCGGAAGTGTGCAGAGCAACCGGGCCGCACTGGACGCGGTGAACCGGACCTCCAACAACGCGGCGCTGGCCGGCGGTGGCGCGCTGGCGATCGCGGTGGCCGCCTTCCTGATCGCGCTGGTGCTGGCCAATCGCCTCATCGGCCGGCTGCAACTGTTGCGGACCCAGACGCTGGCCCTGGCGGAGGAGCAGTTGCCCAACGTCACCCGCCGGCTGGCCGCGGGCGAGCAACTGAACACCGAGACCTTGTCCGCGACCCTGGATTTCGGCACCGACGAGGTGGGACAGGTCGCGCGCGCCTTCACCCAGGCGCACAACGCGGCGGTCGACGCGGCGGTCACCGAGACCCGCACCCGTGAGGGTGTGCGGGCGGTGTTCCTGAACATCGCGCACCGCAGCCAGATCGTGGTGCACCGCCTGCTGGAGATCCTCGACGAGGCCGAGTCGCGGCAGGAGGATCCGGCCATGCTGGACACCCTGTTCCGGATGGATCACCTCGCCACCCGCGAGCGCCGCAACGCCGAGAACCTCATCATCCTCGGCGGCGGGCAGCCCGGCCGGCAGTGGCGGCGGCCGGTGCCGCTGGTCGAACTGGTCCGCAGCGCGGTCGGCGAAACCCTCGACTACGCCCGGGTGCAGACCGCCCGGATGCCGGACACGCATGTGATCGGCGCCGTGGTGGCCGACCTCATCCATCTGCTGGCGGAACTCGTCGACAACGCCACCGCCTTCTCCCCGCCGGAATCCCGGGTCTCCGTGACCGGCGCGGTCGTCGGCCGCGGAGTCGTGGTCGAGATCTCCGATCAGGGTATGGGCATGCAGGTCGCGGATATGCAGCGGGCGAACGAGATGCTGAGCAACCCACCGGATTTCGGTGTCGGATCGCTGTCGGAGGATTCCCGGCTCGGGCTGTTCGTGGTGGCCCAGCTGGCCGGTCGGCACGGTATCTCCGTGCGGCTGAGCGAATCCGATTACGGCGGGGTCCGGGCCATCGTGCTGATCCCCACCACACTGGTGGCCGCCGCCGACAGCCGGGTCGACCATCTGCCGGACCGGTTCACCCGGATTCCGGACCCGCCCCGGACCGGCGAATTCCCCTCCCTGGCCGGTGCGGACCGGCCGGCCGCCCCGCTGACCGCCGGTGCCCGGCCGCAGGCGCCGTACCCGTTGGCGCGCAACGACTCCGCGCCCATGCGGACCGGCTTCGCGACCCGGCCGCCGTTGCCGCACCGCAGCAAGCAGGCCAATCTCGCACCGGAACTGTCGCGCGAGTGGACCTCGGAAACCACCGCACCCGATCAGCACACAGCGGAACAGACCCGAGATCTGTTCACCGCCATCGACAGTGGCACACGGCAGGGCCGCGGGGAGATCTCGGCGCCCCCCGCCGGAGAACAGGATGGCGAAGGTGACTTCTTCCGACGCAGGTGAGCTCAACTGGCTGCTCGACGATCTCGTCGAGCGTCTGGCGGATGTCCGGTTCGCGGTGGTGCATTCCACCGACGGCCTGCTGCTGGGCCGCTGCTCATCACTGAATCGCGAAGACGCGGAACACTTCTCGGCGATGTCGTCGACGCTGTACGGCCTGGCGCGCAGTGCCGGCCACCGGTTCGACGGCGGTGGGGTGCGGCAGGCGGTGATCGAGCTGGACCGGGCCGTCCTCTTCGTCACCTCCGCCGGCACGAACGCGTGTATCGCGCTGCAGGCCAGCGTGAACGCCAATATCGGTATGGTGGCCTACGAGATGAACCTGACGGTGTCGCGGGTCGGCGCGCATCTGTCGGCCGATGCCCGCAACGGACGGTCCGAGCACGCGGAGCCCCGGAGGCCATGACCCATTTCGGTGAACCGTGGTACGACGACGAGGCGGGTCCGCTGGTCCGCCCGTACGCGGTCACGCGCGGCCGTACCCTCGGCTCCGGCCGGGAACTGGACATGCTGACGGTGGTGCTGACGAAGCGGACGGGCCCGCCGCTGCGGCGGCCCGAGCCCGAATATCCGGAAATTCTGCGGCTGTGCCGGGGGCCGCTGTCGGTGGCCGAGGTGTCGGCGATGCTGCGATTGCCGTTGGCGGTGACCAAGATCCTCGTCGGGGATCTGATCGGCGACGGACATCTGGACTTCCGCCCGCCCGCCCGCACCGGCGCGGGTCCCGCCGATCTGACGACGCTGCGCGCGGTACTCGACGGAATCCGGCGGCTGTAGCACAAGGACCGACCGAGGAAGGACCGCCGTCCGATGATGACTCCGACCCGCACCACCGGCACCGAACGAGAACTGCTCGAGAGCACCCTCGACTGGGCGCGCGCCGATCTCGTCGACACGGTGCGCGGACTGTCCGACCTCGACGCCCGGCGCCGGCTGGTGCCCTCGCTCACCACTCCCCTCGCGCTGATCAAACACGCCACCTTCGCGCAGCGAATGTGGTTCCAGCGCACGCTCGGACGGCTCGACGAAGCCGAATGCGACGGTCCGCTGTGGGAGCATCGCGGTTTCGAGGTCGATGCCGACGAGACCGTGGCCGGGGTGATCGCGGGATTCGAGAACGCCAGTGCGCGAGCCAGGTCCATCGCGGCCGGCATCGATCTGGACGAGACCCGCGAGCATCCGCGGATGGGGGTCGTCAGCCTGCGGTGGATCTATCTGTTCATGATCGCGGAATTCGCCCGGCACGCTGGGCACGGCGACATCCTGCGCGAGCAGATCGAGGCCGCGGGCCCGGAGGTATCGGGGAGGTCACAGTAAGATCGGCAGCAGCGTTCCGGATGGGGCGGTAGCAGCAGATTTTTCCGGAGGAAGGACTCCCGATGACGTCTGGGATCACCGAAGACACCCCGCCCGCGGAGACCCCTGCGCAGCCGCCCACGCGCGCAGAGCAATTGCGCGCGGTGGGGACACTGATCAAGTCGGGTGGCCTGAAACCGCTTGCCGCCCATGTGTACGGCCAGCAGAAGACCGCCGCGAAGAACACCATGTACAAGTACCTCGGCAAGGGTGTCATGGCCGGGACGGCCGCGTTGTACCGCGTCCTGCTGCCGGCGGTGCCCGCACCCGGCGAAGGGGCGGTGCGCGACCGGCTGATCGAGCTGGTCGAGCAGCACGCGGCGGTCATCCAGACCGCGCCGCTGAGCAAGGTGGCGCTGACCTGGATCGCGGCCGGCGCCCCGGCCGAGCCCAGTGCGGAGCTGACCAAGTCCGCCATGTTCCGCATGGGCCTGAACTATCACTACCGGCAGCCGTTCGAGGAGCTGTTCGCGACGGAGGAGGGCCGCGCGGCGCTCGGCGGCGACAATGTGCCCGCCGCGGTCGCGCAGCTGGTCGGTCCGGTCGCGTACGGCCGGCTGGTCGGCGCCGCGCGCACCACCCACGACGATCATGTGCGCATCGTCGACGAATTCCTCGCCGCCCACCGGGATCCGGCGGCGGAATCGGGCGAAACGCCCGTGGATCAACCGGACTGAACCCGCCGGGACCGGAAAACGTGTCCCGCGTATCACCGTCGATACGAGAGGCCACCATGCGGATAGCAACCGTCCTGCACGCCGGTGTCGCAGTCACCGGGATCGCCCTGGCGGGCATCGCCGCCGTGCCGACCGCGGCCGCGGCGCCGCTACCGGCGGCACCGGATGTCGCGCCGGTGCCGCCCGGCGGTCTCGTGACGAGTTTCCTGCACAATCAGCTGGTCTACTGCTCGATCATCTGCCCGCTGCTCGCGCAGACCGGCACCACCATCGCGGTCACCGTGCAGCAGGCGCCCGGAACATTCGGCGCCGCACGGCAATCGGGCGCCGATCCGATGCGTGCGTTCGGCGTCGCCGCCGCATCGGTCACCGGGCCCACGCGGGTCGCGGCGCAGGAGTCGATCGTCGCCGACGGCACGGAAGTGGCGCCGCGAGCGTTGAACGCGTTCGAGGTCGGCGTGGTCGGACTGCTCGACATCGGCGGCGCCGCCGCGGGTGGGCCACCCGCGATCGATGCGGCCGCCCGGACCGCCCGCGCGGACACCTTCGCCGCCCTCAACGCACCCATCGTGCCCGACCCCCCGCCCCTGGCCGTGCCGCACGACGCCACGCAGGTCGCCGTGGTGGCGGCGATCGACGTCGGCGCCGCGGTCATCTTCCCGGCCTTCAACGAGGTGCTGTCCGGCGCGTTCGAGACCACCGACGCCGCGGCCCAGGAACTGGCGGCGACCGGCGACCCCGGCCGGGCGGTCGCCGCGGGCGCCGACACCGCCACCGCCGTGCGGACGGCGGCCGGCGCGATCGTCACGGACGCGATCGCCGGCGCGAACGACCGGATCCGCGCGGCCGGCGGGCAATCCCGGTCCGCCGCCGGGTAGCGGCCGCTCAGCGCCTGCGGTCGTACACGACCGCGATCTCGCCGTGCTCGCCGGATTCCCGGCCGGTGAGCTGCCACTGCGAGCCGGGCAGGCCGTCGGTGAACAGATGCGCTCCGCCACCGGCGATTTCGGGGGTGATCAGCAGATACAGCCGGTCGATCAGATCCGCGGCGAGCAGATCCTTGGTGACGGCGGAAGGGCTGGTGTTGACGAGGATCTCGCCCTCGCCGTCGGCCTTCAGTTCGGTGATCACCTCGGCGGCAGGCGCGTTCGCGAGGCGGGTGCGTTCCCACGGCGCCTCGGTCAAGGTGGTGGAGAAGACGACCTTGTCGGTGTCGACCAGCCACTTCGCGTAGGCCCGGTCGCGGGGATCGGCGTTGTCGTCCGCGGCGACCGTCGGCCAGAATCCGAGGAAACCCTCGGCGTTCCTGCGGCCGAGGACGGCGGTCGTCGCGTTCGCGTGGATGCGGGCGAGGTGGTTCCGGGCGACCTCGGTGGTGGCGTAGGGGACGATCGCGGCGACATCGGCGGGGCCGCCGGGGCCGTGGTACCGGCCGTCGAGGGTGAGGGCGATGTTGGCGGTCACGGTGCGAGTCATGCTTCCACTTCCTTGTTTTCGATGAGCCGGACGAGATTGTCGAGAACCTGGCCCCAGCCGATTTCGATACCGGTGATGAAGGCGGCCGCCTCGACGGTGGTGTCGGTGACGGTGAGATCGAGCAGCAGCGTGGTGCCGCCCGCCTGTCCGGTGAGGGTCAGGTCGTAGCGGCCGGTGAACAACACCGCGCCTGCCGCGTCGAGCACCGACAGGTCGAAGGCGAGATGCCCCGGTTCGTCGGCGGTGTGCACCCGGCCCGCGGAGCGGTACCGCTCTTCCGCGTCGCGGTAGTCGAGGATCACCCGGCCACCCGGCACCGGCTCGATCACGCATTCGGTGATCGTCATCGACGGTGGGGCCCACCAGGTTTCGAGCAGCGCCGGATCGATCCAGTACTGCCAGACCGCTTCCGGTGGCGCCGTCAGTTCCCGCTCGGCGGTGATACGGCGCCCGTCGGCCCACCGAGGCCGGTCCGCGCGTGCGGTGTCGGCGTCGACGGCGGCGCGGTAGCGGGTGAGGACATCACGCTCGTCGGCGCCGGCCCGGATGGTCTCGACCAGATCCCGCAATCGCGCTCGAGGAGCTCGAGCGGCCCGGCCTCGACGGCCGCGATGCGCCGCTGCCCGAGCGGTGACACCGTCACCAGGCCCGCGCGGGCGAGGGTTTGCAGGTGTTTGGTGGTCTTGTCAAGGAATATCTCGACGAGCCCCTCAGCGGATCAGCGGTACGCCGGTCGGCGGCGGTGCTCCCCCGTGCTGCACGATGCGTTGGGCCATGCGCGGATGTGCCAGTACCGCAGGCGGTTCGACCAGATTCACGACCCGCAGGAAGGTGCGGGCCACCCGGGGGTCGAGATGTGCGGCGCGGTGGGTGCGGGCCAGATAGGCGTTGGTGAATCGGGTACGGAGCGTGCGGGTTCCGGCGACGCCGGGATGCGCGAGGTCGGCGGCCGAGGCCAATTGCCAGGCGGCGGTGACGCATTCGGTGGCCGTGGCGTAGAAGCGGGACGGCAGTTCGGTGTCGTCGGCGCTCAGGCAGTCGCGCAGTGCCAGCGCCTGCTGCGCGGCGACGGTCATGCCCTGGGCGTACAGGGGATTGAAACTGCACAGGGCGTCGCCGACGACCAGGAATCCGGCCGGGGCGGTGAGGCGGTCGAATCTGCGGCGGACCGAGCTGCGGAAGCGGTACGGGGCCGGATCCGCCGAAGGCGCACCGGCGCAGACGATGTCGTACAGGTCGGAGGTCGGCAGGCTCGCGGCGAACTGCGCGAATCCGCGCGGATCCGTCGGTGGATGGTCGCCCAGCATGCCCGCGAGGGTGACCTGCCAGCGGTCGCCCTCGACCCGGATCGCTCCCCCGCCGCGGCCGTCGGCCCCGGCGGAGACCACGACGGCGCTGTGCCCGCCCAGCTGGCCGGGACGATGCCGGAAGAATCCGGAGGCGTAGCCGAGGTCGACCTCGCGGCGCTGCTCGTGCGGCGGCCGGGCGCCGAGGTCCAGCAGCCATTCCGCGGCGCGCGAGGCCCGGCCGGTGGCGTCCACCACGAGATCCGCGGCGACGGTGGACTTCTCGCCGTCGGCGGAGATGTGCACGCCCGTCACCCGGCGGCCGTCGCCGGTCAGCCCGCGCGCGACGGTGCGCTCCCGCCATCGCACCCCGGGGCGGGACAGGACATGCTCGCGCAGAACCGATTCCAGGACCGGGCGGGTGGCCAGCACCGAGGTGAGCCCGGTCGCGGTGGGCGCGACCCGCAGACCACCCGCGTACCAGCGGGTTCCGACGAGCACCTCCGAGACGGTGGCGCCCCGGGCCGCCATCTCGGAGGTGAAGGTGGGGATCAGCTGTTCGATGGCGGTACGCCCCCGGTCGAGCAGGCCGTGGATGTGCCGCGCCTGCGGCACCCCGCGGCGCAGCTCGCATCCGTCGACGGTGTCGCGTTCCAGGACGGTCACGCGGGAAAAGCGTTCCGACAGCACCCGTGCCGTCAGCAGGCCGGCCACCCCGGCGCCGAGCACGACCGCATGGCGGTCGCCGCTCACAGGGTTACCGGCAGCGACGCGATGCCGCGATGGATGAGGCTGGGCTGATATTCGACGCTGTCGACGACCGGCACCGGCCGAGGTGCCCGCTCGAGCAGGGTCCGGATCGCGGTCTCGGCCTCGAGCCGCGCCAGCGGCGCGCCGACGCAGAAGTGGACGCCGAGGCTGAAGCCGAGATGTTTACGCGCGGGCCGGTTTCCGGCGTAGCGGGTGACGTCGAAGGTGTCGGCGTTCGCGAACACCCGCTCGTCGCGGCCGGCCGATCCGGTGAGCACCACGACGCCGTCGCCGCGGCGGAACTGCTTGCCGCCCACCTCGGTATCGGCCAGCGCCACCCGGATGGTGAACTGGGTCGGCGCGTCGTAGCGCAACATCTCGTCCAGCGCCGGGGCGATCAGCTCCGGCCGGCTGCGCAGCAGTTCCCACTGGTCCGGATTGCGCAGCAGCGCGTGGATTCCGTTGCCGATCAGGTTGATCGAGGTCTCCATCCCGGCCACCAGCAGCAACAGCGCCAGGCCGATGATCTCCGCCTCGGTGAGATGGTCACCGTCGGCGATGAGCTGACCCAGCAGATCCGTGGTCGGCTCGGCCCGCTTGCGCGCGACCAGTTCGCCGAAGTAGGCCATGCACGCGCCGGCCGCGGTCGCGCGCTCGGTGACATCGGCGGGTTCGAGCAGCCAGTCGGGATCGGTGCCGCGGGCGATGGCCAGCTGCCAGCGTCGGAATTCCGCGCCGCGGTTCGGATCCGCGCCGAGCAGCCGCACCGGGATCATTGCCACCGCCAGCGGAACCGCGAGATCGTGGAGGATGTCCAGCCCGCCGCGCGCCAGCCCCTTCGACACCAGATCGTCGACGACCCGGCCCGCGAGCGGGGTCAGCTCGGCGATCGTCTTCGGGGTGAACGCCTTCGCGACCAGTTTGCGGTATCGGCCGTGATCGGGCGGATCCATCCGCACGAACGAGCCCGGAATGGCCGCCGTCGCATCGCGGAACGGGCTGATGCCGGCGGAATAGCCGTGGCCCCAGTCGGATCCGGTGAGGACGGCGGCGCATTCCTCGTAGCGGGTGACGAGGGTGACGGGTACGTCGCCGAACCGGTACGGCAGCAGCGCCGCCGCGTCCCGCAACCGCCGATACGCCGGATACGGATCGGCGTGGATGCCGGGATCGAAGGGATCGAGGGTGAGATCGGCAGGGGTTGTGCTGCTCATCGGGACCGGACCTCCACCAGCAGTCGGGACATGCCGCGTACTACCACGTTCGGGCGGTACGGGGGTTCTTCGCACAGGGTCAGCGTGGCCACGCGCTCGGCGAAACAGCCGAGCACGGCCTGCATTTCGAGCCGGGCCAGCGGCGCGCCCAGGCAGTAGTGCAGGCCCAGGCCGAAGGACAGATGCCGTTGCGTGCCGCGGTCGGGCAGGTAGCGGGTGATGTCGAAGCGGTCGGGGTCGGCGAAGGCCGCCCCGTCCCGGTTCGCCGAGCCCATCATCACGATCACCGCGTCGCCGGGGGCGAATGTCGTTCCGCCGACCTCGATTTCGGCGTGCGCGGTGCGGGTGGTCAGATGGACCGGCGGGTCGTACCGCAGGACCTCGTCCACCGCGGGGGCGCAGAGGGTGGCGGGATCGGCTCGCAGCCGGTCGAATTCCGCGGGATGGCGGATCAGCGCGAGCACCCCGTTGGCGATCAGGTTCACCGTGGTCTCGTGGCCCGCGACCACCAGGATCAGCAGTGTGCCGAGCAGTTCGGTAGGGGTCAGCCGGGCGCCCTCGGCCTCGGCGCGCACCAGCGCGCTGATCAGGTCGGCGCGCGGACTGCGCGCGCGCTGCCGCAGCAGATCCCCGAAGAATTCCTCGAATTCCCGGACCGCGCGGGAGCGGGCCGCCAATTCCTCCGGCGCCAGCAGGAAATCGGGATCCAGGCCGCGGGAGATCGCCGCGGACATGTCCCGGACATGTTCGTGACATTCCGCCGGAACGCCGAGCAATTCGCAGATCATGGTGAGCGGCAGCGGATAAGCCAATTCCTCGATGAGATCGGCCCGGTCCCGCGAGCGGATGCCGTCCACGAGCCCGGCCGCCAATTCCTCGGCGCGGTCGCGCAGTCCGGCCACGGTGCGGGCGGTGAACGCCTGCCCGACCAGGCCGCGCAGCCGGGTGTGCTCCGGCGGCTCCTGCCACAGGAACGAGCCGGGCAGCTCCACGTCGCTGTCCCCGTGCAGCAGCTGGGGTTCCTCCGCGTGGCTCCAGCGCGCGTCCTGCAGGATCGCGCGGGCCTCGGCATACCCGGCGACCAGCCGGGCATCGTGCGGGCCGGGCACGAACGGCCCGGCCGCCCGCAGGATCCGGTAGCTGTCGTAGGGGTTGTGCCGGCTGTGCGGTGCGACGCTGTCGACCACCGCCGTCAGCACCGTGTCGGATTCCTGCACTGTGGCACCGTCGGAACTCACCGAGCGACTCCTGCCGAGGACATGGGATGAAATATCGGGCGAATTCGAATTCGCCCGGCACGTTGGCGGCAACCGTGGCCGCCGGGCACCATCGTGCGGCATCCGGGGTTCGCGCACGGTCCGCGATCGCGGATTTCTATCGCGTCATCGCGGTGCGCTTTATCGCCCGGGAGAATTGCCCGATCGACATCGATTATCGCCGGGCGTAGTTAAGAATCCGTTCAGGGCACGGTCACCCGGCGCTGTTGTCGTGAGCACCATGAATTCGTCGGAATCGGACGGGACGCTGCCGAGTCGCCTCGCCGGGATCGCGGAAGAGCGGCCGGACGTCTCGGCCACGTTCTGGTCACTGCGGCAGTCACTGAGCTACGCCGATCTGCACGCCCGCGCCGTCGAGGCGGCGGCCACGCTGGTCCGCCGCGGTGTGCGCCGCGGCGAGCCGGTCGGCATCCTGAGCCCCAACGCGCCGGAATTCCTCATCGGCCTGTTCGCGGTGACCGCGGCCGGTGGCGCCGCGGCGCCGCTGCCGCTGCCCAGCGGCGCGCAGCAGTTGCGTTCCTACCCACAGCGATTGGCGGCCATCGCCGCGGCGGCGGGGATGCGGTCGATCCTGGTGTCGCCGCGGCTGGCCGGGCCGGTGGCCGCGCTGACGGGCACGGTGGACGTCGAATTCATCGATACCACAACGCTGTTCGAGGACGGCGATCCGGTGACGCTGCCCCGGATCGGTCCGGACGATCCGGCGATCGTGCAGTTCACCTCCGGCAGTACGTCCGCGCCGAAAGGTGTACTGCTGACCCATCGCAACGCGCTCGCGGGCCTGGCGGCGATCCGGCAGGGCATCGCGCTGGATCGCACCGATCAGGGCGGGTTCTGGCTGCCGCTGTTCCACGATATGGGCCTGTTCGGCACGCTGTCGGCGATCCTGCGCGGCATTCCGGCGCATCTGTGGTCGCCGACGGCCTTCGTCAAGGATCCGGCCCGCTGGCTGCGGGAATTCGCCGAGGCGAAGGTCACGATCACCGCGATGCCCAGTTTCGGCTATCAGGCGCTGCTGGACGCGGTGCCGGCGGAGCGGGCCGCCGATCACGATCTGCGGCACTGGCGGATCGCCTTCAACGGCGCGGAACCGATCTCGCAGGCGGTCGTGCGGGAATTCTGCGCGCGCTTCGGCCCGGCCGGGTTCGCGCCGACGGCGATGTTCGGCGTGTACGGCATGGCCGAGGCGACCCTCGCGGTGACTTTCCCACCGCTGCACCGGGAACCGCATTTCGAATGGGTGGATCGCGAGCCGCTGAGCCGGTCCGGATACGCCGTGACCGTGCCGCCGGGATCGCCCGGCGCGCGGCCGATCGCCGGCGTCGGCTATCCCGTGGCCGGCATGCGACTGCGCCTGGTGGACACCGAATCCGGGTGCGACGTCCTCGACGGCAGCGTCGGCGAGATCCTGCTGCGCGGCGATTCGGTCACCGGCGGCTATCTCACCGCCGACCCGGACGTCGCCGACCGGCTGTTCACCGGCGGCTGGCTGCGCACCGGCGATCTCGGATATCGCCGGGAGGGTGAGCTGTTCATCACCGGCCGGCACAAGGAGATGATCACCGTCCGGGGCGAGAACCACTACGCGCTGGATGTGGAGGCCGCCGTCGAGGGTCTCGACGGCATCTACCGCGGCCGCTGTATCGCCGTCGCCGATCCCGAACACGACGCGATGGCCGTCATCGTCGAAACCGACTGCGCCGGAATCGAAGCCGACGCGCTGACCGCGGCGGTCCGGGCCCGGATCGCCGCGGAACTCGGACTGGCCGACGTGCAGGTGTACCCGGTGCCGCCGCGCACCATCCCGCGCACCTCGAGCGGCAAGCTGCAACGCCTGGCCGCCCGCGAGCTCATCACGAACGGCAGTGTCGCCCTTCCCCTTTCGTAGTCGATTCATCAGCAGCAGAAACCGGAGTGTCCCCCGTGCACAGCTTCGACGTCTTCCGCCACTACGAGCGGCTGCATTGGACAGTGGCCGACCTCGCCCTCGACACCGTCGATCCCTCCCTCGTCGAGCCCGAATACATCACGCTCGCCAAGAGCGCCTCTATGGGTGAGTCGAATGTGATCGCCGCCGTGCACGGATTCCTCGACGAATTCGTCGACGACTACGATTTCTCCACCTTCGCGGTCGTGTGGGGTCATCAGGAGGTCCAGCACCACTACGCGTTCCGGTCCTGGCTCGCCGCGATCGGCGAGAGCGTGGACGACGCGGTGGTAGGCGCGATGCGGGCGCCCTACGCGCCGGGCACCACCCCGTCGGCGACGCTGGCCACCAACATCATCTCCGAGCTCACGGTCAATCACGTGTACCGCGCGGTCTCGCAGTGGGTCAACGAGCCGATCCTGAAGAACCTGCTGCTCAACGCGAGTCGCGACGAGGCCGGGCACGCGAGGGAATTCATCCACTACACCACCGAGCGGCTGGCCCGCCGGCCGGAGGAACTGCCGTCGGTGCTCGAGACCCTCTACGTGTACAGCTCCGAGGCGCGGATCAAACATCCGGTGAGCACGTTCAAGAGCGGTATCGCCGAACTCGGCGACCACGAGACGATCGACACCGGCTTCGAGCTGTTCCTGGAGAAGATCGCCGCCACGGGCGAACTGGAGGTGCTGCACGACAAGGTGCGCCGCACCTTCGCCGGGATCACCGGCCTGGATCTGTCCAGCAATGCCAAGGTGCGCCGGGCGCTGGCCGAAGCGATCTCCTGAGCCGATGGACGAATCCCTGCACGTCCCATGGTCGGTGATCCCGGACTACCGGTGTTTCGGCTGTTCGCCGCACAATCCGGCCGGGCTGAGCCTGACGTTCACCCCGCATCCCGACGGCCTGCAGTCCCGCGTGCGGCTCGGCCGCGCCTTCGAGTCGTATCCGGGTGTGGTGCACGGCGGGCTGATCGGCGTGATCTGCGACGAGGTGATGGGCAATCTGATCGTGCTGGCTCGGCGGGTGCCCGCCTTCACCGTGACCCAGCGCACCCGGTTCCTCACCCCGCTGCTCGTCGATCGCGACTATGTCTGTATCGCAACGCTTCCGGAGCCGGAGCGGCCGTCGCACGCCGGCATCATCGCGGCGGCCGCGGAGATCCGCGACGCCGACGGCGCGGTCTGCGCCACCTCGACCGCGGGCTACCGGCCGTTCGATCTGGCCGACGTCCGCCACCAGCTGACCCTCGACGACACCGAGGTCGATCGTCTCTCCGAGGCCCTGTCCGCACCGAACCACTTCTCCCAGAACGGAGTTACCCGATGAGCGTGCTCACCGACGACATCCTGCGCACCGTCACCGACATCGCCGCCGCCGAGACCGGGATCCCGGCCGCCGAACTGGGCCCGCAGGTCGACCTGCGCGGCCTGGCCGGCGTGGACTCGGTGCGGGTGCTGCGCATGATCGCCCGCATCGAGCGCACCTACGACATCGAACTCGAGGACGAGGACGTGTTCGGCCTGTCCACGCTCGCCGACGTGGTCACCGTGGTGGACCGGGCCCGGCAGGAGGCGGCGTGAACACCCAGGTCGCCGACACCAACCAGCACTACGACCTCGACCCCGATCTGTTCGGCGAATTCCTGGATCCGCTGCGCAAGTACAGTTCCGGGCTGTACCTGTCGCAGGCCGACACCCTGGAACAGGCGCAGCGCCAGAAGCTCACCTTCGTCGCGGGCCGGCTGGGCCTGCGCGGCGGCGAGAAGCTGCTCGACGCCGGCTGCGGCTGGGGTTCGCTGATCCTGTACATGGCCGCCGAATTCGATTGCGACACACTCGGTATCAGCCCGGCCCCGCGCCAGCACGAGTACATCGCGAGCCAGGCCGCCGTCCGCGGGCTCACCGGCCGGGTGCACACCCGGGTCGGGCACTTCGAGCGGATCGACCTGCCGGAGCGGGCTTTCGACGCCGTCACCATGCTCGGCTCGATCGTGCACATGCCGGACGCGCCGGCCGTGCTGCGCCGCGCCCGCGCCACCCTGCGCCGCGGCGGCATGCTGTACCTGTCGGAGAGCTGCTTCCGGAACGAGAAGGCGCGCAACGCCTTCGACGACCGCGACGGCACCCGGTTCATCCGCGGCGACATCTTCGGTTTCGGTGAGCTGCGCCCGCTGTCGGAACTGGTGGCCGCCGCCGAGGACGCCGGCTTCGCGATCGTCGCCGTCGACGATCTCACCGACCACTACCGCCGCACCATCGACGACTGGATCGAAAACGTCGACGCCGCCGCCGACCGGATCGAGGCCCACGGCGCGGGCTCCGCCGCGCATCTGCGGCGCTACCTCGAGATCGCCAACGCCGGTTGGGGTTACACCACCAAGCACTACGCGCTGACCTGCCGCAACGGCCGCTGACGCCGGGAAGGACCACAGCGAGATGACTTCCGACGACACCCTGCTCCCCGTCGCCGAGGTGTCCACGGCCGTGGACGATTTCCTCGCGGCTTCGCCCGCGGCCCGCGCCTGGGACGTGGAGACCGCCTTCGACTGGTCCGCCGCCGATGCCGAACTGCTCACCGAGGGCCAGCGGTCCGCGGTGCGGTTCATCACCCTCATCGAGGACCACCTGCCCGGCTATTTCGATGTCTACCACCGGAATTTCCCGGTGGACGACACCGTGTCGCCGGAGCAGTTCGTGCACAACCGCGAGCTCTACCACTTCACCGTCCGCTGGGCGGTGGAGGAGGACACGCACGCGCGGGCGCTGGCCCGCTACCAGTCGGCCGCGGGTATCGCCGAACCCGGCCCGCTGCGTACGGAACTGGCGGTCGAGGGACGCAAGCACTTCGATCTGCCGTACGAGCATCCGGTGCAGTTCTTCGCCTACGCCCTGGTGCAGGAGAAGGCGACCCAGATGTATTACCAGCAATTGCGCGACGTGGCCGGCGATCCGGTGCTCGCGGCGGTGCTGACCCGGTTGTCGCGCGACGAGGCACGGCATTTCAGCTTCTTCGCCGACGTGGTGACCCGCTACCTGCGGGTGCACGGCGACGCCGCGGTCGAGCCGATCCGCGACGTCGTCGCGAATTTCCGGATGCCGCTGGCGGATACGATGCGTGGCTACTGGCGATGGGCCCTGCGCATCGCCGACGTGGCCGACTACGACCACACCGCCGCCTACGAGCATCTGCTCAAGGTGATCGACCGGGCCGTCGACGCCCCCACCGACCGGGTCGACGAACTGCTCGACTTCATCGGCCGCTGCCGCGCCGTACGCTGATCCGCTCCCCCGCCCCGGCCGCCCGTCGGCCGGGGCGGTTCGCCGTTTCCGCCCAGGACGGAGGAGTCTGGACGCCGCCAGGTTACGCGCGTAAGCTCAGCCCTCGAACCCGGCCCCGCACCTGCGGGCACAGGGCTCGGCCTCGTACCGCCCGGGTCCCCCGGCAGGTACCGAGGGCCCCACTGTGCCTGTGCGGCAACGGTTCTCACCAACCGCACGCATCGCGCCGCCCCGCCCGGAGCGGCTCGGCGAAAGGATCATGGGACATTGAGTAACGCCGTCGACGTCGAACCCATTGTCGAAAGTCCCGGTCCGGGAATCATTCCGGTCTACAACCCGTCCACCGAGGAGCAGATCGCGGAGGTCGTGGACTCCGATCGCAAGCTCGTCGACGAGGCGGTGGCCCGCGCGCGCGAGACGTTCGACTCGGGCGTCTGGCGCAAACTGCCCGCCGCGCACCGCGCCGACGTGCTGTTCCGGGCCGCGGAGATCATCAAGGCGCGCACCGACGAGCTCGCGGAGATCGAGGCCCGCGACAACGGCATGAACGCCACGGCCGCGCGGCACATCATCAAGGTGGCGAACGAGATGCTGGTGTACTACGCCGGCTGGGTCGGCAAGATCCACGGCGAGTCGAGCAACCTCGTCTCCGACGGACTGCTCGGCACCTTCGAGAACTACCACACCTTCACGCAGCTCGAGCCGGTCGGCGTCGTCGGCCTCATCATCCCCTGGAACGGGCCGTTCTTCGTCGCGATGCTCAAGGTCGCGCCCGCACTCGCCGCCGGCTGCAGCGCGGTGCTCAAACCCGCCGAGGAGACGCCGCTCACCGCCCTGAAGCTGGAGGAGATCTTCCGCGAGGCGGGCCTGCCCGACGGGGTGCTGAACGTCGTCACCGGATACGGCGAGACCACCGGCGCGGCGCTCACCGCGCATCCGGACGTCGACAAGATCTCCTTCACCGGGTCGACCGAGGTGGGGCGGCTGATCGTCAAGGCGGCCGCCGGCAACCTCAAGCGGCTGACCCTCGAGCTCGGCGGCAAGTCGCCGCTGATCATGTTCGACGACGCGAACCTGGACAAGGCGATCATGGGGGCCGGGATGGGCCTGCTCGCCGGTTCCGGCCAGAACTGTTCCTGCACCTCGCGCATCTACGTCCAGCGCGGCATCTACGAGCAGGTCGTGGACGGGCTCGCCGCCTTCGCGAAGATGCTGCCGATGGGCGGCAGCGACGATCCCAACTCGGTGCTCGGCCCGCTGATCAGCCAGAAGCAGCGGCAACGGGTGCAGGGCATCGTGGACGACGGGGTCGCCGGGGGCGCGCAGGTCATCACCGGCGGCCGGGTACTGGACCGCCGCGGCTACTTCTACGAGGCGACGATCGTCACCGGCACCACACCGCAGATGCGGCTCATCCGCGAGGAGATCTTCGGACCGGTCGGCTCGGTGATCCCGTTCGACGACGAGGAGGAGGCGATCGCGGCGGCGAACGACACCGATTACGGCCTCGCCGGATCCATCTGGACCGAGAACCTCGGCCGCGCGCACCGGGTCGTGAACGAACTGCACGCCGGCCAGATCTGGGTGAATTCCGCGCTCGCGGCCGATCCCTCGATGCCGATCAGCGGCCACAAGCAGTCCGGCTGGGGCGGCGAGCGCGGCCGGAAGGGTATCGAGGCCTACTTCAACACCAAGGCGGTCTACATCGGCCACTGAGCACGGTTGCCCCGCACTTCCCGGACACGGTGCCGGGAAGTGCGGGAAACCGTCCGGCCCAACCGAATTCAGAGTTGCGCCCAGACCGACTTCGTCTGCAGGTAGGCCTCGATGCCCTCGCGGCCGAACTCGTGTCCCCAGCCGGACTGCTTGTAGCCGCCGAAGGGCACGCTGTGGTCGAAGACCAACTGGCAGTTGAGGGTTACCGTGCCGGCGCGCAGGAGCTTGGCGATCCGGTGCCCGCGGCTGAGGTTGGTGGTCCAGGCGGTGGCCGCCAGGCCGTAGGTGGTGTCGTTGGCGAGTGCGGCGGCCTCCTCCTCGGTGTCGAAGGGCAGTACCGTCACCACCGGACCGAAGATCTCCTCCCGGTACAGGCGGCTGGTCGCGGGATCCACCTTGGTGAGCACGGTCGGGTGCACGAAGTAGCCGGTCCGGTCCAGGCGATGCCCGCCGGTGACGACCTCGACACCGTCGGCCTTACCCTCGTCGATGTAGCCCATCACCCGGCGCAACTGCTTGGCGCTGATCAGCGGGCCGCTCATCGACCCCTCCTCCTTGGGCCCGCCGAGCTTGAGGTTGTTCGCGATCGTCGCGATGCCCTCGACCACCCGGTCGTAGACCGTGCGCTGCACGAAAATCCGTGAGCCACAGACACATCCCTGCCCGGAGTGGATGAAGATACCCATCGACGCCATCATGATCGCCATATCCAGATCGGCGTCGTCGAAGATGATCACCGGCGACTTGCCGCCCAGTTCCAGCATGACCTTCTTGAGGTTGCCGGCCGAGGCCTGCACGATCTGCTTGCCGACCTCGGTGGAACCGGTGAACGCGACCTTCTCCACATCGGGATGCGCGGTGATCGCCGCCCCCGCGGTGTGGCCGTAGCCGGTCAGCATGTTCACCACACCGTCCGGTACCCCGGCCTCGGTGATGAGCCGATCCAGCAGCAGCGCCGACAGCGGTGTCTCCTCGGCCGGTTTCACCACACTGCTGCATCCGGCGGCCAGCGCCGGCGCGATCTTCGCGCACGCGTTGAAGATCGGCCCGTTCCACGGGAAGATCAGGCCGACGACCCCGTACGGCTCCTTGAGCGTGTAGGCGTCCATGCTGGTGAAGGCGCCGGAAACGCCTCCGGCCATCTGCACCTCGTAGGCCGAGCCGCTGACCTTGGTACACCAGCCCGCGTAGTACCGGAAGAACTCCGCGCACGTCGGCACGATCATCTGCGCCTGCGCCAGGGGCATCCCGGTGTTGAGCGAGTCGATCTCGGCGAACTCCTGCGCGTGCTCGTCCATCAGATCCGCGAGGCGCCACATGATCTTGGCGCGGTCCCGGGCGGCCAGTCCACGCCAGGCCCCGGACTCGAACGCGGTGCGCGCCCGGCCCACGGCCTCGTCGACGGCCTCGGGCCCGCAATCGGTGAACTCGGTGATCTGCTCCTCGGTCACCGGGTCGACGACCGGGATGACCTCCCCCGTACCGGGCCGTTTGCGAATGTCGTCCAAAACCGATTGCAGCGTCATCGGATGTCCCTTTCGGTGCCGGATCACACTCGGCTGCACCGAGCGCTGTACGACTGTTTAGCATTTGCCGCAATACCGGTCAAGACCCGCATTTGCGGATCAGGAGATCCATATTCTCCGAACCTGCGGATCCAGGGCCGATGCCCTCCGGCCGGCGGACGCCGGAGCCCGCGGGGTCGCCGGATCTCCAGCGGGTGGCGGCCGTGCCGCCGGCGTGTCCGTTCTGCGTAAAATCACTGCCCGACAGATGGGCGAGGCAGAGGGGAGCGGTGGTGTACCCCGACGGTGTGCGGGCCGATGGGCTGCCGAGAGTGTTGTCGGACCCGGCGCGGCTGGCGGCGCTCGCGGCCAGCGGCCAGATCGGCAGCGTCCCGGAGCGCGTCTTCGACGATCTCGCGCGGCTGGCCGCCTCGGTCACCGGATGCGCGATCGCCGCGATCACGTTCGTCGGGGAGAGCCACACCTATTGGAAGTCGGTGCCGCACTTGCCCTATGGCGGCTTCGAGCAATGGCAGAACGCGGTCGGCGACAGTTTCTGCTATTTCCCGGTGGGGACGAACGGGCCCTTCGTCGTCGAGGACGCCGCGAACGACCCTCGCACGGCCGGTCATCCCGCGATCGGCCCGTGGGGTGTCGGGGCGTGGGCGGGATGCCCGATCCAGAGCCCGGAGGGATATCCGATCGGGAGCATGTGCGTCATCGACGCGGCGCCGCGCGCGTGGAAGGCGGAGGATCTCGACATCCTCGCGCTGTTGACGCGAGCGGTGTCCAACGAGGTCAACAATCGCGTCTCGCTCGAAACCACCCGCACCGCACTGAAAGTCGCCGAGGATGCCCTGGCACAGTCCGCGGAGCTGGCGCGCAGCCTCCAGGACAGCCTGCTGCCCCCGATCCTGCGGCCGGTGCCCGGCGCGGACAGCGCCGCGCGATATCTGCCCGCGTCGGGCGAGGTATCGGTGGTCGGCGACTTCTACGACCTGTTCCAGGCGCGCGGACCGTGGTGGACCGCGGTACTCGGTGATGTGTGCGGCAAGGGCACCGAGGCCGCGAAGGTGACCGCCCTGGCGCGCTACACCCTGCGCGCCGACGCCGGGGAACACCTGTCGCCGGCGGTGGTACTCGGCCGCTTGAACAGCGCGATGCGCGCCCAGCGCGCACCGCGATTCCTCACCGCGGTACAGGCCACCTTCCGCACCACCGACGCGGGCGTCACCGGCCGGCTGTGCCTGGCCGGCCACCCACCCGCCCTGCTGCGCCGCGCCGACGGCCGCGTCCAGCAGGTGGGCACCTCGGGCACCCTGCTCGGCGTGTTCGACGACGTCGACCTGACCGACGTGCGATTCCGCCTCGCTCCCGGCGACCTGCTGCTGCTCTACACCGACGGCGCCTGCGAGGCCCGTCCCGACCCGGCCGGCTCCCCGCCCCACAATCCGATCTTCGACGAAGCCGCCCTGGCCCGCGCCCTCACCGACAGCCACGGCCTCGACGCGGCCGCGACCATCAACCACATCGCCGCGGTCCTGGCCGACCACCACGACGGCTTCGCCAGCGACGACACCGCGCTGCTCGCGATCCGGGCACGGTGAACATCGGGACCGGTCAGTGCCGGTCGAGGTACGGCTGAGGCTCCGGGTCCGCCGGTATCGGTGTCTTCGCGGGGCGGTCGGCGAGTTTGAGCCAGACCACGCCGGAGATGATGACCGCCAGCCAGAAGGCCTTGCTCAGGGTGAGGGTCTCGTGGAACAGGACCGGCCCCAGCAGTGCGGCGCCGACCGAGCCGAGCCCGGCCCAGACGGCGTACCCGATTCCGACGTCGATGTGTTTCAGGGCGACGCTGAGCGCGTACAGGGTGAGGAGGAAGAAGACTATCGCGACCAGCGACCAGCGCAGGAGGGTGAATCCGTGGCTTCCGCCGACGGACAGGGCGTAGCCGATCTCGAATCCTCCGGCGAGGAGCAGGGCGGGCCAGCCGCGGACGGTGCTGTCGTGTTCGTTGCTGTCGGCGGTCATCGTTCGATTCCTTTCGGTGGCGGATGCGGTACGAGCGTTATGCCGCACCGGTGAGCTGGAGGCCGACGACGCCGCCGATGATGATCGCGATGCCGAATGCCTTGCCCCAGGTGAGGCGCTGGTGGAACAGCGCGGCGCCGAGCAGCACGATCCCGACGCCGGCCACGGAGGTCCAGATCGCGTAGCCGACGCCGACATCGAAGGTGAGCAGCGCGAGGCTGAGGAAGTAGGTACCGATGCCGCCGCTGATCAGCGTGGCGATCGTCCACGGAATGTTCCGGAAACCGGCGGCCTTGCCGGCGGCGATGGCGACGGTGATCTCGAAGACCACCGCGATGGCGAGGTAGAGCCAATGCATGGCTGATCCTTTCGGCTGTTGCTGTCGATCACTGCCCGGCGACGGTGCCGTGCAGGTTCCGGTACAGGTGGAAGGGTTCGAGCGCTCGGCCGACGGGCAGGAACTCGACGGTGTGCGCGGCCCGGCGCGGGTCGATCCCGAGCTGTGCGTAGCCGCTGCGGTAGTCGAATCCCCAGCGTGCCGCGGTGGCGGCGTCGACGGCGAAATGGATGCTCTCGACCCGGTGCTGCGTGGCGAATCGGTAGCACATGGCGCACGGTTCACCGGTCGCCAGCAGCCTCGTCCCGCGCAGGTCGGTGACCGCGCGTTCGCGCAGGGTGCGGCGCATCGCGACGATCTCCGCGTGAGCGGTGGGATCGCCGGTCTCGCGAACGCGGTTCACGCCGAACTCGGACCGGTAGCCGTCGTCGGACACGAGCTGCCCCACGAACGGGATTCCCCCGGACCGGACGTGCCGGATGCTGTGCTCGACGGCCCGGCCCATCAGGTTCTCGAGCAGTACGTGGCCGTCCGTGTCGCCGGTCATCTCGGGTCGCGCTCGATGTTCTCGGTGTCGATGATCGTTCTCGTCCGGTCCCGCACCCGGCCCGTCGGACTCGGTTCCGCGGTTTCCGCTGCCATGGTCACGCCTCCCTGCGCTGATGCTTCTAATTGCTTGTACATACATTTATCGACCGCTATTCGTGCCGGACGGTGCCCAGCGGGTGGGACCGCTCAGCCCGCTCCGGCCGACGGCCCGAGCCCGTCCACTCTGCCGAGCGCCCGGACGAGCGCGAGCGAGCCGACCCCGAGCCCGTCGCCGCGGACCTGGTCGAGAATCTGCTGGATCCGGCCCTCGAACGGTTCGTGCGCCGCGTCGAGCAGGGCCTCCCCCTGTTCGGTGATCACCGCGTACACGCCGCGACCGTCCTCGAAGCACGTCTCCCGGCGGGTGAGCTGCTTGGCCTCGAGCCGGCCGAGCAGCCGGGTCACCGAACTCTGATTCAGGCCGATCCGCCGGGCGAGTTCGTTGACGCGCAACTCCTTCTCGGGCGCCGCGCTCAGATTTCGCAGCGCCCGGTACTCGGTGAGGGCGACCCCGTGCCGCTCGGCCAGCCATGCTCCCAGGCCCGCGTCCACCTCGGCCACGAAGGACGTCACCTGCAACCAGTCCTCGACGAGACGGCCCGCCGACGGGGCCACCTCGTCCCGATCCGATCGATCCATGTACATACATGAAAAGGTAGCGGGTGACCCGGCGATAGGCAACCCCGCACTCCCCCTTCGGATTCCGCGCGCCGCGCGCCGGACGCCGCGAGTGCCGAGAACCGTCGCCGAGTCGGGACAGCGCGGTGTGATTCGGATTAACAGTCGGTTAAACACCGAGATCGAGGTGTCGGTTCGGCCGATTCCACGCAAACTCTAAACATATGTATGTGCACACACTGTACGAACAATGCATGCGCATGTTGCAATCTAGTCGCAAAGTTCACGAAGCAGGGGTGTTTCAGAAGCGAGGGGATTCCGATGGCAACACCAGGCACGGTCGCACGTATCCGGCAGATCGCGGCACGACAACCCGACCACACCGCGATCTCGTTCGGTCCGCAGCGCTGGAGCTACGGACAGCTGACCAGCACCGTCGACGACTGCCGTGCGCAACTGACGCGCACGGTGGACACCACGCACGCCACCATCGCCATGGCGGCACACAAGACCCCGCAGCGGATCGCGCTCGCCGCCGCCGCGATCGAACTCGGCCACAGCCTCCTGCTGCTGTCGCCGGAGCTCGGCACCGACATGTTCGACCACCTGGTGGAGCGTGCCGGATGCACCCACACGGTCGACATCTATCCGCGCGACGGGCGAATCACAGCGACTACCAACGGCTTTCGGCACGACCCGGATCAGCGGCAGAATCTGATCCTGGCCACCTCGGGCTCCACCGGCCGGCCGAAGCTCGTGCCGCTGGGACCCGGCGCGGTCGACGCCTTCACCGACTGGTGCACGCGGATGTTCGACCTCGGCCCCACGAGCCGGGTGTGGAGCTATGCCCCGCTCAACTTCGACCTGTCGCTGCTGGACGTGTGGGCGAGCCTCGCCGCCGGCGCCGAGGTCGTCGCCCTCACGGCGGACGAGGGGTCCGACGGCGCCACGCTGGCGCGGCTGTTGCAGGACGCGCCGCCGACCGTGCTGCAGTCGGTGCCGTTGCTGCACCGGCTCGTTCACCCGCATCCGGTCACCCCGATCCGGTCCACCCGGCACGTCGTCGTGACCGGCGAACCGTTCGTGCGCGAACTCGCCGATCAGCTCGCGCACCGGTTCCCGGACGCCGCGATCCACAACGTCTACGGCAGCACCGAAACGAACGACAGCCTGCTGCACACCGTGACCGCCGCCGACCACGACCGGCCGCACATCCCGGTCGGCCGCCCCCTTCCGGGCGTCGCCGTCGTACTCCTCGACGGTGCGCACGCGGTGATCGACGGCCCCGGCGAGGGCGAACTCGTGGTCAGCACGCCGTTCCAGTCGGGCCGCTACCGACTCGCCGAACCGGACGGCGCCTTCGGCCCCTGGAATCCGCGGGAACCCGGCCGGACCTACTTCCGCACCGGCGATCACGCTCGCCGCGACGCCGCCGGCGTCCATCACCTGCTGGGCCGGCGCGACCATCTCGTCAAGGTTCGCGGCGTGCGCACCAACACCATCGAGGTGGAATCGGTGCTGGCCGCGGCGCCGGATGTCGCGGAAGCCGCCGTCGTCGCCACACCGCACGCCACCGAAGGTCACCGCCTGCACGCCTTCGTCGTCGCCGGACCGGACGTGGATCGCCTGTCGGTCCGCGGACATCTCGCGCGCCATCTGCCGCGCACCGCCCTACCGGCCACCTTCACCTTCCTCGAGTCCCCACTGCCGCGGACGCCGTCCGGCAAGACCGATCGGCAGCGCCTGCTCAGCTACCTGTGAGGCGCGGCCGACCGACCGTCATCCGAAAGGAACTCCATGACCGCCACCACCACCAAGGTCGCCTCCTACATCACCAGCTCCTTCGCCCGCGACCTCGTCGGCACCGAACTGCCCGGTGACGCCGATCTGCACGCGATGGGCATCGTCAACAGCCTGGGACTGGTCCGGCTCGTCTCCTGGGTCGGCCAGGAATTCGACATCCCCGTCGCCGAGCTGGATTTCACCCCCGACCAGTTCCACACGGTCGACCGCATCGTCGAGTTCATCCGGATCCACACCGACCGCCGGCCGTAGCTCACCGGTTCGTCAGCAAGGAGTACACGCGCATGTTCATCCGTGAGAAAGACAACGTCGACGGCGTCGACTGGGGCAACGGCCGCAGTTACCGGCTTCTGGTGGAGAACGACGGCCTGAACTTCGCTGTCGCGCATACGATCGTCACCGCCGGATCGGAATCCCGGCTGCAGTACACCCGCCACATCGAGGCCTGCTACTGCGTGAGCGGATCGGGCGAGGTCGCCAACGCCGACGAGACCGAGGTGTATCAGCTGCGTCCGGGCACCCTGTACGTCCTGGACCGGCACGATCCGCATCTCCTCCGCGCGCATTCCGGCGAGGATCTGCATCTGATCAGCATCTTCAACCCCCCGATCACCGGCACCGAGCGGCACACCCTGTCCGCGACCGGGTTCTCGAACTACTGAAAAGAGTTGAACCGGTGATTGACTGGACAAACGATCAACTCGCCCTGCGCGCGGCGGTCGGCGCATACGCGCGCGAACTGTCCGACGGGCACATCGACGACGACGTCGACGGCCGGTTCCGGCAGGACAAATGGAAACTGCTCAGGTTCAACCGGTGGTCGCAACACCCGAGGTCACGGAGGGTGTATGGGAAGGCCATCGGATTGGATGCGAGAGGTGACCGGTCGTGCGCCGATGCGGTCACCGGGACATCCTGGCCACCAGCGGATAGTGGAGCGCCGTTTCTGGGACGAGATCGCCGAGGGGCTGCTGCCGACGGAAGCGGCTGTCGCAGTGGGGGTATCGCCTGTCAAGGGCACTCGATGGTTCCGTGATGCTGGCGGGATGTCGCCGTATTCGTGGAGCCCGCCGGGTGGCCGCTATCTGTCGTTCGCCGAGCGTGAGGAGATCGCGTTGCTGCGGGTGCAGGGCAAGGGTGTTCGGCAGATCGCGCAGGTGCTGGGCCGTAGCCCGTCCACCATCTCCCGGGAACTACGGCGCAACGCCGCCACCCGCGGCGGCACGCTCGACTACCGCGCCTCGGTTGCCCAGTGGAAGGCGGAGCTGTTCGCCCGGCGTCCGAAGGTAGCGAAACTGTCTGAGAATCAACAGCTTCGGGACTATGTCCAGCAGCGGCTCGCCGGTCGGATCGCCGACTCGAAGGGCAGGATCGTGGCCGGCCCGCGGACCGGAGCGTGGACCGGCCGCAACAAGCCCCACCGCTCGGACCGGGAATGGGTGCAGGCGTGGAGTCCTGAGCAGATCTCCCGGCGACTGAAGATCGATTTTCCCGGCGACGCGTCGATGCGGATCAGCCACGAAGCGATCTATCAGGCGCTGTATATCCACGGGCGTGGTGCGCTGGATCGTGAACTGATCCTGAACCTGCGCACCGGCAGGTCGCTGCGCATGCCACGAGCCCGATCCAAGCGGGTGGCCTGGGCGCACATCACCGCGGACGTGCTGATCAGCGAGCGGCCCGCCGAGGCCGAGGACCGTGCGACCGTGGGGCATTGGGAAGGCGACCTCATCATCGGCACCGACCGCTCCGCGATCGGCACCCTGGTCGACCGGACCACCCGATTCACCGTCCTGGTCCACCTGCCACGCGAACACGGATGGAGGGAGACGGCGCCGGTCAAGAACGGCCCGGCTCTCAGCGGCTACGGAGCACTGTCGATGAACAAGGCACTGGCTGCGGCGTTGAAGAAGGTTCCCGCCCCGATGCTGAAGTCCCTGACCTGGGATCGAGGGAAAGAACTGTCCGCACACGCGGCACTGACATCGAAGACTGGCATCCCGGTCTTCTTCGCCGACCCCCACAGCCCCTGGCAACGCGGAACGAACGAGAACACCAACGGCCTTCTACGGCAATATTTCCCGAAGGGCACTGATCTATCACGTTGGACCGCAAGGGATCTCGATGCGGTCGCTCACACACTCAACACGCGCCCACGGAAAGTGCTCGGATGGCGCACTCCGGCCGAAGCGATGGCGCATCACCTACAATCACTGCAACAGCAAAGTGTTGCGTCGACCAGTTGAATCCGCCCTGCTCGCCGAGGCCGGTGTATTCACCCTGCCCGCGGCGACCGAATACGGTGGCCTGGCACAGTCGGTCGTCACGACGATGGGCGTCCTGGAGGAACTCGGATTCGCCTGCCGCGACGGCGGATTGGTGTTCTCGGCCTGTACTCAGCTGGCCAGCAGCGTGATTCCCGTCAACCGGTTCGGCAAGCCCGCGCTGAAGGCGACGGTGCTGCCGGCGCTGTGTGACGGATCGATGATCGGCGCCCACGCGATCAGCGAACCCGCCGCCGGGTCGGACGCGATGGCCATGACGACCACGGCGACCGTCCGCGACGAGCAAGTCGTGCTCAACGGCACCAAGGCATTCGTGTCCAACGGGCCGATCGCGGATATCGTCGTGGTCTACGCCAAAGCCGAGGACGGCGGGCTGACCGCCGTCGTGGTCCCGACCGACACCCCGGGTGTCGTGCGCGGCAGGCCGATCGAGAAGATGGGCCTGCGCACCTCGCCACTGTGCGAACTGTTCCTCGACGACGTACGGGTTCCGGCGCACAACGTGCTGAGCAGTCCGGGCAACGGATACTTCGTCCTCGACTACGTGATGAAGCGCGAAATCCTGTTCTCCTTCGTCGCCAATGTCGGCGAGATCCGGCGCCGGATCGACGACGTCACCGAATACACCTGCGGGCATAGCCAATTCGGGCAGCCCCTGTCCACCTTCCAGGCGGTGTCGCACCAGATCGTCGAGATGCGGATGAATCACGACACCGCACGGAAGTGGCTCTACGACACCGCGGTCCGGCTCATGAACAACCGCGACATCACCACGGACATCGCGTTCAGCAAGATCATCGCCAGCGAGGCCGCGGTCAGTTCGGCGCACACCGCGGTCCGACTGCTCGGCGGGTACGGCTACATGCGCGAATACGGCATCGAGAAGGACCTGCGCAACGCGGTCGCCGGGACGATCTACTCCGGGTCCACCGAAGTGCAGAAGAACAAACTCGCGTCGCTGCTCAACCTCACCTGACCGGAGGGATCCCCCGATGAATGCGCTCCTCGCGCCCACGCCCTACCTCGACCATTCGCATCCGTCCGTCGCCGAGTTCACCGCCGCCGCGATCGGCGATCGGTCGAACACGTTGCGCGACAAGGCGGTCGACCTCTACTACGCCGTCCGCGACGGTGTGAACTACGAGGTGTACGGCACCGACATCTCCCCCGACGGACTGCGCGCCAGCGCCGTCCTGTCCGCCGGCCGGGGGTTCTGCCTGCACAAGTCGATCCTCTACGCCGCGACCGTCCGCAGCGTGGGGATCCCGAGCCGGATCCTGTGCTCGCGCGTCCGCAACCACCTGGCGTCCCCCGGTCTGCGCGCGCTCGTCGGCGGTGAGGTCTTTCTCCACTGGTACAACGAGATTCACCTCGACGACCGCTGGATCAAGGCCACCCCGGTGTTCAATCGGCTGCTGTGCCGGATGTACGGCATGGAGTCGCTGGAGTTCGACGGCAGATCCGACTCGATCTTCCATCCCACCGCCGACGGCGGCCGCATGGAATTCCTCGACGAGGAACTGGTTTTCGACGAGGTCGACCCCGACCGCTTCACGACGCTGATCGCGCAGGCCCATCCGGCGATGGTCACCGACCGCGGGACCGTCCCGGGCGACGGGGTGCTCGCCGCCGAAGCCCCGGATGTCGCGTCATGACCACGATCGACATCTACTCCGACTACGTCTGCCCCTACTGCATGCTCGCGGAGACGGTGATCGACGAGATCGCCGG
The DNA here is from genome assembly GCF_000381925.1 of Nocardia sp. BMG111209. NCBI lineage: Bacteria > Bacillati > Actinomycetota > Actinomycetes > Mycobacteriales > Nocardiaceae > Nocardia > Nocardia sp. BMG111209. The sequence continues at coordinate 2,651,502 of NZ_KB907307.1, forward strand.
CGATCGGACGGACGTCGAGATCCGTTGGCGGCCTTTCGAACTGCGCCGATACCCGGCGCCGACGCTGCGGCCGGAGGACGACTACCTGCCCGCGGTGTGGAGCCGCTCGGTCTATCCGATGGCGCGGCGCCTCGGCGTCGACATCACCCTGCCGACGATCTCGCCGCAGCCGTGGACCCACACCGCATTCGAGGGATTCCACTACGCCGACGAGCGCGGCGTGGGAAACCCTTACACCACAGCGGTTTTCCGGTCGTTCTTCCGAGAGGACCGCGATATCGGCGACATCGGGGTACTCACCGGCATCGCCGCCGGACTGGGCCTCGACACCGCCGACTTCCGGGACGCACTCGAGCAGCGCCGCTACCGCGACACCCATGCCCGCGCAATCACACACGCCGTCGACGATATCGAGGTGACCGTCGTACCGACCATCCTCATCGGCAACAGGCGGTTCAGCGGCGTTCCCGACCCCGCCGATCTGCACCGCGCGATCGACGCCGCCGCACGACCGCTCCCGTAGTACCGGCAGCCGCCCGGATCGAAAGGTAGCCACATGATTTCGCCCCACCCCGACGGCTGGTCCACCGGCATGCACATCGGATTCATCGTCCCGCACGCCGATATCGGCCCCGAGGCCGAAGCGCAGACCCTGCTCGCCGGACAGGCCACCGTCCACGGCGGCCGCGTCCACTTCGCCGCCATGCGCGCCGGCGGTGAGATGGACGACAAGATCGCCCACCAGCCGGTCACCGATTTCACCCAGCCACCCCACATCGACGAGGCGGTGGCCGCACTCGCACAATCCCCGTTGCACGCCATCGCACTCGCGTTCACCAGCTCCTCCTACAAACACGGTGCCGACGCCGAACGCGCGCTGCTCGACCGGCTGGCCCCACATGCGCGCGGAATACCGCTCAACACCACCTGCACGGCCGCGACCGCCGCCCTCCGAACGCTCGCCGCGAAAACGGTCGCGATCTACAACCCGCCGTGGTTCGACGAGGGCCTGAACGAACTCGGCGCGACGTACTTCACCGCGGCCGGTTTCGCCGTCGGCCACCGATCGGCCGTCGAACTGCCCAGCCGGCAGCTGGCCATAACACCCGAAGGCCTGCACGACTACGTCACCCGCACCGTCGGCGACGAGGACGCGATCTTCGTCGCCGGCAACGGACAACGCGCCATCGGGGCCATCGAGGCGCTCGAACGCACCATCGGCCGGCCGGTGCTGACCGCCAACCAGGTGCTGACCTGGAAATCGCTCACCGACGCCGGTCGTGACCTGCACGCCCCGGCCTACGGCCGACTGCTGACCCGGCACACCTAGGTCCGGTATCGACACCGGTGACGACGGGCCGCCCGTCATCACCGGTGTCGTCCAGCGGACGGTGCCGACCCACCGCGATCGCCATCTCGCGGCTGGCGGGGAAATGAATGTATGTGCATACTGGTGCCGGGGCAAGCAAAGGACAGAGCACATGACCGCCACCCAACCGGTACCACCGTCGTCCACCCGGATTGCGGCACTGTCCCCCGACGGTCAACGCTGGATGGCACTGACGCTGCTGCACACCGAGGTCCAGGCGCGCATCGAGCGCGAACTCCAGCGAAAGGTCCGCATCACCTTCTCCGAACTCGCTGCCCTGCACGCCCTTTCGGAGAATTCGCTCGGAGAACTGCGCATCCAGGAACTGGCCGACGTCACCAGCCTGAACCAGAGTTCGGTGTCACGCCTGGTCTCCCGCCTCCAGGAAACCGGCCTGACCGAGCGCCGTACCTGCGAATTCGACCGCCGCGGCGTCTACACGGGCATCACCGAGAAGGGCCGCGAGGTCCTGCACACCGCCACCGGCATCTACGAACACGCGCTCCGCGCCAGCATCGACGCGATCCCCACCCCGAACTCGGCAACCAGCCTGCGCAACGCAATCGCCGCAATGCCCGTCACCGCGGCCGACGAGACCGACCACCCGACCGGCGACAGCCGCCCCTGAACGGCGCCCCGGTTCCAGGCGGTTTTCGACAGCTCGGCCCTACTCCCTTTCCGGTGAGGCGGCTGCGCGCGGCAGCAACCTCCGATCGACGTCGAGGAACTACAGCGGTCGATTCCGGTCGGACGATTCTGCGACCGGATCGACACGAAAGAGCCTGTCCAGCAAGTGGTTTCGACGTGCAACCGATATGTGCGCTATCCGACCTCCTCCTGTGGTCGTCACTGAGTGTGGCCGGGCCGGCTGCCGGAGAGTCCGGCAATCATGATCCGGACCAGCGTGTCGAGGTGGCGCCGGTAGGTCGCGGACGAGGATGCGCCGGGTTCGAGCCCACGGGCGGAGGCGACCAGCAGTTCTGCTGCGGTGTCGGCGGTCAGGCCGGACGCCCCCAGTTCCAGTTCTCCGGCGGCTCGGGTGAGCAGATCACGAACCAGTCGTTTGTAGCGACCGGCACTGTCCGCGACCACGTCGGCCGTCAGCCGGTGCTTGGCATCGAGCAGTTCGGCCGCATGCGGGGACCGGCGGATCGTCTCGGCGGCACCGCCGAACCAGGCGATGTGCATCGCGGCGAGGGTATCCGCGAGCGTTCCGGGCTGTTGCCGGGCAGCCTCGGCATCGGCCAGCCGGCGCTGGGCCAACCGTCGACTCAACGCCCGGAAGACCTCCTCTTTGCTGGGAAAGCTCAAATAGATGGTGCCCTTGGCGATTCCGACCTCCCGGGCGATGTCGTCCATCGAGGTGCGGCGATAACCGTACCGACCGAACACGAGCAGGGCCGCATCCAGAATCTCGCCACGGCGGGCATCGACGTCGGCGCGCGGCGGGTTCATGCCGAGACGACGGGCCGGCGGGCCGGGCCGACAGCGATTTCGGACATGCTCAACTCGATCGGCTGAGTGATCGCGAACATCACCGCCCGGGCGACATCGTCGGCACTGGCCAGGATCCGACCGGCGGCAGCGACGCGGTCCAGCGTCTCCGGGCTGAACAGGCCGTCCGCCGACGGCTCGGCCTGCTCACCGAGCGCAGCGGCCAGACCGCCCACCAACTCTGGACGGTGGCGGCCGAGGTTGGTCGCGGTCGTGCCGGGGATCACGGTGACCACACGAATCGTGTCGTTCTCCAATTCCTGCCGCAGCGAAGTCGTGATCGCCTCGACTGCCGCCTTGGTCGCCGAATAGAAGCCGTAGAGACTCGGCGGCGGCTGCACCCGAGTGGCGCTGGAGGAGATGGTGACAATATGCCCTTCGGCGCCACACGCTCGCATGGCACGCACCGCCGCCCGCGCACCCGCAGCCGGCGCAAGGACGTTGACCTCCAACATTTCCCGCCACTGCTCGGGATCGCCGTCGACGAGCGGGCCGCGAAACGACACCCCCGCATTGTTGACCATCACATCCAACCGCCCGGTATCGGCCACCGCCCGCTCCACCAAGCTCTCGACCGCGCCGGCCTCCCGCAGATCCGCCACCACCGCGGTAGCCACGCCACCCGCCCCGGCCACCGCCGCCACCTTGCCCGCGAGCGCCCCCTCCCGCCGCCCCGCCACGAACACATGCGCCCCCGCCGCACCCAAACGCAACGCCACAGCACGCCCGATGCCACTGGAAGCACCCGTGACCACCGCGGTCTTCCCCGCGAAAACACCCATCCCGCACCTCCCTATACGAGCAGACTGACCAGATGACTCAAAAGCCCAAACTAGTCAGTCAGTCATCACGCTTCAACCCCTGACGGCGATAGGGGTCCGGTTATGGGTTCGGACTTCGGCATCAGCGTCGGCGACCAGGCCGTCGACATCGGTACCGGCCACCGCGGCCAGGAAGTGCCTGCGGACCGCGTCCAGCAGCATGGCCGCAGCGGCGGCGCCGAGATCCTGGGCCGGCGACGCCTTCTTCGTCCTTCACCGCCTGCGCCGCAGTGTCTTTCACCCCGCCAGTGCGCCGGCCGCGTATCACCGGATCCACCCCGGGAACCTCCCACTCCCACGATGCTGGTCAACCACTATGCACCGCGCGGGCGTCGGGCTGTGAAGACATATTCCCGGCTGTCCTCGGTGAACGGTTCACCGGCGAACCCGCCGTGCAGTGTCTCGAGTTCCAGGCCCGCAACGTCGAGAAGTCCGAGCCACTCGTTCTTCGTCGCCCACCAGAGAGAACTCACCGCACCGTCATCACGGACCAGGTCGATTCGATTGTCGCCCAACGCGTACCGGATCGTATGCGGGACCGGATCGAGCCGGCGAGCGCCGTCCAGACGCACCGCGACGTGGTGATCGAACGCGAACGCGTTCCACGCGAACAACCCGCCGGGCTGCAGGCAGGCGGCTACCCGTTCGAAGACGCGGCGGCGGTCCGCCCAGGTGTTCAGGTGCAGCAGCGCACGGAACGGGCAGTAGATCAGCGCGGCCGGCTGATCGAGGTGCAGCTCGCGCATGTCGGCCTCGTGCAACTCGAGTCGCACACCGGCTTCCGTGGCCTGGGCCGCAGCTCGGTCGAGCATTCGAGCAGACGTGTCGACACCGATCACAAGCTGCCCGGTGGCCCGGGCGACCGGGATCGCCACCCGGCCGTCGCCGATCGCCAACTCGACCAGAGGTCCCTCGGCGCGACCGGCGAGGTCGACATAGAACGCGATATCCGCCGTCATCCCTGCCGACCATGCGCCGTAGTGGTCTGCGAATGCCTCGTTCCAGCTCACGCAACCAAGACTGCCTCTCCGCCCGAGCGAACCCAAAACGATTTTCGGTCGCCCGTCCGCCTCGGACATCCTCCGCATCCAGGCGTGCACGGGATAGCCATAGCGCAGCCCGACAGCCAACCTGGACCACGGCGGCGGCGCTGTCCTGTGCAACCGAACGATGCACTGACTGGTCGAGACCAAGCATCTGCTGTTTCTCGAGTGATGCTTCGCTGACCAGCAGGTGCGCTATATCCGCCCGAAACTTCGGCCAATCGGCGGCTCTCGGAATGTCACCGCTCAGGACCGGCTGCGCGGCGGTACCAGCTTTCGGCTTCGGCGAGGTCACCATGTGCCTCGAGAAGGTTACCCAGGTTGGTCATCGCATCCGGGTCACCGTCGTCGGCGCCGCGGCGGTACCACGTTTCGGCTTCCGCCAGGTCACCACGTCGCATGAAGAGGTTCCCCAGACTGTTCATGGCGGCCAGGCTGCCGGCGGCTTCGGCGTGGCGGTACCAGGTTTCGGCTTCGGCCAAGTCACCGCGCTCCTCGCAGAGGTACCCCAGGGCACCCATCGCGGCCATGTTGCCGGCGCCGGCACCGCGGCGGAACCAGGTTTCGGCTTCGGCCAAGTCACCACGTCGCTGGAGGAGGTACCCCAGGCTGGCCATCGTGGACTTGTTGCCGACATCGGCACCGCGGCGGAACCAGGTTTCGGCTTCGGCGAGGTCACCACGCTGCTCGAGCAGCCCCCCGAGATTGTTCATCGCGTACGCGTTGCCGGCGGCGGCGGCCTTGCGGTACCAGTCCTCGGCTTCCCGCAGTTCACCACGCCTCTCGAGCAACCATCCGAGTTTGTTCATCGTGCGCGCGTCGCCGGCGGCCGCGGCTTTGCGGTACCAGTCCTCGGCTTCCCGCAGTTCACCACGCTCCTCGAGCAGCCACCCCAGACTGTTCATCGCGTCCGCATTGCCGGCGTCGGCGGCGCGCCGGTACAGGTATTCATCTCCTGGTTGCCCGAACAGGCGTAGTTCTCCGGCGGCGTCGGTAGTGCGTCGCCGCGGGCGGGGGTGCCCGTCACGGTGCAGGTGCCGGTCGGTTTCCTGGTATAGCTGGTCGAGCGTACCGCCGGGAGTCGCGGCTGCGGCGGCCAGCAGGGCGGCGGTGAACGCGGTATTGCGGTCACCTGCCGGGGCGAAGGACGGTTCGTTGGCCGAGCTCGACGCGATCGTGTACGTGCCGCGCAGATCGGTCTGCCCGGCGATCAGACCGGGCAGGTCGGCCATGGCCTCGAACGCACGGCCGGCGAAACAGCAGTCCAGGATCAAGACCTTGGCGCGGGCAGGGCTGTCGAGGATCTCCTCACGCAACGTCTCGAACGCGACCGTGGTCCATCGGAGGTCGTCCGGGTCGGTGCCGGGGACGGTGAGGTACAGGCGGCCCTTGCTGTCGAGCAGGCCGTGGCCGGCGTAGTACACCAGCAGCACCTCGGTGGCTGCCCGCGCGGCACGGCCGACCACCGTCCCTACCTCGGTAGCACTGCCGGGGTCGATCACGGTCTCGCACTGATCGCCGGTGAGCGCGCCACCCGGCCCGACGAGGGTATCGGCGAGATCGATGACGTTCGCTGCAGCGGCGGGGATCGCGGCCAGGTGGTCGTAGCGCGCCGCGCCGATCAGCACGGCTCGCGACCCCCCGGCGCGAAGAGAGCCGGTCACCGCTCGGCGTCCGGCGGGTCGCGCAGCTCCCGCGACTCCCGCAGGAACTGTGCGGAATCGACACGGGTGGCGTCGACGTCGATGCTGGTGCCGTGCCCCTCACCGGCAGGCGTGGCCACCGGCCGCACCCGGCCGCGCAGGGCATCCTCGCGACCGAACCAGTCCAGCAGCGCGGGCAGCTCGTCCGGGCCACTGTCGGCCCGGATCGTCATCTCCGAATTCCCCTCTGACACAAATACATCCTGCCCCAGGACCACCGCGGCTTCACCCCTGTGCCAAGATTCGGACTCCTCTGCACTTTCTGAGAAACCAGGGTTTACATACCCGCGCCATCCCGCTGTTCGAGTGTGCCCGCACTGATGACGAACGGATTCTCAGGTGGAGCGGCTCAGTGAGGCGATCCAGCTGTACGAGCGGACCCTTGCAGGCACCGAGCGAGAATTCGGCAGCGGCCACCCATCTACGCCGGCCTCCCGCCACAACATCGCTCACACCTGACACGAACCGGCAGGCGGAATCTCGCCTCTCCCTACGCGAAACGAACAGGGAGCCTTTCGATCCCACGCAGCACCAGATTCCGCCGGTACGGCACCTCGGCGGTGGTCATGGTCATCCTCAGCCCCCGCCGCACCAGTTCCTGCAACAGGATCTCCATCTCCAGCCGGGCCAGTGGTGCGCCGAGGCAGTAGTGGATGCCCAGGCTGAAGGTGAGGTGCCGCTTCACCGGGGCGGATCCCGCGTAACGGGTGATGTCGAACTTGTCCGGGTCCGGGAAGGCCGCCGGGTCGCGGTTGGCCGAACCGAACAGCAGTGCCACGCCCTCGCCGGCGGCGAAGGTGTGGCCGGCGATCTCCGTCTGCTCGTGGGCCAGGCGGGTGGTCATGTGGACCGGGGAGTCGTAGCGCAGCATCTCCTCGACGGCGGGGCCGGCGAGTTCCGGGTTCGCGCAGAGCAATTCGTATTGGTCGGGGTTGCGGATCAGGGCGAGGATGCCGTTGCCGACCAGGTTGACGCTCGTCTCGTGGCCGGCTACGAGCAGGGTGACGCAGGTTGCGAGTACCTCGTCCAGGGTAAGTGCGTCGCCCTGCTCTTCGACCTGGGCGAGGCTGCTGATCAGGTCGTCGGCCGGTTCGGCGCGGCGGCGTTCGATCAGGTCGCGGAAGTAGGCGACGAATTCTTTGGCGGCTTGGGTGCGGGCCTGGCGTTCTTCCTGGTGGAGCAGGCGGTCGGGGTCGAAGCCGCGGGCCAGGGCGTGGGACCAGCGCTGGAGGTCGGGGTGGTCCTCGGCGGGGGCGCCGAGCAGTTCGGCGATGATCGTCAGGGGTAGGGGGTAGGCCAGTGCGGTGATCACGTCGACCTCACCGGCTTCGACGACCGCGTCGACCAGTTGCTTGACCAGTTGCTCGATCCGGGGGCGCAGGCGGCTGATGGTGCGGGCGGTGAACGCCTTGCTCACCAGGCCGCGCAGGCGGGTGTGGTCCGGCGGGTCCATCCACAGGAACGAGGTGGGCAGGTCGACGTGTTCGACGCCGGGGTGGAACAGGTCGGCCTCGTGGGCGTGACTCCAGGTGTTGTCCTCGAGGATCGCGACGCAGTCGGCGTAGCGGGTCACCAGGTGGACGCCCAGGGGGGTCGACACCAGGGGGGACTTCTCGCGTGCCGCGGCGTAGCGCGGGTACGGATCGGGCCAGTGTTTCGGGTCGAGTGCGTCCAGCGCGGCGCCGGGGTTCGGCGGGGCCGGTGTTTCCTCGACTGCGGGGGCGGCGGGTGAGTACACCAGGCAGGTGGTGGTGCCGTGGGCGACGAGGCGGCCCTTGGCGTCGGTGACCCGGCCCTCGGCGGTGGCCGTGCGGCGGCCCGCGTGCAGAACCTTTGCCTCACAGGTGAGTACGTCGTCCTCGAGGCCGACCGAGCGGATGAAGTTCACCTTCAGTTCCAGGGTCGTGTACAGCGCGCCGTCCTCGATGGCGGTGTAGACGGCGCTGCCCATCGCGGTGTCCAGCAGGGTGGAGATCACGCCGCCGTGCACGGTGAACAGGGCGTTCGCGGCCGCGGGGGACGGCTTCAGCGTCCACACGGTGCGGCCCTGCTCGAGGGTCTCGAGCAGGACGCCCAGGGAGTGGCCGACGCCGATGCCGGCGTCGATTCCGTGGTCCACCAAGGCTTTCAGGTCGCGCAACCGGCGTTGCAGGGTGGTCTCGGCGTGGTCCACGGTCATCGGGTCCTCGTTCCCTTCGTGCCGCTGGTGAGATATGAGCAACTGCCGGATTCCTCAGGCGCGCAACCGGACCGGGAGCGCGTCGAGTCCGTGGAAGGCGGCGGTGGCGCGCCACACCGGTTCGCCGGCGAACGCCAGGTCCGGCGCGCGGCGCAGCAGGGTGTCCACCGCGACCCGCACCTCGAGCTTCCCCAGGATGGAACCGAGGCAGAAATGGACGCCGCCGCCGAACGAAAGCGCCCGCGGCGGTGGGTTACTGCCCTCGAATCGGGCGATGTCGAGGCGGTCGGGGTCGGTGTACACGGCCGGGTCGCGGTTGGCGCCGGCCATGGCGACCACGATGCCCTCGCCGCGTGCGAAGGTCCGGCCCGCGAGTTCCCGGTCGGTCAGGGCGACGCGATGGGTGAACTGCACCGGCGGTTCGTAGCGCAGCAGTTCCTCGACACCGGAGCCGGCGAGTTCGGGCCGCTCCCGCCACAGGGCCGCCTGGTCCGGATTACGCAGCAGCGCAACGACTCCGGTGCCGATCACATCGGCGGCCGTCTCGTATCCGCCGACCATCAGCGCGACGCACAGCCCGGCCAGTTCCGGTTCGGTCGCGGTGCCGGCGTCGAGTGCGGCGGCCATATCGGTGATCATGTCGTCGCGCGGCGCGGTGCGGCGCCGCGCGATCTGATCCATGAAGTAGGCGTCGAATTCGATGCGCGCGGAATCCCGGCGGGCCAGTTGTTCGGGGGTCTGGAGGATGTCGGGGTCGGTGCCGTGCACCATCGCCAGGGACCAGGCCGTCACGGCGCCGTAGTCGGCCGTCGGCACACCGAGCAGTTCCGCGATGACGGAGAACGGCGCGGGCCGCGCGAACGCCTCGACGAGGTCCACCTCGCCGGCCGCGATCGCCGCGTCCAGCAGGTCGCCGACGCGCTGCTCCACCCGGGCCGCGAGTTCGCCGACCTTGCGCGGCGTGAAGGACCGGTTGACGATGCCGCGGATCCGCGTGTGCTGTGGCGGATCCATCCGCACGATCCCGCCCGGCACGTCGTCGGGCGCGACGCCCGGCCGGAAGGGGTTGATCCCGTCGTCGTAGCCGTGCCCCCACTCCGGATCCGTCAGCACGGCCGAGACCTCCGCATAGCGGGTGGCCAGATGGATTCCGGGCTTCAGCGGATACAGCGCCACGGCCTCGCGCACCACCGCGTAACGCGGGTACGGGTCGGCGCGGTACGCGGGATGGAAGCCGTCGAACACGACCTTGGTTTCCGCCGACATGTTCGAGGTCCTCTCCTCCACCCGGCTTCCTACGAACCCTTTCCTATCGGGGATTCCGGCCGCACCACCGCCCGGATCGACATTTCGAATCCGGCCATTGGAACCGCCGCCCGCCCATTGCCCGCACCTGAAAAGTACTGATAGACATCCGGAATCATGGACTCGCCGACCTACGTCCTGAATCAGAGCTTCCCCAGCGAGCGCGCGCGCCTGGAGGCGCTGGCGCGACTCTGGGACGCCGGCACGATGCGGCTGGTCGAGGAGATCGGCCTCGGACCCGGGATGCGTTGCCTGGAGGCCGGTGCCGGCACCGGGTCCGTCGCGGCGGCCCTCGCCGGGATCGTCGGCGACGAGGGCCACGTCCTCGCCGTCGATCGCGACATCCGGTTCCTCGACGACCTGCCCCCGCAGGTCGAGGTCCGCTGCGCCGACATCCTGACCGACGATCTGCCACCCGCGCGGTTCGACCTCGTCCACGCGAGATTGCTGGTGGCACATCTGCATCCGCACCGGGAGGCGCTGCGGCGGCTCGCGGCGGCGGTCGCGCCGGGGGGCTGGCTGCTGGTCGAGGAGGTCGACTGGACGTACGCGGACCGGGTCGAACCCGATGCCCCCGTGCACACCGCGATGCTCGCGGCACTGACCGAGATCATGGGCGCCGGCGGTTTCGACGCCACCTACGGCCGCCGCCTGCTCGGCGACACCCGCACCCTCGGCTTCACCGACGTGTCGGCGCAGTACCGCGGCCTGCAATCCGGACACGAAACCGCCTGGCTCGCCTGGCAATTCCTCGTCGAGCAGTTCCACGACCGGATGGTCCACGGTGGATTCGTCTCCCGCGCGGACGTGAACGACTGGTGGGCACTCACTCGCGCGGGAACCCATATCGTCACCGGCCCGGCGGTTTTCGCCGTGCGAGCCCGGCGTCCACTGCCGATCGGCTGACGCCACGGCGGATCCCGCCGGCTACAGCATCGCGGTACGCGGCACCCGCAGGCCGAGTTCGAGGGCGCCGGCGAGTTCCCGGGTGGTGTCGTGGTCGAAGATGACGTGGCCGCTGAGGACGTCGACGTCGCGCTTGAGTCGCTGCATCGGATGCGAGCGGAAGTGCACGCTCGCGCCCGAGACCCGCATCAGATCGGCGATGATCGAGCGGGATTCCGAAACCACGTACGCGGCCGCCGATCTCGCGTCGGCGCGGACGGCGAGGGCGACCGGATCGCCGGCCACCACGATGTCCTCGATCCGGGCCGCGGTGCGATCGACCAACGCGCGCAACGCTTCCAGCCGGACCCGTGCGGCGCCGAGATGCGCCTGCGCGATCGGCTTGTCGAGTTGTGCGGCGAAGGTCTCGGCCGAGATCCGCGCCGCCACCTGATCGCGGTAGAGGTCCGTGGCCCGTTCGGCGGCGCCGAGTGCGGGCATCGCGGCGGCCAGGGCCAGCGCGGGCACCATCGGCCAGCGGTAGGTGGTGGCGTCGCACACCGAGATGCCCGGGGCCGCACCGGAATAGATCTCCGACGCGCGCACCACGCGGTGGCCGGGGACGTGGACGCCGGAGATCACGATGTCGTCGGAGCCGGTGCCGCACATACCTTCCGTGTGCCAGACGTCCTCCACGGTGAATCGGTCGGCGGGCACGAGCAGCAGGGCCGGATACAGCGCGTCGGCCGGTCCGCACAGCGCGGCCACGATCACCCAGTTGCCGCCGGCCGCGCCGGTGGCCCAGGACCAGTGGCCGGTCAGCCGTAGACCGCCGGGCTCGGGTTCGCCGCGCCCGCGCGGCGCCAGCGGCGCCGGGGCCAGAAACGGCCCGGCGCCGAACGCTTCCACCTGCGCCTGCTCGGGGAACAGCGCGAGCAGCCAGTTGTGCAGGGTGTAGAAGCCGAGCGTCCAGGCGCTGGACACACAGCCGTGGGCCATCCGCCGGATCGGGTCGAGGATCGCCGGGAAGGGGGCCTGCCGGCCGCCGAACCGTTTCGGCGCCAGCATCGAGACGAAGCCCGATTCCACTGCCTCCCCGATGGATTCGGCAGGAAGGTGCCGCAGCCGCTCCGCCTCGTCGGCGCGGTCGGCGAGGCGCCGGACGAAGTCGGGGGTGATCAACGATTCGAGGCCGGGGTCAGCGGGCGTCACCGGACGGACGTTAGCATACTTTTTAGTATGCCAAAGCGATAACGGGAACACGTTCCACGGCGGCGGGGCGCGGCGTCAGGGGCGCAGGAGGAACTCGATCAGCTTGTCGCGCTCGGCATCCCACTCCGGTCCGGATCGCGGGGTGGCCGACAGGTGCAGCGCGCCGATACCCATGGCGAACATCCATTCGGCCCGGCGGGCGGCGGTCTCGTCGTCGAAGCCGTACTCGGCGAACGCCTGCCGGATCATCTGCCGCGTCTGCCGATCGGCGGCCCGCACGCTCGCCTCGGCGCGGGGATCCGAACGCGCCCATTCGCGCATCGCGCGTTCCAGGGTCCACAGCGGGGGGCCGACCAAGGCGTCGATCATCTTCCGCAGGCGGGTGCGCGGTTCCTCGCTCGACAACGATTCCATCTGCCGGTGCTCCGCGTCCCGCCAGCCCGCCCACGACGTGACCAGCGCCTCGTGGAACGCGTTCACGTCCGCGAAGTGATGGTAGAAGCTACCCTTCGTCATACCCAGTCGCCGGCAGACGTTGTCGATCTTGAGGGCCCGGAAGCCCTCAGCGGCCAGCACGGCGTACCCGGCCTGCAGCCAGTCGTCGACCGTCACCTGACCTCCGCCGCGGGCACGACCCATCGGTGCAGCATAGCGAAGGTCCGGAACGCACCCGAATTCTGCGATAGCGAATTCCATTCGCGCGATAGGCGATCATCGGTTGTTTTCGATATACGATCGAACATGCCGTTGTCGCAGCGGCCCAGGAATTTCGAATCCCCTGTTCCCAGCTCGGTTCTCGTGAGGTATTCGAGTCATATGATCGAAGATGCCGCTCCCCGCAAGAAGACGATCAGCAATCCCTATATCCACCGCTTGCAGCGCCGGCATTTCCTGCTGTTCGACATCCTGCCGATCATCGGCACCGCGGCCGCTTTCGCGTTCCTGACGGTGCGCCCGTTCGGTTTCACCGAACTGGGCCTGATCTTCGGGATGTGGCTGCTCACCGGCCTGGGCATCACCGTCGGATATCACCGGCTGTTCACCCATCGCACATTCAAGACGACCCCCGCGGTCGCCGCGGTACTGGCCGTATTCGGTTCGATGGCCGGACAGGGCGCGGTGGTGTCCTGGGTGGCCCTGCACCGCCGCCATCACGAATGCAGCGATCAGGAGGGAGATCCGCACTCCCCCAATCTGTCCGGGACCGGATGGCGCGGCCGTATCCGCGGGCTGGCGCATTCCCATTTCCTGTGGATGCACCGCCACGAATATCCCAATGTCGTGCACTACGCGCCGGATCTGATCCGCGACCGCAGTCTCGTGCGGGTCGCGCGGCTCTACTACTGGTGGGTGGCGCTGGGCCTGCTGCTGCCGGCCCTGATCGGCGGCCTGGTGACGCTGAGCTGGACCGGTGCGGTCAGCGGCCTGCTGTGGGGCGGTTTCGCCCGGATGTTCCTGCTGGAGCACATCGTCTGGGCGATCAACTCGTTCCTGCACATGTTCGGCACCCGTGCCTACGACTCCCGCGAGAACAGCCACAACGGCGCCATTTTCGCGCTGGTGACCCTCGGTGAGTCGTGGCACAACAATCATCACGCCTTCCCCGAATCCCCGTCGTTCGGATTGGACTGGTACCGGTTCGATCCCGGCTACTGGCTGATCGGATCCCTTGCGGCCGTGGGCCTTGCCCACGACCTGAAACTGCCCACCCCGGCCCGCCGGGAATCGAAGCGAATCTCCGGGACGCCCGACGTCTCGCCCAGCGCAGCGTAAGAGGACACATCGTGGATACCAGCAAGGACGCAATCGTCGAATGGTGCCAGGGCTATCTGGCCGACCTGCTCGAGGTGCCGGCGCAGTCGATCGACCCGGCCGCGGACTTCGACCGCATCGGTGTCGATTCGGCGCTGGCCGTCTCGCTGCTGATCGAGGTCGAGGAGCGCTACGGCGTCGACCTGTCGCCGGAGGATCTGTACCAGCACCCGAATCTGAACGCGATGGCCGCCTATCTGCACGAGCACAGCAGGAGCGTCGCCTAGCATGTCCGTGCCGACCACCGACCGGATGGGCACGGCCGCCGCGGCCGTCCGGCACCACTACGACGTCGGGAACGAATTCTATCGCCTCTGGCTGGACGAGACGCTGACGTACTCGTGCGCCCTGCGCGAAAGTCCCGACGACACATTGGAACTCGCGCAGCAGCAGAAGCTGCGCTTCCACCTCGACGCGATCGGGGCGGCCCGCGCGGAGACGGTGCTCGACATCGGCTGCGGCTGGGGCTCGATCCTGCGGGAACTGTCGCGCCGGCACAGCGTGCCGCGCTCGGTCGGCCTCACCCTGAGCCCGGCCCAGGCCGAATACGTTACCGCGCAGGAATATTCCGGCGTCGAGGTGCACACGAAGAACTGGCTGGAGTTCGAGCCGGACACCCGCTTCGACGGCATCATCTCCATCGGCGCCTTCGAACATTTCGCGCGCCCCACCGACAGCACGGACGAGAAGATCGCCGTGTACCGGGATTTCCTCACCCGGTGCCGGGACTGGCTGACCGAGCGCGGCACGCTCTCGCTGCAGACCATCGCCTACGCGAACATGTCCCGGGAACAGGCGAGTTCGTTCATGCAGCAGGAGATCTTCCCCGACGCGGATCTGCCGACCCCGGCCGAGATCGTCGCGGCGGCGGACGGGATCTTCGAGATCGTCACGCTGCGCAACGACCGGCTGGACTACGCCTGGACCTGTGAGCAGTGGGCGCGCCGGCTGCGCTCCCGCCGCGCGGAGGCCGTCGCCGTCGTCGGCGAGGAGGTCGTGGCCCGCTACGAGCGCTACCTCAAGCTGTCCGCCCTCGGCTTCCGGATGGGCAAGATCGGCCTGCTGCGAGTGGTGTTGCGGCCGTACCCGAGTCGATTCTTCGGCGGCGAGGACCCGCGCGGATGACCGGTCCGGCAGCCCCCGGCGCGACGGCGCCGGTCCGGTTCAATCCGTTCGGCGCGGCCTTCCGCCGGGATCCCTACCCCCAGTACGCGCAGTTGCGGGCCACCCGGCCCGTGCACCGCACGCTGGGCATGTGGGTGGTCACCCGGCACGCCGACGTCCGCGGCGTACTGCACGACCGGTCGTTCAGCGCGGGCCTGATCCCGAGCCAGGTCGCCGAGCAGGCCACCCGGCTCGCCCAGGGCCGCGAATTCGACGTCTCGCGGATCGTGCGGCTGGGCCGTACCTCGCTGGTGTTCACCGACAACCCCGAACACGCGCGGCTGCGCGGCCTGGTGAACCGGGCCTTCACCGCGCCCGCGGTCGCCCGGCTGCGGCCCGTGGTCGCGGAGGTCGCCACCCGGCTGATCGAACCGGCTTGGGCAGCAGGCGATTTCGACCTGATCGAGGATTTCGCCGGGCCGCTGCCGATCGCGGTGCTGTGCGCCTGGCTGGACCTGCCCGCGGAACTGCACGATCTGGTCGGGCCCTGGACCCACGACATCCGCTTCCTGCTCGAGCCGGGGCTGATGAAGGCCGCCGATATGGCCCGCGTCCGCGAGGTCGTCGAGGAGTTCGGCGACGCGCTGCGGCCGGTCCTCGCCGCGCGCCGGGCCCGGCCCGGCGACGATCTGATCAGCGGCCTGCTCGCGGCCCGCACCGCCGGCGGCGATTCGCTGAGCGAGGAGGAGGTGATCTTCCTCTGCATCATGTGTTTCGTGGCGGGCACCGAGACCACCAAATCGCTGATCGGCAACACCGTGCTCGCGCTGATCCGCCATCCCGCGCAGGAGGCCCTGCTGCGGTCACGGCCGGACCTGTTGCGCGCCGCGGTGATCGAAACCCTGCGCTACGACTGCCCGTTGCAGCTGACCAAGCGCCTGGCCACCCGCGAGGTGGCGGTCGGCGGGCAGTCCGTCGCGGCCGGTGACCAGGTGCTGGTGTGCCTCGGCGCGGCCAATCGCGATCCCGAGATCTTCGACCGCCCGGACGAATTCGACCTCACCCGCGACGGCGGAGCCCATCTCGCCTTCGGCCACGGCATCCACGGCTGCCTCGGCGGGATCCTCGCCGAACTACAGGCCGAGATCGCGCTCGAACGGCTCTACCGCGACTCCGCCGAGCTGATGCCACGCAGCGACGAATTCGAATGGCAGGACCACAGTTTCATCCTCCGGGGACTGCGGACCCTGCCCGCCGCGATACGGAGGGCACGATGACGACCACCGCCGAACCCGGACAGCTCGCCCTCGTGACGGATGTGCTGCGCCATCGCGCCGTCGAACAGCCGGACCGGATCGCCTACACGTTCCTCGACGACGACGGCGCCGAAACCGTCAGCGTCACCTACCTGGAGCTGTACACCCGGTCGCTGGCGGTGGCCGAACAGCTGCGAACCTGTTGTGCGCCGGGCGATCGCGCGCTGCTGGTGTTCCCGCAGTGCCTCGATTTCATCGTCGCGTACTTCGGCTGCCTCTACGCGCACGTGCTCGCCGTGCCGGTGAATCCGCCGCGCCGCAACCAGGTTCAGGAGGCGACCCGCGCGATCGTGACCGACTGCCGGGCGGCCGCCGTGCTCACCGTGGCGCACCTGTCCGGCGTGCTGCGTCAGGGCCTGGAACCGTTGTGCCCGGCCGCGCGCTGGCTGGAGGTGGACACGATCGCCGCCGAGGTGCCGCCGGATGTCCTTGCGGCGCCGATCGATCCGGATGCCGTCGCCTTCCTGCAGTACACCTCGGGCTCGACCGCGGCCCCCAAGGGCGTGCGGGTGACCCATCGCAACATCGCCGCCAACCAGGAGATGATCCGGCGGGCCTTCGGCCACGACCAGGATTCGACGGTGGTCGGCTGGGCGCCGTTCTTCCACGACCAGGGTCTGATCGGCAATGTGCTGCAACCGATCCACGTCGGCGCGCACGCGGTCCTCATGTCGCCGGCCGCGTTCATCCGCCGGCCGCTGCTGTGGCTGTCGACCATCTCCCGGTACCGCGCGCACACCAGCGGCGGGCCGAACTTCGCCTTCGACGCCTGCGTCGCGCGCGCGGTCGGCGGGAAGGTGCCGGAGCTGGACCTGAGCAGCTGGCGGGTCGCCTTCGACGGTGCGGAACCGATCCGCGCCGACACCCTCTTCCGGTTCGCCGCGGTCTTCGCCCGCTACGGATTCGACGCGCGGGCGCTGTACCCGTGCTACGGGCAGGCCGAGGCGACGCTGCTGGTCTCCGGCAGCGGAAAGGGCCGCGGCCCAAGGACTTTCGACGCGGACGTGGCGGCGCTCGCCGGACGCCGCTGGGCGCCGGGCAGCGGCGACCGGGCCCGCACCCTGGTCGGCTCGGGGCAGGTGCTGCCGGGCGAGGACGTCCGCATCATGGACCCGGATACCGGAACCCCCTGCCCGCCGGATCGGGCCGGCGAGATCTGGGTGTCGGGAGATCAAGTGGCGCAGGGCTATTGGGAGCGCCCGGAACAGACCGAGCAGACCTTCCGGGCCCGCTGCGCCGACCGGCCCGAGCGGACCTATCTGCGCACCGGCGACCTCGGCGTCCTCGCGGACGGCGAACTGTACGTGATCGGCCGGCTCAAGGATCTGATCATCATCCGCGGCCGCAACCACTACCCGCAGGACATCGAGAACACCGTGCAGGGCGCGCATTCCGCGCTGCGCGCCGGGCGGTGCGCGGCCTTCGCGGTGCCCGCCGACGCGGCCGATCCGGCCGCACCCGCGAAACTCGTGGTGGTGCAGGAGATGCGGCGCGATCCGCAGTTGCAAGCCGATCCCGCCGAGGTCGCGGGCGCGATCCGGGCGGCGGTCCTGGCCGAGCACGAGCTCACGATCGGCGATCTCGTCCTGGCCCGCGCCGAGCAGTTGCGGAAAACCAGCAGCGGCAAGATCATGCGAACCGCGGCGCGGCAGCAATATCTCGACGGGGGCTTCGCGATCTGGTCCCCCCGCCCGGCGGCCACGCCCGAACCGACCGACGACAACGGAGGAACCGTGGCAACGCAGAACTGGCCGTCCCAGAATCCCGATTTCGCGGAGCTGGTGCCCGCGGTGGTGCTCAGCATGCCCGCCGCCCGGCACCTGGGCTTCGAATTCACCAGTGTCACACCGGGTGAGGTGGAGATCGTCCAGCCGCACCGCGCCGAACTCACCCAGCACGACGGCTTCTTCCAGGGCGGGGTGCTCGGCTCGCTGGCCGATTTCGCGGCCGGTTCCGCCGCAGGCACCCTGCTGCCGCCCGGCTGGGCGAACATGACCATCGACTACACGGTGAAGATCCTGGCCCCGGCCAAGGGCAAGAAGGTGATCGCCCGCGGCCGGGTGGTCAAGCCCGGATCGCTGATCACGATCGCGGCGGCGGACCTGTACTCGGTCGACGAGGACGGCGAAACCCTGTGCGCGACAGCGCTGGTGACCCTGCGCAACGTCGCGCTGCCCAAGTCCTGAGCAGGCGCCGTGGCCGCGGAACCAGTCTTCGACCCGTTCGCTCCCGGATACGCCGCGGATCCCTATCCGCACTACGCCCGGCTGCGTGACCGGGCGCCGGTGCACGAACATCCGCTGGGATTCTGGATCGTCTCCCGATACGCGGATGTGGCTGCGCTGCAACGTTCGTCGCAATCGGTCGACGAGCGGTACCTGACCCGGTTGCCCACCTGGAAGAGCGACAGCGACACGCTCGGCAAGCGGAACCGCATCATGGGCGGACTGTCGCTGCTGGACCAGGATCCGCCCGCCCACACCCGGCTGCGCCGGCTCGTGGCGCGGGCGTTCGGCCCACGGGCCGTGCAGGCGCTGCGGCCACGGATCGAACATCACGTCGCGGCGGCCCTGGACCGGACCGCCGCGGCCGGTGGCGCGGATGTGCTGGCGGAGTTGGCCTTTCCGCTCCCCTTCGCCGTGATCTCCGAACTGCTGGGCATTCCCGTACTCGACAGCACCCGGCTGCGGGAGCTGGTGAGCGTGCTGGTGCTGGCACTGGAACCGCTGCCGGATCCGGCCCTGCAGGCCCGGATCCGCGCCGCGGACGCCGAGGTACTCGAGCTCGTCGCCGAGATGATCGCCTGGAAGCGAGCACATCTCGGCGACGACGTGCTGACCCGCCTGATCGCCGCCGAACACGACGGCGATGTGCTCGACGCGGACGAACTGGCCGCCCAGGTGGTCCTGCTCTACATCGCCGGCCACGAGACCACGGTGAATCTGCTCGCGAACGGAATCCTCGCCCTGCTCCGGCATCCCGACCAGGCACGGCAGCTGCGCACCGGCACCGCCCCCGACGCCGTCGACGAACTGCTGCGCTACGACACCCCCGTCCACCTGATGCGCCGGGTCACCGTGACCCCGTTCACCGCCGCCGGCGTCGAAATCCCCGCCGGCAGTTGGGTTGTCGCCTGCCTCGGCGCGGCGAACCGGGATCCGGAGTTCTGGGGCGACGACGCCGACCACCTCCGCCTGGACCGCCCGGACGCGGGCCGCCACCTGTCCTTCGGCGCCGGCATCCACCACTGCCTCGGCGCGTCCCTGGCCCGGCTGGAAGCGGAGATCACCTTCACCGCCTTCGTCCGCCGCTTCCCCCGCGCCGAACTGCTCGCGCTGGACCACAACGGTCGGATCAACGTCCGCGGCCCGGCCCGCCTGACCATCTCGGTCTGAAACCCCTTCCCGCACCGCAATTTCCACCCGGAACGAGGATTCCCGTGCCCATCGTGACCATCGACGACGTCCCGATCGCCTACACCGACACCGGAACCCCCGCCGCCCACCCGGACGCCCC
Organism: Nocardia sp. BMG111209; assembly: GCF_000381925.1. Lineage (NCBI taxonomy): Bacteria > Bacillati > Actinomycetota > Actinomycetes > Mycobacteriales > Nocardiaceae > Nocardia > Nocardia sp. BMG111209. Next base: position 2,671,261 of record NZ_KB907307.1, read on the forward strand.
CACCGTCGTCTTCGGCCACGGCCTGCTGTTCGGCGGCTGGATGTTCCGAGCCCAGATCGCCGCCCTGCAGACCGACTACCGCTGCCTCACCATCGACTGGCGCGGCCAGGGCGAAACACCGCCCACCGCAACCGGTTACGACATGGACACCCTCACCGGCGACGCACGCGGCCTGATCGACGCACTGGACCTCGGCCCGGTGCACTGGGTGGGCCTGTCCATGGGCGGCTTCGTCGGCCAGCGCCTCGCCGCCCGGCACCCCGAGCTCCTGCGCTCCCTGACCCTGCTGGACACCAGCGCCGACGCCGAAAAGGCCGACAAGGGCACCGAATACAAGCTGATGGCCGGGATCCTGCGCCGATTCGGCCTGTGGCCCATCAAGAGTCGCGTCGCCCGCCACCTGTTCGGCCCGTACTTCCTGGCCACCTCGGAGGGCCGGTCGACCGTCGACGAATGGGCATCCCGCCTGGCCGCACTGGACCACACCGCGATCCGCAAGGCCCTGCTCGGCGTCGCCGACCGCACATCGATGATCACGGAGGTCCCGGCCATCACGGCCCCCACCCTGATCGTCGTCGGCGCGGACGACCACGCCACCCCGCCCGCGGATTCCCGGCAACTCGCGGAACTGATCCCCGGCGCGGAACTGCACACCATCCAGGCCTGCGGCCACACCAGCTCCCTGGAACAACCCGACGCGATCACGGAACTGTTGCGCCGGTTCCTCGACCGCGTCGACCGGACCGCACCGGACGCTCGGTCCTCGCGCCCGGTGCACCACGGCTGAGGTCCGGCGGGCGATCACCCGCCGGACCTCGGCCCACACCGAACCCGAACCCGCCGTTGTGGGTTCGGGTTCCGGTGCAGGCGGTTCATGCCGGACCGGTTGCGGTAGCCGCTGTGTCGAGGGTGGCCCACAGTTCGCCGACGGTGTCGTGGGGTGGTTCGGTGATGAAAGGTGTTGCGCCACCGTACTGGTGGGTGTTGCCGGTGGCGGTGCGGTCGTAGATCGGCCAGCCGGGATCGCCGGTGGCGATGAAGCTGCGCCAGGCCCGGAGCATGTCGTCGCGCACGGCGGTGTGGTCGGCGGGGTCGCCGGGGGCGTTGGCGAGATGGTCGAACAGATAGTCCAGATCGGCACTGTGGCAGGCCCCCAGCAGCGGGCCCCTGGGATGCGCGACCAGCAGACTGGTGTAGGCCCGTCCGCCGGCCGCGACCTGGGCGGCCGCCAACCGGATCGCGGGAATCCGGTAGACGGCATCGGTCAGGATCAGGGTGCGCAGGCCGGTGAGGTCGGCCCGGGGATCGCGGGTGCGGTAGCCGTCGAGCATCCGTTCGGGTTGCGTGATGCCCGCGGTGGCGATCTCGGCGAGCAATTGCGCTTCCCCGCTGGGACGGTACGCCTCGCCCTGCGCGACCTGGAACAGTGTGGCCTCGTCGTGATTGGCGCAGACGAGCACCTCGATCGAGGTGGCCTGTCCGGCGACGATCGCGTCCTGGGGCTGCCGGGTCACGACGGTGCCGTCCAGGACGGTGCCCCACGCGCGGCCACCGGGAAGGTTGCGTCGGGCGAGATCGCCGCCGACCACGGTGTGCTGATGGTCGAGGATATCGTCCGCGGTGACGGTGAGCAGATCATCGGGGCTGCTCAGTCCGAGTGCGGCCAGCAGGTCGGAGGCCATGGCGGTGGCCTGGGCGGCGTCGTAGACGCGGCCGGTGCTGCCGCTGTTCAGGATCGCGCGCCGGAAGGTCCCGGCCGCGGCGGGCATCGTCAGCAGGGCGCCGATGGAGAACGCTCCGGCCGACACACCGGCGACGGTGACGTGGGCGGGGTCACCGTCGAAGGCGGCGATGTTGTCGCGGACCCAGCCCAATGCGGCGATCTGGTCCTGTAGTCCGAGGTTGCTGCGCCCGACCCAGGCGGGGTCGAGATCGGCCAGGTGCAGGAAGCCCAGCGCGCCGACCCGGTAGTTCGCAGCCACGACGACCGCGTCCAACCGGCGGGCGAGTTCGGCCGCGTCGGTCATCGGCGGCGACGCCGACCCGATCTCGAAACCGCCGCCGTAGATCCACACCAGCACCGGATGCGGACCGGGTGTGTCCGGCGTCCAGACATTGAGATACAGGCAGTCCTCGCTGGATTCACCGAGCAGGCTGTGGCCCATGGTCTGAGGCATCAGCATCGTGCCCCGCTGAGGCGGCGGCAACGGAAACTCGACCGCGTCGCGTACGCCTGTCCACGCCTCGACCGGTTGCGGCGGATGCAGCCGCAAGGGCCCGATGGGCGGCGCCGCGAAAGGGATACCGGCGAACAACCGGCCCCCGCCGTCGAGCGATCGTCCGCGGACCCGCCCGGAGACGGTGTCGACGACGAGCGGATCGGTCTGCATGAAGCTCCTCCGGTGGTCGGTATTCGCGGTCACGACGGGGAATCGCCGGTGGCGTCCGGCCGACTCGCCGATCCCGCGGTCGCGGCAGGAACATCTCCGCCCAGCAGGGCCGCGGCTCCACTGGTGGTGGGTTGCCGGCCGTGCCGCATGAGGATCGCGATCGCCATGCCCAGTACCGAGGCGCCGGCGGCGATCCAGAAGCTGATCGCGTAGCCGCGGTCGGCGAATATCTGCGGGACGGTCTGCGTGATCGTGCGTCCCATGACATCGATGTGCGCCTTGACCGGGCTACCGTTGAGCACCGCGGTGGAGATGGCCAGGATCAGTGCCGCCCCGATGCTCTGCACGACACCGAACATGCCCGCGCCGATACCCTGTTGTTCCTGGGGCACCGCGTCGACGAGCAGGATCGTCGACGCGGAATAGAACAACCCGACGCCGATACCGAAGATGGCGTTGAGCACCGCGAAGGTGACCCAGCTGTAGGAGACCAGCGCATAGGCGGCCCCGTCCACGCCCATGATCAGCAGCGCCGCGATCGCCGGAATGCGGGCGCCGACGCGGCGGGCCAGCACGGCACCGATGGGTCCGAATATCATCGCGAACCCGCCGAGCACGATGCCCATGCGGACGGCGAACTGCAGCAAACTGAAACCGCTGCCGTAGGTGTAACCCGGGTCGAGCACCACGTGCACCGCCGATATCGGCAGGTTGACCGAGGCCGTCCGATGCGCCTGATCGACCACTCCCTGCGCGACGCTCGTCGTCAATTGCCCGGCGGGCGGGACCTGGACCATGTAACCGACCGAATATGCCTGCAATTGCAGGATGCCGGCCCCAGGAATCCGAACAGCAGCACCGCACCCATCGTCGGCGACAACAGCAACCGCATGTTCATGATCGGCCTGCGCGTACGGAATTCGACGACGAAGAACAACCCCAGCAGCACCACACCGCCGATCACCCAGGCCAGGGTCGTGGGCCGCCCCCAGCCCCACTCCTGGCCCTTGTCCAGATAGATCAGCACCAGCGCGATTCCGGCGGCCAGCAGCGCGGCGCCGACCAGATCGAGCCGGTCCTTCACTCGCAGTTTCGATTCCGGCACCACGAGCAGCACGACCGGGATCATGACGATGGTGAAGATCGCCAGGAACCAGAACAGCGCCCGCCAATCGTAGTTGTCGACCAGGTAGCCACCGATGATCGGTCCCATGATGGCCGAGAACCCCAAACCTGTTGCGCTGGCGCCCAACCCGAGTGCCACATATTTACGCGGCAGCAGATCCCGCAACAGCCCGTAGGCGATGACCTGGGTCGCGATCGCCGCCGCCGACAGGCCCCGTCCGACCAGGAACAGTGTCCAACTGGAGGTCAGCGCGCAGATCACCGCCCCCACGACGAATACCACGCCGCACAGGACGAATATGCGGCGCTTGCCCCAGATGTCGGCCATCTTGCCCAGCAACGGCGTGAGCGACGCACCCACCAGCGCCACGATGATGATCGTCCAGCTGATGTTGGCGCCGACCGTGGGGAACGACTTGGTGATCTTCTGCACACCGGCCCCGACCATGGCGACCTGCAGCGGAAGGACTTCCGTGTACAGCACGATCGCCACCACCACGGCCAGCAGACGCCCTCTCGAAGCGTCGACCAGCCTTCCGGTATCGGTATCGGCGCCGTCGGCCTCCGACAACACTGTCGTGGGAACTGTGGACATGACACTCCAGACACGTAGCGCAGACGGCATCGCCCATCGGTGGACGAGCAATGCCCGAGACAGCAATAATCTGTGCGGAGTCGTGCGCCCACCCGGTGAGGGACGACCCACCGAGAAAAGCCGATGTGACGGGCGACACGCTTACTCGCTCGTCCCAGGCTCTGTCATGGCCTCGGATATCTCAAATGCCAATAACCTCTGGGTTCATAACCTCGGGACATAAATTCCCCGCTGCCTCGGCGATCCCCTTCGCCACCCGGATCCATCGCCCGGCGGCCCCGAGATACGGCAGGACCGCGTGCCGGAGGCTACCCGGTCGAGATGGCGAGGGTGACGGCGTCGACGATTCGGGTGTCGACGAGTTCTTCGAACGGTGGTGCGGTGCGAACCATCTTCTCCTGCTCCAGGATTCGCATCCAGCGGTCGGCGCCGGCGGGGTCGATGCGCACGGTGTCCCAGGTGTGGGAATGTTCGATGTGAGCGCAGGCGCGGGTGAGGGTGTCGAGGGGAATACCGGGCCAGTGCGCGGCCAGCAGCGGTTCGAGCGCGGTGAGCGTGGTGGCCGGTAGCCGGCGCATGGCTTCGGCGAGTGCGCTGGTGAAGCGGGTGAGCCGGTCGGACAGTTCGTCGAAGCGGTCGGTGCGGCAGTAGTAGACGCTGTTGGGGCCGATCCCGCCCGCCCGGGTGTAGTCGATGGCGATCGTCCCGGTTCCCTTGTCCTGCATGATATGTGCGGTGGTGAGATCCAGGACGATCGCGTCGCCGAGGCCGGCCTCGAACAGTTCGACGAACATCGGGGTGGACAGGTCACGCAGGAAGGTGATGCCGGCGGGATCGACCCCGGCTTCGCGGACCAGGCCCGCGGTGAACAGGGCCGCGAACGGCATCACCGCGCCGGCGACGTTGCCGATCCCGTTGACCACCGAGGCGCCCATGGCGCGGATCGAGGTCGGGAACAGCTCCGGTGACCACACCGACAGCATCGTGTTCAGCATCATGGTGAAGAACTGAAAAATCATGCCCAGCACCAGGATCAGCGCCGTCGACTGCGCGAACACCGCGAACGCGATTGCCGAGACACAGCCCAGCACCGCGGCACAGCTCACCGTCGACCGCCGCCGGACCCGGCCGGCCAGATACGAGGCGGCGCACGCGCCGAACAGGCTGCCGATGTTCATGATCATGGTGAACGCCAGCGAATCCGACAGCGAATAGCCGCGCGACTGCAACAGGATCGGCATCAGGAACAGCAGCAGCGTCACCTGCGCACCGAACGACATCCACGACGCCGCTCCGATCGCCGCGGTGCGACGCAGGTTCACGCCCCGGAACACCGCGAGATACGACGTCCGGGCGGGGCCGGGCAGCGCATCGGCGGCGGTGACGAATGGCCTTGTGGGCCCGGGGTTTCGCAGCCCGGCGACGCTGCCGCTCGCGAGCCGGGTCAGGCTGCGGTTCGCCTCGTCGACCCGGCCCTTGGACAGCAGGAATCGGGGCGACTCCGGCAGATACCGGCGGAAGAAGACGACCAGGACAGCGGGCACGGCGAGGATCACGTAGGTCCACCGCCACGAGCTGTGGTCGCCGCCCAGCACGCCACCGAGCGGGCCGAGCACGAGCAGGAAGAAGCCGAAGGAGGCGATGTTGCCGATCCCGCCGGAGGAGATGTTGAGCGTTGCCAGCAACGATCCGCGATGGCGGGTGGCTACCAGTTCGGCGAGGATCGCCAGCCCCACCGTGAACTCACCACCGAGCCCGACCCCGACCACGGCCCGGCTGACCAGCAGCGTCTCGTAGTTCACCGCGACGGCGCTGACCAGGCCACCGAGGGTGTAGACGAGCAGGTTCAGGCTCAGCGCGGTCCGGCGCCCCCACCGGTCGGCGATATATCCGCCGATCAACCGGCCGACCAGCCCGCCGATCACCGTCACCGTGTTGATCAGCGTGAGGTGGCCGTTGCCGATGCCGAACGAATCCTTCAGCAGCGACCCCATCGCCCCGGACAAACCGGGCGACGACACCGGGGTCCTTCAGATGCCCGTTGCCCGCGGCGATCGCGATCAGCTCGTGGAACGGCAACCCGTCCTCGGTCCCGGGTGCGTCGCCGGGAACACCACCGGCGATCCCGGCGAGCCGGGCCGCGACCGTACCGCCACGGTTCTCCGCCGCCAGCTGCACGGCCAGCACCTCCAACCCCCGCCGCACCTGCAACAATTCGCGTCCGTCCTGTGCCGGCGACTCCGATACCGTCGCACCGCGATGCCGGACGATCGTGACGAACCCCTCCGACTGCAACCGTGCCAGCGCCTCCCGCACCGGAATCCGGGACACCCCGAACCGCTTCGCGATCGACTCCTCCACCAGCCGATCACCCGCCACCAACCGGCCCGCCAGAATCTCCGCACGCAACGCGCGCGCGACCGCATCCCCCGACGAATCCTCCACCGACACCGGCTCAGCCACAATCGCAGCATATCCACCGGGATTGCCCGCGCGGCCGGGACGACGGCCCTCCCGATCCCGCCGAGCCGAAGGCCCTCTGCTGCACAAGGGCGGCGGAACCGGCCTATTGTTCAGCTGTCGATGCCGCCTTTCGCCTCGATGGGCACTGCGAAGTCGGCGGAAGTATCGGTGATATGTAGCCGGATGGATGGATTCACCCAGAATGCCCGGACCGCGAACGATCGTGGCGATTCGTCCACGGCAGCCCGGACGTAGCGCACCTTCAGACCCTCCGGTGCCGTGAAACGAAATTCGCTTACTCGTTCGGAGAGGAGCCTCTCGAAACGCGTTCCGGTCTCGGACACCAACAATATCAACGCTGTCGCACCGAGATTTCCGGAGCCGTCTCCGGTGATGAATTCGATCGATGTCAGCGGCTCCGGGTCCTCACCTCTGTCGAGGGTTATGAACGTGTGGCTGGGGGATTGTGCTCGTGCCATGAGGCAGTAGCTTCCGGGGGATCGGTCGAGAATATTCTCCAGAGGATGGTCGGGGTCGACGTCGCCGAAACTACTCATGCGTTCGATCACAGTGTCGGTGCTTTTCCCCACGGTCAGGTTGCCCACAACCGTCAGGTGGTTGACCTCCAGGTCCGGCACCCGGACCGTGACCGTGGTGGAAAGCGTCCGCTCCGCGGTGTTGTTGCCGTCCTGGACGGTGCCGCGCAAATAGAACACCGTGGTCTGGCCGACGTTGTCGACCGTCCACGTGCTCTTGTTCGTGACGTCGATCTCCGCGCTGCCGTAGAGGAGTTTCACGGACGACGCTCCGGTGGCTTCCCAGTTCAGTTTCACCGGGTCGCCGTTGTCGATGATCAGTCGCTCGGCCATGAAATTGTCGAGGTGGAACGCCGCCGGGAACTTGCCGATGTCGAAGGTGACGTTTCCCGTCGCCCAGGGATCGTCGGAGTCGGCTTCTCGCCATTCCACGGCGAGGGGCAGTGGTGCGCTGCCGATGAGGGTGCTGATGCGGGCGCCCATCAGCTGGACGGTGACGCCCTCGTCGCGGCCGATCACCGTGTATCCCGAGGACGGTGTGAACGTGATCGTCTTCGTCGCGGGATCGGTGCGCGGGGTCCAGTCCTTCAGGCTGATCAGTGCGGCGATGCTGGTGATGTCGGGCGTCAGGTCGGCGGAGCCGTCCCCGGTCGGCACGGTGACGGTGATCTTGCGGCATTCGATGGCCAGCATGCTGCGCCGGCTGCCCACCAGCACGAGGTCGGCGCGTTGCGGGTCGCCGGCGGACGGCGAGACGCGAACCGGATTCGGGTCGGTGGTCAGCTCGAAATACAGGGGCATGTCGCCGCCGGCCCGGGTGTCGGCGGCAGCGGTGGAGTACCGGGTGATGACGGTCATTATCGTGCTCCTCGCTGGTTGCTGGTTCGGCTGTGCTGAGCGGCATCGGTGAGTACGAGGTAGCCGGAACGGATTTCGGGGTCGGCGCCGGTCGGCAGCGAGGCCGGATCGGGGGTGACGATCGGGTGGTCGGTCCATGTGCGGCCGACGGGCTCGGTCCAGGACCACGCGCCGGTGGCGGTGGCGGGTTCGGGAAGCGTGACCGCGCCGGTGTCGGTGCCGGCGATCAGCAGCGGGCCGGCGCGGAAGTTGATCGCCATCGCCGCGATGGCGGTGTCGGTGAAGCGGGTGGGCACCGTGATCGAGGAGACGGGCAGGATGTCGGTGGTGGCGTGGACCGCGGCACGGGGATCCAGCAGCAGGGTGAGTGTGGCGGTGCTGTCGCCGTCGAAGGCCAGTGCGAGGTGGTCACCGGCACCGATCGGCTGGAGGTACCCGTCGTGGGTGCCGGTGGGTTCCACGACGGTGTGGAAGTGGTCGTAGTCGTCGTCGACGACGGCGCCGATGAGCCCGTCGTCGTATTGGGCGGTTTCGCCGAGGCGGACGTTCCACCGGTATCGGGGCAGCTGCGGTTCGGGTGGGGTGAGGACGTTCTGCCAGGTGACGTCGGTGCGGACCGGCCCGCACAGTTCGAGGTCCAGGCGTGCGCGGACCAGTGCGAGGGGGCGGCCGAGGAGGAACCCGAGGCTGCTGTCCTCCGGCCCGTCGGGATCGATGGAGGCGAGGCTGCGGTCGATCAGTTCGCGGACGCTGTCGAAGACGTCCGGGCCCTTGTCCTCGATCACGGTGAGAAATTTGTGCGCGTGCGGGTAATCGGTTGCCAGGTCGTCGAATTCGGGGGTCGTGGAGTGTGGGAGCGCGGTCCATGCCACGATCTCGTCCCCGTCCGGTGACAGGACCCGTCGCAGGTCGCCGAGTGCGGTGCCGTCGGGGGCGTACACGGCCAGGGAGCGGTCGAGCCGGTTGTGGATCAGCCACGCGCAGACCGGATTTGCCCCCGCGCTGAGTTCGACGTCGTCGTCGGTGCGGGCGGAGAGGAAGTCGAAGCGCAGGCGAGCCGGTTGTAGCAGCCGCGGCCCCAGTTCCACGTAGCGGTCGGTCTGGATCTCGCCGACGCTGTGTTCGGGGGTCATGGATTCCGGCTTCCGCAACCGGTCGAAATGCAGCGGGTTGTCGATGAGGTTCACCGCACGCCCGAATCGGTCCACGACCGAGAGGCGGGTGAACATCAGGTGCCCGGAGCGCAGTTCCCGGAAATCCGACGGTTCCCAGGGGTCGTGTTCGAAGACCGGCTGCGGGCCCGGGTCGGGGGTGAGTCCGACGCCGGAGCCGATCAGTTCGGCCGGCTGCCCGGTCGGTGTACGGTTGGCTCCGCTGCGGCGTTGGCCGACGGCCGCGCTGAGACCGTCCAGTCGCTGTGACAGCTGATCGAGGCCGGTCAGCTGGGTGTGCAGGGCGGCCAGCAGTTCCCCGGGGAGATCGTCGCGGCCGTGCGCGTAGCCCGACAGTTTGCCGTCCTGGTCGTATCCGCTTGTGGGCATGAGGATTTGACGGCCGCTGACGGTGCCGGCGGGTTTCTGATCCGCCTCGCCCTGCCATCGGTAGCAGGTGCCGTCGAATCGCCAGAGTTGCCGGTCGTTTTCGACGAACGGGATGGCGGTGTATTCGGCCTCCCACATCAGATACAGCGGCTGCCAGGGTTGTCGCCATGTGCCCGTGCCGTATTCGGGCAGTGTTCCGTCCCGATCGTCCAGTCCGGCACCGGTTTTGCGGGCCTGGTCGATGATGAAGAACTCGGTGACCAGTCCCGGCACGGCCGCGGGCAGACCGGTCACGTTCACCTGTGCGACGTCGGCGGCCACCGTCGCGCCGGTGACGGCGCCGATCCTGGTGATCAGCCGTTCGGCGACCCGGCAGGGCAGATCCGAGCCGCGGGTCAGCGGTGCGCTGAGATTCGCGCCCTGCAACATCAGCACGGGGTCGGCGTGTTGTTCGAACGGCGCCAAGGGAATTCGCTGCAATTCCAGTCCGGCCCGCAGACCGTGCTCGGTCGCATAGGCGCGGGCCCGGCCGGCCAGCGCGTCCGCGGTGGTGGCCCAGGGAATCTCCGCACGCAGCGCCGCGACCTCCCGGTCGAGCTGGACCACCCGCCCCGCCGCCGAATTCTCCCGGCCGGGATCGAGCTGACGCGCGATACCGCCGGCGACGGATTCCGGTTGTTTCGGCTCACACGACAGTGCCCACAGCACATACAGGCGTTGCCGGGCGTCGGCGAGATCGCGCTCGAGGCGGTCGAGACGCTGTTGCTGCCGGTTCAGGTCGGCGGTGACATCCGCCGAACGGGTGCGGTCGTGGTGACGATCGGCGGAACTCAGCGCGGCACGGGTCTCGTCACCGCTGCGATCGACGACGCGCCACACGAATCCGCCCGGCGCCGGGCCGAATCCGGACTGGTGTGCGGCGCGGTCGGGGAACAGGTTACCGTCGGGACGGTCGTAGTCCCCGAGCACTCCGAGGGTGAACGCACGGTAGAGCGCGGCGTCCTCCGCGCCGAGCGCATCCGCGCCGCCGGATTGCTCCTGCAGGACCGCGGCCGCCTCGGCGGCGCTGTTGCCGATCGAGACGGCGATGTCACGGGCATCGGGGCTCGCCGAGGCGTACACGCCGCCGTGCGGAAGCCAGTCGATACCCAGCGCGCTGCCGGTGTACACCGATCGGCGGGGTTCACCGAAGGTGGCGGCCAGGCTCCATTCCAGGCGCGCCAGCAGATCGCGGTAGCGTTCGGCATCGTGCGATCCGGCGACGAGAATGTCGCTGCCGGGATCCGAATACCAGCCCGCGACAAAGTAACCGAGCCGATCGTCGGTATCGGGGTCGAGATCGTCGAGGGTGTCGTGCACCGAGAAGACGTTGCGGTTGTACGGCTGGTAGACCGAGAAGGTCAGCAGTCCCGGCCCGAGCGCGGTGAGGAACGGCTCGCCGCCGGGCTCCTGCCACGGGGAACCCGTCGTGAGCTCGACCAGACGGCCGAGCTTGGTGGCCGTCGCGGTATCGGCGGCCGGGTCCAGACAGGACACCGACGCCTCCCGCGGATGCAGGTAGTCGCTGTGCACGATCCAGGCGCGGACACCGCCGGTGGATCGGCGTACCACCAGCCAGCGGTTGGGCACGAGTGGGAATTCGCCGATCTCCCCGGTGTTTTCGTCGTGGCGGCCCTGGGTGAGCGCTTCCGGTAACTGCCAGTGGACGTAGACGCCGGTGCGCGAGGTGTCGCCGGTCCACCTCTCGGTCCCGGAGAACGGTGCGGGTTCCGGTGCGGCGTTGTCGTCGGCGAACGGGACGAAGTTGGCGGTCCAGCGCTGCATGACGTAGGTGCCGTCGGTGTCGCGGGTGCGGGCGTTCACCGCGAACGCCGCGACCTCGACCGGCACGATCAACGTGTCGTTGGGCATGACAAGTCCCTCCGGTGGCGGTCAGGAGCGGTCGAAGGTTTGCAGCTGCGGGGCTTTGAGCATCTGGAGCGCGAACTGCGCCGGGGACAGGGCCGAAATCCGGTGTTCGGCCGCGAGTGCCGGGAGCAGCGTGCCCGCCACGTCCAGCACGTCGTGCGAGGATCGCAGGAACCGGCCGAACCCCGGCGGATCCGGGAATTCCCGCAGGTATTCGCCGACGACGCCGTCGAGTGCGCGCAGGTCGATCGTGCCGAGGTCGCCGACGCCGAAGTGCAGGCCCTGCGGTGGTTCGGCGATCGTGAAGGTGTCCAGCGTGCCCGGGTACAGCAGCATCAGCACATTGCTGCCGAACGTCGCAGTACGCAGCGGTTGCATCTGTTCCTCGCCGTGGAACGCGGAGTAGAGGGTGCGCGGCCACTGCGGTACCAGGATCGACCGGATCAGTACCCCGCAGGCCGGCAGGTCCGGCAGTGCCGCAGCCAGTTCGTTGAGGTCGCTGTCGAGCGCGTGGCCGACCCCGACGCTGAGTGCGCCGTCGACCGCTGCCCGCACCCAGCCGGGATCGATGTAGAAGAATCGGATGCTCTCCGGGGGCAGCATCCGCGGATCGGGCACCAGATGGTCGAACGGCACCATCTCGAGAACCGCGAGCCGGTTCAGCCACTGCTGCACCGGGTCGAGCTTTTCCCGCAGCACCGCGCGCAGCACCGCCTGCGTGTGCGGGCCGGACACCGTGGCGCGCAACCCTTCCGACGACAGCATCGACAGTGTCCCGCCGACCCGGGCCGCGCGTGCGGCGGGCCGCCGCGGCGCGGTCGCCAGGTCGGTCCCGGTGCGGGCCAGTGCCCGGGGAAGCCGCGATTCCAGCAGGTGGTCGAAGGCGGTCCGGACCCGGTTGGCGCGCAATACCTGTCCGGCCCCGGCCACGGTGCGACCGGCGACCAGTTCGGGATGTGCCGCCACCCGGCGGACGGCACGCCGACCCTCTTTGCGGAACTCCAGCAATCGATTCCGGAACGGTGCGTCCCCGAGCGCGAGCGCGCGGCCGAGGCTGAACGCACTGGCATACCCGCTGTCGTACACACCCCACTGTTCGAGATACACCAGCGCCTCACCGCTGGACTCGAGCCGCGGCCGGTCGGTCGGCGGCAACGGCCGGGCGGGCTCGGCGGTGAACGGCCCACGGTAGAACGCGAGGCTGCGTTCCCCCGACTCCAGACGCTGCGGCACCACCGTGGCGCCGCCCCGAAGCCGTTGGCGCACATCCTCTTCCAGCTCACCGGGTACGATCGGGGAACGCAGCGCGAGGTCCGGTGGCGCCGCGAGATTCGCGACCAGATCACCGAATCCGATGCCGTCGTCGTCGAGCGTTTCGAACGACCACGCATGCAGCGACACCATCCGCAGTCCCTGCGCGGGGACGGCGGCGCCACGCAGATAGTCTCCGAAGCCCTCCGCCGAAACCAGGTGCGCCACATGGCGAGTGGCGGTGGCGGCGGGGAACCGGTTACCGACGATCACGGCATTGCACTCGTCGAGGTCGGGCTCGGGTTCGGGCTCGCCGCGGCGCAGGACATGGTCGGCGTCGGGCCGGCCGCCCTCCCGGATGTGCGCCAGCAGCGCCGCGTCCGCGAAACTCGGGCGGATCGCGTCGAAGAGAGCCTTCGGGATACCGACTGTGCGGCAAGCCATCTCGGCTTCGCCGTCCATCAGGGTCGCCGGATCGATCTGCGGTGGCTGCCCGGGGCCGGCCCGTCCGTCGAGCAGCTGGACGACCGTCGAGACGGTCACCTCGCCGACGGCGTCCGGATCGTCGGGCAGTTCACCGGCCCGCATCACCAGCAGGAATATCCACGGCGTCCCGTCGTCCTCGCCGACGGGCAGGCGCGCCCACGGCAGACCGGCGGTGCCGAGGGTGACGTGCGGCAGGATCTGACTGTATTTCCCGGCCGCCCCCGGCACCGGGTAGCACGCCTGGACCTCGGAGTCGCCCAGGGTGAATCGGGGGCCTCGTACCCCGAATCGCTGGTGGCGGGTCTGCAACGCGGCCACCGTGGCGATGTCCTGTTCGACGGTGAGCCGGTAGTCCCCGGCGTACAGCGCGGGGATGCGATGGTCGAGGAAGCGCGTGCGATGTCTGGTGGTGGGCATGTCCCGGTCCCCTCTCCTCAGCCGACGAGCATCGGTTCGGCCGTGAAGGCCGTCCGGCAGGCGCGCGCGTATCCGGACAGGTCACTGTCGAGCTCGCCGAGGTCGAAGCCGGCCGCCGACAACTGGGCGGCCAGCCGGCGCCGGGCACCGGCCTGGGGCTCGGCGGCGACGGTGGCCGCGATGGTGGCGATGACGCGTCCGGGGCGGCGCGGGACCGCACCGACCGGATCGGCGGCCGGATCCAGCGGCTGCTCTCCGTCCGGCGCGACCGTGTCGAAGTCGATGGCCTGTTCGTCGATGAAACCGGTCGAGGTGCCGTATCGCGGTGCGGGCGAGGTGAATTGCACACCGAGCAGTTGATCCGCGACCAGGTGGCCGTCACCGGAGGGTAGCCGCCCCGGGGAGCCGGCGCCCCACAATTCCGCCGACACCGCCGCCGTTCGCCGCGACCGCGACCATTCGCCGAGGTCCCGGTTCGCTCCGTCGAGGGTGAGCGAGACCCGGTGTGTGCTGGTCACGCCACGCCATCTCGTCGGCCGCAGATCGAGGGTGTCACCGGCCTCGGCCGGGCTCGTGGCGGTGCCGAGGTAGACCTCGGTGATCGGGACGGTGGTGTCGGTGTCGAAGGTGAACCCGCCGGCCGACACCTCCCAGAAGCCTTCTCCCCCAGGGGTTGCCGGAGGTTTGTCCACGAGCAGTCCGGCCTGCGGAAGCACGCGTACGTTGGTGCCCGCGGGCGGCAGCATGGCGGAGAACCCGTCCCAGTCCAGCTCGTTGCTCACCCTCGAAGGTCCGCTGCCGAAGCCGATGGTGAACGAGACGAACCACAGCTTCACCTTCGCCTCGCCACCGGTCGGCGGCCCCCAGACCGTCAGTCCCACACCGACTTCCACGGTGATCGTGATACGGACGAAGATGATCTTCACCGATGCGGACACCCCGATCGACGTCCGCACCCCCACCTCGAAGTGGAACGGTTTCCACTGCACCAGCGCGTCCACCCGGGCGGTGCACCACGCCCGCACCACCCCGGAGTGGAACCGCACATCCAGTGCGCCGCCGGCCATCGCCGCGCCGGGCGTGATCGCCAGGTACGCCTTCCCGGATACGGTGACCGAGCCGGTCAGATCCCAATCGAACCCGACCCGCGGAACCACCGGATAACGTTCCGGCGCAGCATAATTCGGATGGTATCCGCCGACAGTGTAGACGAAGTCACCGGCGTGCGGGCTGTTGCCGAACCAGGCGCGGAACGCCACGCCGCCCTGCAACCGGCAGTTCGGGTCGAGCACGAACGAATCCGGGCCGAGCACCATCACGAAACCCAGCTCGCCCTGCGCCGGTTTGAACACGGCCTGCAGATCCGCGGCCACCCGTGCGTATTTGCGGCCACCGCCCGACGGGAACTCCGCGGCGGCGCTGCCCAGCACCGCGACCGTGAACTCGTCACCGGTCTGCACCACGGCCATGGCCCGCCCCGAGATCAGCTCCGCCAGCCGGAAACCGAACCCGCCCGCCACCCACAACTCGTCGGCGCGGGGGCCGACCCAGGGGTTCGGGCCCGAGGTGAGGTTGCGCAGCACGGCGATCGGATCCCCGTCGCCCGCACCGATGGCCCCCGGATCGTCGAGGGCCTGCAGGAACGGGAAGCCCGCCACCTCCTCGACCTCGGGAATCCGGAGCCGGCTGTTCCACCCGAACCCCGCCGATACGCCGGTCAGCCGCAGTGCCGGGATTCCGATGCCCGGGTCACCGCCGATCCCCGCGTATCCGAAGAACGACGGCTGCGCCGCACCGGACTGCGGCACCACGTACGCGCCCATGCCGGTGCCGTAAATACCGGACCTCGCCCCCTGGAACGAGAACATCAGCACCCCGCCGATGACCTTCGCGTACGGCGCGGATGCGGGCAGCAGCCCCAGTTCGCCGCCGATCTGCAGCGGGCTGTAGTCGAACGCGAGGCTGGCGACCGCCCCGTCCTCGCCGAGGGTCAGTCCGAACCGCCCGTTACCCCGCTCGGACACCGACCGCGTACCGGCCGGCATCGCGAAGCCATCCGCGGTGGCCACCGCGCGGATGGGCCGGAATGCGGCACCGGATCGGCGAACGCTCTTCGCGGGCAACGGTTTCCGTCGGCCGATCCCGTCGGTGCGGGACGGATCGGGCGGTGCCGGGCAGCGCGAGCCCGCCAGCGACAGCAGAACCCGGCGCGCGGACCGCACCGGCGCCGGCAGCAACCAGGAACCCGGCGGCAGCTCCCGCGCGAACGGATCCGGCAACAGTGCGCGAGCGCCGGCCACCGGCATCCCCAGCTCCTCCGCGAGCCGATCGACCGGCAGGGCGGTATCGGCGCAGAGCACCTGCCAGCCGTCCGCGCGGACGGTGAGTATCCGAATGCCGTTCTCGCGCAGCCGTATCGACAGCCCCGGCCCCTCCCCCAGCACCGTCGAACCCTCGTGATCACCGAGGCGCAGCGTCAGATCGTGCACCGACTCGCAGGGCAGCGGCGGCAACTCGAATCCGGCACACCGCGCCAGCAGTTGCGCGCACGCACCCGGGGCGGGCAAGCCCACCTCGAGCTCGACGACCGCGACATCGCGCTCCCCGTCCCACCGCGCCGTGGCCGGGACATCCGCGAACGGCACCCGGGCGGTACCACCGTTCCCGTCGCAACCGGCGGCGAATTGCAGTACACCATCGGGAAACAGCGCACACAGTCCGTCACCGAATCCGAAAACGCCGACCGGAATTTCGGCAGACGCACCACCCGAATCGTCGAGAATTTTTCGTAACGATCGCACACGAACTGCCACAGCGCCCCTCCTCCAGGACATCCCACCGACAGCGCGAATGGGACCCACTCACCTCGGAAAGTACGGTCGACCACCGTGAATGCCATCAGGCTACGCGACCCGGCGCATCTCCGCCGGAAATCGAGCAGAGAGCCTCGTTCTCGACGAGATGAGCAGTGCGACATCAGGTTTCGGAGAAGCCGATTTTCGTGTTCATATGCCACATTTCCGGATTGATCGATATTCCGGAGAGCCGTTATTTCGGACCGACGTCCAGTTTTGGACCGTTGTGCGAGAGCCCGAATTCACCGGGACTCCGCCAGGATATCGACTCGTGGCGCGTGCCCGACCGGCGGGGTGCGAAACCTGAACCGCTCATGCGACGCTCGCGTCCTCGGATCGGTGAGCAGCGCGGTGGTCCTCATGTCCGGACAGCAGCATCGCGGTCGACGGACCGGTCCAGCCGGCGCGACCCGCGCTCCGACTGGAGGTGGATCGCCGTACGGACCAGATCGGCGATGGCCTTGGATCTGCTGTCCGCCGGCCAGGCGATGACGGTGGTGACGGGCGGTGCGTCCGGTACCGGCACGATGGCGTGATCGTCGCGTAGCCGGGCTCGGAGCGACTCGGGCATGATCGCGCAGGCCCGGCCGAGCGTGATCAGCTGGGTCAACTGGGTGTGGTCGCGCACCTGCGGGCCGGGACCGGGCGGATAACTTCCGTCCCGTCGGGGCCAGCGCGGCAGGGGCAGGTCCGGCAGGGCGTTGACCTCGGCCATCGACACGTGGGGCCGGTCGGCGAGGGGGTGTCCCGCGGGCAGGACCACGATCTGCTGTTCGGTGTGCAGGTCTTCGGTGTCGAATCCGGCGGTCGTGTCGTAGGGCCGATGGAGCAGGGCAACGTCGGCACTTCCGTTGCGCAGCAGGGTTTCCGGTTCGCCGGGCCCGCACAGCACCACCTCGACCGCGACGGCGCAGGGGTCGGCGGCGTAGGCGTCCAGCAGCTTCGACAACAGGTCGCTCGACGCTCCCGCTTTGGTGGCCAGCACCAGACCGGGCCGATCGGCGGCGGCGCGGCGGGTGCGGCGCTCGGCGGCTTCGACCGCGTCGAGCGCGATCCGGGCCTCCCGCAGCAGCACCGACCCGGCCTCGGTCAGCGTGATCGCGCGCGTAGTGCGGTGCAGCAGAACGACTCCCAGCCGCCGTTCCAGCTGCTGGATCGCCCGCGACAGCGGTGGTTGCGCCATCGCGAGCCGTTGTGCCGCCCGCCCGAAGTGCAGCTCCTCGGCGACGGCGACGAAGTATCGCAACTCCCGAGTCTCCACCGGGTCATCGTATCCGGCGCTCACCACGACCGATACCCGTGCGGTATCGCCGTGCACCCGATCGGTCCTGGCAGCCGTACCCGAGCCGGCACCATGATCGACGGCATGAGTGATCGGACGATCGCGCTGGTGACCGGCGCGAACAAGGGAATCGGATACGAGATCGCAGCGGGCCTGGGCGCCCTCGGCTGGCAAGTCGGGGTGGGTGCGCGGGATCGGCGACGCCGCGAGATCGCGGTGGAGAAGCTGCGCGCGGCCGGGACCGACGCGTTCGGCGTGCCGCTCGACGTGGACGACGACGCGAGTGTCGCCGCCGCGGCCGAACTGATCGCCGACCACGCCGGCGGGCTCGACGTGCTGGTCAACAATGCCGCGATCACCGGCGATATGCCGCAGACACCCACCACGATCGATCCCGCGACCGTGCGAACTGTCGTGGAAACCAACGTGATCGGCGTCATCCGGGTCACCGACGCGATGCTCCCCATGCTGCGCGGCTCGGCCGCACCGCGAATCGTCAACATGTCCAGCAGCGTGGCCTCGCTCGCCCTGCAAACCACCCCCGGCGTCGACATGGGCCCGATTCCCACCGCGTACTCGGCGTCGAAGACCTTCCTCAACGCCGTCACCATCCACTACGCCGAGGAATTGCGCGACACCGGCATCCTGATCAACTGCGGCTGCCCCGGTTTCACCGCCACCGACCTCAACGGCTTCCGCGGCGTCCGCACTCCGCAACAGGGAGCGGCGATCGCGATCCACCTCGCGACCCTGCCCGGCGACGGACCGACCGGCGGATTCTTCAACGACGCCGGACCAGTGCCCTGGTGACGGGCACACCCGCGGAGCCCTTCTCAATCGGCGCCGCCGCGAAGTCCGGTACAGCCCAGCGGTAGCTGGAGATGTCGCCGGCGAATTTCGTTCACCATCTCCTCGTAGCCCTCACGGGCCTCGCCAAGGTGGAACCAGGCCTGGTGCCGCGTCTCGCTGTCGGCGGCATGCAGCACCGTCCACCATGCTTCGGCGTACAGTTTCGCCAATCGGCTGATCACCTCACCGAGCGTATGGGTGTGCTTGCGAGCGCTTTTCATACGGGGTAAATTGCACGCCGCCCAGACATCGATTTCACCGACAGCGCGATCGATGGCCACACGAATTTGCTCTCCGGCGGGATATGTCTGCGCCATATTTTTGTTCAGTCGCAACGGAATGAGTTCGGCATGCATATCGCCGAGCTCTCGGGCCCACCCGTCCAGAGGAGACGCGCTCGAGCCGCGGCCCGCGATTGCCCGGAATAGATGCGCGGGTTCCGGCAAGGGCAATGCCTCGGCCGTGGAATACGGGTGGTCCGGTTGATCGCTCGCCGGTCCGGCCCCTTCAGATGTATCGGTCATCCACAATGCGGACGCCCCCTGTGCGCCATCGAATACACGAATAATTCCGTACCGCGCAGCCGTCCGGGCCGTACCGTCGGCGGCGATATCGAGATCGCCGCACCGACGGTGGGCCCATCCTGCTCGTGCCTGCACGTCACACGACACAATTAAAGTGGTGGAGTGCCGTTGCCGGGATGTTCATGCACACCCGAACTCGGCCGATCGGATGTGTGAATCCACCCCGTCGGCGGGGATCCCGAAACGACGCGCCGCACCGAGCGAACCGGGATCGTCGGAGCGGCCGACCGGCCGGGCCCGCGTACCGGCCGATCGGTGGTCTACCTGGACCGACCCGGCCGCGATCGAGGTAGCGTGAATCGGCATTTTCGCGCGGGACGCTGCAGGTGGGCCGGCGGCTCGGAGTCGAAACCGAGGTGGGCGACGAGGATCACGACCGCTGTCACGAGTGTCGGCGCGAGCGGCGCGTAGGGGTGCGCGTGGTCGAGCATCCAGGCTCCGAAGAATGCGCCGACGATCATGCCCACGATGCTTCCGACCAGGCGCTGGACGGCCGCTGCGGTGAGCGTCTCGGTCATCACGCCGCTCACCAGGGTGATGTACGTTGCCGTGGCGGCAGTTGTCGCATTGCCCGGCGTGTGCAGCGATCGGATGACGTTCGCCTGCATACCCATTGCCGTCGCGTTGAGCCCGACCATGGCGAAGGTCGCCGCGTCGGACCGTGATGTCGTCGTCCACACGACGAGAAATCCGATATCCAGGATCATTCCGACCGCGAGCGCAATCGTCGCGCCGGGCGGCCACAGCACGCGTTGTTCCGCGACCTCCGGTTCGGTGCCGGAGTCCGGCAGAATCGGCAGCGTTGCCGCTGCACCCGTCGCGAATGCGGCCAGCGAGACGACCACGCTCACCGGATTCGGTCCCTCCGGCGGGCCGGTTCCCGTCAGGCTCACTCCGAGGAATACGAAGTTTCCCGTCTGGAATCCGGTGAACACCTTGAAGGAGAGGAAACACAGCACCTCGAAGACGCCTGCCGAGAAGAACAGCGCCACCAGGAGCCCGTTCCGGGCAGCCGTTCGGGTCACGGCATGATCAGCGGCTTGTCCCTGCGCATCGCGGCGACAGTGGCTCGATCGAGGTTGAGGGTGGCCGCCACGACTTGTTGCGGAGTCAGGCCCAACCACTGGTTGGCCGACACGTCGGCGAAATGATCGCTGCGGAACACCTCGAGCATCTGCACCGGCCCGTCGCCCACGTTCTCGAAGAAATGGCCCATGTTGCACGGAACGTAGCCGACATCGCCCGCGAAATAGTCGAAAGTTCGCGCTCTGCCGCCCGACGCGAACACTGTCATCCGCGCGTGGCCCTTCAGCCAGTATTGCCACTCGTCGTTGTTGGGATGCCAATGCATTTCACGCAGTGCGCCGGGCCGGAGCTCGACGAACGCGGCGGCGATCGTCGAAGCGGCACGTCACCGGGGAAGATGTAGCGCGTGTGCTCGATCTCGCCCGCGTCCGGAATGTCGGCGAAGGCCGACTCCGGCACGCCGAAATTCTTCGCCAGCACATGCCGGGGTGTGTGGGCGAACCAGTCGGTGACCAGGAAGGTCTCGTTCTCCGAGAAATTTCCGTCGTCGAATACCAGCAGGAATTCGCAGTCCTCCAACGCCTGGATCGAATGCGGAAAACCGGACCTGAAGTTCCACAGGTCGCCACGGCCGATGTCATCGATGAAGTTGCGGCCCTCCGGATCGATGACGGCGATGCGCGCGCTGCCGGCCAGCATGATTGCCCACTCGGCCTCGTTGTGCGAATGCAGTTCGCGGTAGGCGCCCGCCTTCAGCCGCATATTGACACCCGCCAATGTCGTCGAGATCGGCAGTTCACGGACCGTTATCTCCCGTGCCCACCCGCCGTTCAGCAAGCGATTGTGCGCCGCGGAATAGGGAAACTTCAGGTTCGGGACAGTTCCGGAATCGGTTGGCGGAGCCCCCGGGTTCTGCCGCCCGATCGGCACATTATCGGGCCCCAATGTAGTCGCGCCGATGTCGCCACGAACAGTCGGCACCATCGTTTGCCCATCGATCTTTTCCTGTGTCGTCATCGGTAGTCCTCAGGTAGTGCAAAACTGCAACAACGTGGGCCGAGCCCACTCGAGGTGAAGGAGTGATAGACCTCGACGCGCCGGTACGCGAGATTTCTTTCCCGGGTCGGCCGTCGAAAGCCCGCCGTCGAATCAACCGATCTACTCGACCGGGTGCGGAGGTCCGCGGCCGAAACAGCCTGCGGGACACCGCCCCCGGCGAACGCGATACCGGGCGCAGGATTGCGTGAATGCAGGTTTGGTCAAATCAGTCACCAACCTTCGTTGGATACGACGTTCGACAACCACCCGTACCGACCTTCGCACCCACATTATAGTGACGGCCGACTCGGCCCCAGCAGATAAACTCGGGCACTCAGGCCCGGGGGTGGATGCCGTCGAGAACGGTGTCGATGACATCGTCGACGAAGGTGGTGTCCAGGGTTCCGTGGCCGTGCAGCATTCGGTGGTAGATCGGGCCGTACAGGAGGTCGAGGACCACCTCGGTCCGGGTGCGGGGCGAGATCTCGCCGCGGGCGATGGCCTGTTGCAGGATCAGCCGGCCGTGTTCGCGGCGGTGTTCGACGAATCGGGAGCGGTATTCGAGCGCGAAGGCCGGGGTGCTGAGCACTTCGGCGAGCAGCCCGGCGACCACCGGTCCGTAGGGGCGACCGGATATGAGGATCACCCACGGTAGCAACATGTTTCGCAGATCCTCGCGCAGCGGGCCGACGGGCTCGGCGGGTGCGCCGGTGTCCCATTCCCGGTACAGCGCGTCCATGGCGAGCGCTTCCTTGCTCGGCCACCAGCGGTAGATGGTGGCCTTGCTGACCCCGGCCGCCGCGGCGACCGCGTCCATACTCATCATCGCCGGACCGCGGTCGACCAGCAGTCGCGCGGCGGCGTCCAGGATGGCGACGTGCGCTCGCTCGTCGCGCGGACGGCCACGGCGCGCGGGCACCGGTTTCGGTGTCATCGGCGGCCACCGGCGGCGGTGCGGGCCGTGGCCGCGAGTTCGGCGAGGTCGTCGGTGGTCAGTTCCAGATCCGCGGCCGGGAGGATCGCGGCGATCTGGGCGGGATGGCGGAATCCGATGGTCGCGGCATCGATCGCCGGATCGGCCAGTACCCAGGCGACCGCGACGGCCCCCGGTGCGACGCGGTGCCGGTCGGCCACGCGGCGGGTCCGCGCCGCCGTGTCCAGATGCCCGGACAGGGCGGGCTCGCGGAACCAGGACCGCCGGTCGGCGGCGGGTAGCCGCGCGATCCGCTGCCTGGTCATGGCCCCGGTCAGCAGGCCGGAAGCCAGGGGTGTGCAGGCGATGACGCCGATACCGGCCCGCTCGGCGTGGGGCAGGACCGTGGTCGCGGCGGCGCGGTCGACCAGCGAGTAGGCCGGCCGCAGCGTTTCGACCGGTGCGATCGCGGAGATCCGATCCAGTTGCGCGCCATCGAAATTCGACACACCGATATGCCGGACCAAGCCCTGGTCCTTCAGCTCGGCGAGCGCGGCCCACCCCGCCTCGATCTCGGAATCCGGTTTCGGCCAATGGATCTGGTAGAGATCCAGCGCACCGGCCCCGAGTCGGTCCAGGCTGGCCTCCGCGTCGCGTAGCACCCGGTCCCGGGTGAGGCGGTGCCGCACCCGGCCGGTGCCGTTGTCCGGCAGCGAGCATTTGGTGAACAGGTACGGGCGACAGCCTCTGCCGCGCAACGTCTTCCCGATCAGCGATTCGGATCGCCCGCCGCCGTACGCGGCCGCGGTGTCGATCCAGTTGATGCCGCACTCCAGCGCGTACTCGATCGTGGCGATGGATCGGGCATCGTCCTGTGGTCCCCCGCCGGATCCCCGGCCGCCACCGATGGCCCACCCGCCGAAGCCGACGCGGGTGATCCGCATTCCGGTGGATCCCAGGGATGTGGTGGTCAGTTCTGTCGTGATCATGGCACCTCTCGATTCCTCGGTACCCTCGCTAACAAAACTGTACTCTCAGTTTCGTTAAGAATCCGTATGGACCGCGATACGGATCGAGGTATGTGATATTCACCTGGATGTGATCGGAATCACCGACTCGCCTCATGGGCCGTCGATATCGGAAACCGGAAGTTCAGTAATCGGAGGACCACGCTCCGCATGACCATGAACCGGATTCGCTCCGGACTGCCCGGCCCGGTGCCGCGATCCCGGAACCCTCGCGGTGACCGGCGAGGAAGATGGGAGTCGTGCCCGATATCTCCGCATCCACCGATGACGTCGAACCTCCCGAGCGGGAGGACTATTGGCATCACACACTGGGCGATACGTTCGCATCGGTGAATCTGGAGGGGTGGAACAGTTCTCCGGAGCCGGCGGCACGGTTGGCGGGAACGGTCCGGGGGCGGTTGCTGTTCGCCGAGTTGACCGCGACCCCGCACGTGCATCGGCGGACCGTGCGTTGTATCCGGCAGTCGGATGCGGCGTTCTTCCAGATCGCCGTTCTCACAGCCGGTGCTGCGTCGTTGGCGCAGGCCGGTCGGGTCGCCGAACTGACACCCGGCGATTTCGTCGTCTACGACAATTCGCGGCCGTTCACGTGGACGTTCACCGAGCCGTGGTCGGTGTCGGTGCTCTCGGTTCCGTCGGAGGCGGTGCGGCTCAGCGATACCGAGCGCAGCGCGGTGAGCGGCCGCGTGTTGTCGGGCCGGCGTGGATTGTCCGGTGTGGTCGGCAGATTCGTGCTCGACCTGATCCGGCACGGCGCGGAGCTGGCGGAGTCCCAGTCCGAGGAGGTGCTCGCCCGCACCACCGATCTGGCGCTGTGCCTGCTGGCCGAACCCGGCGGGACTCGGCACGCGGATGCGACGCAGCGCAGCCTGATGGCGCGCATCGAAGCCCAGATCGACTCGCGCCTACGGGATCCGGGGCTCGGTCCTGCCGAAATTGCTGCGGCAGTGAATATTTCGACTCGATACCTGCACAAGCTGTTCCGAGCGGAGAACGAGTCGGTCGCACGGTATATTCGCCGCCGTCGCCTGGCGGGTGTGCGCGAGGAGTTGCTCGATCATCGGCTCGCTCATCTGAGTATCGCGACCCTGGCACACCGCTGGGGATTCGGTGACATCAGTGGCTTCAACCGGGCATTCCGCGCCACCTACGGGGTCAGCCCCGGTGAGATGCGACGCGGTCATCCGGACGGGAGCTTCCACCGGGCCGTGTGACCGGTGCCGGAGATGTCGCGATGCGCTGTCGTCCGCGACCTGTGCGTCGTCGTCCGCGTCCGGACGGCTCGTGTTCGCCGACGATGTGACCGGCAGTATCGGTGCGCAATCCCGCCACCCTGCCGATGAGGGAGGTCGTCATGAGCAAACCGACGGTAGTGCTGGTGCACGGTGGATTCGTCGACGGAGCTGGATGGCGCGCCGTATACGACGAGCTCACCCGGGACGGTTTCAGCGTGCGCGTGGTGCAGAACTCGACCCGGTCGCTCACCGAGGACGCCGCCGCGACCCGGCAGATCCTCGACGACATCGACGGTGACGCGGTGCTGGTGGGGCACTCCTACGGCGGTGCGGTCATCACCGAGGCCGGCACCCACCCCACGGTGAAGGCCCTCGTGTACGTCACCGCCTTCGCACCGGATACCGGCGAATCGGTGAACCAGTTGATCGGATCCTTCCCGCAGGACGGTCCGCAGCCCCCGATCCTGCCGCCCGACGACGGCTACCTGTTCCTGGATCGGTCGCAGTTCCACAACTCCTTCGCCGGCGATCTGTCCGCGGCGGACGCCGCGTTCCTGGCCGACTCCCAGGTCCCGTGGGGACTGGACGCACTCGGCGGCACGATCGGCGAGGCCGCCTGGCGGACGAGGCCGAGTTGGTACCTGCGGGTCACCGAGGACAGGATGATCCCGCCCTCGGCCCAGGCCTCGATGGCCGACAGGATCGGCGCGAAGGTCACCGAGACGCCGGGCAGCCACGCCATCTACGTCTCGCGGCCCGAGGTGGTCGCAGGCCTCATCCGCACCGCCGCCGAGGCGGTCTAGGCCCCGTGGCGGCCGTGTAGCCGATCAGGGGACGGCACCGGGCTCGGCGGGTCGTCGCCCGCCGAACCTCCGGAAATTCGTTGCCGCTCACTTGATTTCGGTGAGCACGCTTCCCGGGGTGACGGCGGCGCCGACCTCCACGGACAAGCCGGTCACCACACCCGCCTTGTGCGCGTTGATCGGATTCTCCATCTTCATGGCCTCGAGGACCGCGATCAGATCACTGGCGGCCACCGAATCGCCCTCCGCCACGGCTACTTTCACCACCGTGCCCTGCATCGGCGCGGTCACCGCGTCACCGGAGGCGGCGCCGGCACCGGCGCCCGGACGCTTGCGCGGCTTCTTCCGTGCCGGCGCGGCGGCCTCGCCCGACGACTTGGTCCCCAGCGAGAACCGTTCCGGCAGTGACACTTCCACTCGCCGACCGGCGACCTCGACCACCACGGTCTGCCGGGTCTGCTCCACGTCGTCGATCGGCTCGATCTCGGTGTGCGGCGGGATCGGGTTCACCCAATCCGTTTCGATCCACCGGGTGTACACCTCGAACGACGTACCGTCCCCGAGGAAGGCCGGATTCGTGACGATGTGCCGATGGAACGGCAATACCGTTGCCAATCCCTCGATCTCGTATTCCGCCAGCGCGCGGCGGGACCGCTGCAACGCCTGTTCGCGGGTCTCGCCCCACACGATCAGCTTCGCCAGCATCGAGTCGAACCGGCCGCTGATCACATCGCCCTCGGCCACACCGGAATCCACGCGGACGCCGGGGCCCGACGGCTCCCGGTACACGCGCACCGGGCCGGGTGCGGGCAGGAAGTTCCGGCCGGCGTCCTCGCCGTTGATGCGGAATTCGAAGGCGTGCCCGCGCGGGGCCGGATCCTCGGTGATCTCCAGCTTCTCGCCGTTCGCGATGCGGAACTGCTGCCGCACCAGGTCCAGGCCGGCGGTCTCCTCCGTCACCGGGTGTTCCACCTGGAGGCGGGTGTTCACCTCCAGGAACGACACCGTCTCGCCCTGGACCAGGTATTCGACCGTACCGGCGCCGTAGTATCCGGCCTCCCGGCAGATTCGCTTCGCCGACTCGTGGATCTTCGCCCGGACCGCGTCCGACAGGAACGGCGCGGGGGCCTCCTCCACCAGTTTCTGGAAGCGGCGTTGCAGCGAGCAGTCCCGTGTGCCGACCACGATCACGGTGCCGTGCCGGTCGGCCAGTACCTGGGCTTCCACGTGCCGGGCCCGGTCGAGGTACTGCTCGACGAAACATTCGCCACGGCCGAAGGCCGCCGTCGCTTCCCTTGTCGCCGAGTCGAACAGCTCGGGGATCTCCTCGATGGTGTGGGCCACCTTCATGCCCCGGCCACCACCGCCGAACGCCGCCTTGATCGCCACCGGGACACCGTGGGTCTCGGCGAACGCGATCACCTCCGCGGCGTCGCGCACCGGATCCTTCGTTCCGGCCGCCATCGGCGCGCCCGCTCGCGCGGCGATGTGCCGGGCGGTGACCTTGTCGCCGAGGTCCCGGATCGACTGTGGTGACGGGCCGATCCAGATCAGGCCCGCGTCCAGGACCGCCTGGGCGAAATCGGCGTTCTCCGAGAGGAATCCGTAGCCGGGATGGACCGCGTCGGCTCCGGAGCGGGCCGCCGCGTCCAGGATCTTGTCGAACGTCAGGTACGACTCGGCCGCGGTCTGCCCGCCGAGGGCGAACGCCTCGTCGGCCAGCCGTACGAAGCGCGCGTCCGCGTCCGGCTCCGCGTAGACCGCGACGCTCGCGATACCGGCGTCGCGGGCGGCCCGGATCACCCGTACCGCGATCTCACCCCGATTCGCGATGAGAACCTTGGTGATTCGCCCACTCACGCCGCGGCCCAGCTGTGCGAGGCGACGAAGGCGATGCGGCGTTCCCGGCGCAGCCAGCGGACCGGGGCGGGCTGGTCGCCGGCGGTGTCGGCGGGCCGGGCCGCGACCGCCGCGAGGGCGATCAGCACCGCGGCCAGTTCGAGGTCGTCGGGGTTGCCCCGCTCGATCCGTACGATGGGTTCGTTCATGACTGTCTCGCTCGAATTCTGTTGGCGGATAGAATTACTGAGGCGGATTCCCGTGCTTGCGCATGGGCAGGTCGGCATGTTTGGTGCGCAGCATCGCCAGCGAGCGGATCAGCACCCGGCGGGTGTCGGCGGGGTCGATCACATCGTCGATGAGGCCGCGCTCGGCGGCGTAGTACGGATGGATCAGTTCGCTGCGGTATTGCTTGATCTTCAACTGCCGCATGGCTTCCGGATCGTCGGCGGCGTTGATCTCACGCTTGAAGATCACGTTGGCCGCACCCTCGGGACCCATCACCGCGATCTCGTTGCTCGGCCAGGCCAGCGCCAGATCCGCGCCGATCGAGCGGGAGTCCATCACGATGTAGGCGCCGCCGTAGGATTTGCGCAGCACCACCGAGACGCGCGGCACGGTCGCATTGCAGTAGGCGTACAACAGTTTCGCGCCGTGGCGGATGATGCCGCCGTGCTCCTGCGCGACACCGGGCAGGAAGCCCGGCACGTCGATCAGGGTGACCAGCGGGATGTTGAACGCGTCGCAGGTCTGCACGAAGCGAGCCGCCTTCTCCGAGGCGGTGATGTCGAGTACGCCCGCGAGCATGCTGGGCTGGTTGGCGACGATGCCGACGACCTGCCCGTCGAGGCGGGCCAGCCCGCACACCACATTCGTGGCCCAGTGCTCGTGCACCTCGAAGAGTTCACCGTCGTCGACGATCTCCTCGATGACCGAACGCATCGGGTACGGACGGTTCCCGTCGACGGGAACCAGGTCGTACAGCTTCTCGCTGCGACGGTCCGCCGGATCGGCGCTCGGCGCGGCGGGCGGCTGTTCCCGGTTGTTGGACGGCAGCAGCGACAGCAGGTGCCGCACGTCGTGCAGGCAGCTCGGTTCGTCGTCGTAGGTGAAGTGGGTGACGCCCGTGTCGCGCGAGTGCACATCCGCGCCGCCGAGGCCGTTCATGGTCACCTGTTCGCCGGTGACCGCCGCCACCACGTCCGGGCCGGTGATGAAGATCTGCGCGGTCTCGCGCACCATGAACACGAAATCGGTGAGCGCCGGGCTGTAGGCGGCGCCACCGGCACACGGGCCGAGGATCACGCTGATCTGCGGGATCACCCCGGACGCGCGGGTGTTGCGGGCGAAGATGCCGCCGAAGCCGGCGAGCGCGCCGACCCCCTCCTGGATCCGCGCGCCGGCGCCGTCGTACAGGCCGACCAGCGGCGCGCCGGCGGACAGGGCCAGATCCATGATCTTGTGGATCTTCTGCGCGTGCGCCTCGCCGAGCGCGCCGCCGAGGATCCGGAAGTCCTGGGCGAAGACGAAGACCGTGCGGCCCTCGACCGTGCCCCAGCCGGTCACCACGCCGTCGGTGTAGGCGCGGCGCTGCTCGAGCCCGAATCCGGTGGCGAGATGCCGCCGCAGGCCCTCGATCTCCTGGAACGAGCCCGGATCCAGCAGCAGATCGATCCGTTCCCGGGCGGTGAGTTTGCCCTTGTCGTGCTGGCGCTGGGTGGCGGCCGGATCCGGCCCCTCCAGCACCGCGAGTTTGATCTTGCCGAGCTCCTCGACGCGGTCCCGCATCACGATCCTCTCTGTCGCGCCGCGGCTCACAGGTCCAGGACCAGCCGCGGCGAGCGGGCCCGTGACACGCACAGCATCATGGTGTGCCCGGCCGCCCGTTCCTCGTCGTTCAGTACCGAGTCGCGGTGATCCACCTCGCCGTCGAGCACGGTGGTCTCGCAACTCCCGCAGGTCCCCTCCTCGCACGAGGACGGCACGTCCACGCCGGCCCGTTGCAGGGCCGACAGCACCGACTGCCCGGCGGCCACCTGGACCACCGTGCCGGCGTAGCGCAGTTCCACCTCGAAGGCGCCGTTCGCGGCCGGGTCGGCGACGACGTCGGCCGGCTGGAAGCGCTCGAGGTGCAGCGATCCGGTACCGCGGGCCCGCTGCTGCCGTTCGGCGGCCTGCAGCAACGGTTCCGGGCCGCAGCAGTAGATCGCGGCGTCGTCGGAACCGAAGACCTCGGGCAGCGGGATCAGGCCGCACCGGTCCTGCGGATACAGTCGCACCCGGTCGCCGTGGCCGGTCAGTTCGTCGGCGAACGCCATCCCGGCCCGGGTGCGGCCGCCGTAGTGCAGGGTCCACGGCGCGCCCGCCGCCGCCACCGCGGCGATCATGGGCAGCAGCGGGGTGATCCCGATCCCACCCGCGACGAACCGATACCGCGGAGCGTCGATGAGCGGAAAGTTGTTGCGCGGCATACCGACTCGCAGCCGGGACGCCGTCGTCACCTCGTCGTGCAGATATCGCGAGCCACCGCGGCCGGCGGGCTCGCGCAGCACGGCGATGCGCCACTGCCGGCGATCGCCGGGATCGCCGCACAGCGAATACTGCCGGGTCCGGCCGCCGGGTAGATGCAGATCGATATGGGCTCCGGGACCCCACTGCGGGAGCTCCTCGCCGGATTCGGCGGCCAGCACGAACGAGCGCACCTCGTCGGTCTCGGCCACGACACGAACCACGTGCAGGTCGGTCTCGGAACGCGGGCTCACTGGGGGCACGATTTTGCCTCTTTCGAATTTCCACCGGCCGCGTCGATTTCCCGCGCTGGAATACGCCGCCGAATCGAAGGCTACCGGCCACCGGCGAATCGGCCGATGCTCGTTCGGCAACCCGGTGAGCGGCGATCGGATCTGCCTATGGGCGCGTTTTACACTGTCAGACAAAGGAATACTGCGTAACGTGACGCAAACTCCGTTCTTCGACCGCGCGTTCGCAGCGTTCGCCCGGTTCGCCACCGAAAACCCCGACTACGACAAGCTCCGGGAAATCGCCAACGAGTCGGTGCCGTTCGCGGTCCACTCGGGCGTGCGCACCACGGAACTCGACAACGACCACGCGGTCACCGAGATCCCGGCGGATTCCCGCCTGGACAACCACGTCAAGACCGTCCACGCCGCCGCGCTCTACCTCGCCGCGGACGTCGCCTGCGCGGTGGCCTTCGTCGGCGCCGCGGCCCCGCAGATCGATCAGGTCGAGTGGATGGTGGTGCGCGACGCGCGTTCCGCGTATTTCAAGCCGGCCGTCGGCCGCATCCGCGCGGTCGGCACGATCGACGAGCGGGCCATCCGGGCCATCCTCGGCCGCACCGAGCAGCGCCGGTTCGATGTCGACGGCAAGGCGATGCTCTACGACGACAACGACGTCCTGGTGGGCAAGGTCTCCTTCGACTACGTCACCCAATTCGCCGCGCTCCCTGCCGAATCCGCCTGAGACCGAGGAGAGCCATGTCCACTTCCAGCGATACCGCGGTGCCGGAGGGCGGGCGCAAGCTCGACTTCACCGGCCTCGAGGCGCTGCCGGTCACGGTCGCCGCGTCCGCGGCGAGCGCGGCGGCCTCGTTCGTCGTGCGGGTGCTGCCGGCCGCGGATCCGGCCGCTCCGGTGGTGCTGATGCTCCCGGCGATCGCGATGAAGGCCAAGTTCTACCTGCCGATGCTCGCGGCCCTGCAGCAGGAGGGCCTGTCGGCGGCGTCGGTCGACCTGCGGGCCCAGGGCGAGAGCCTGCCGGCCCTCGGCGAGGCGCCGAACTACGGCTACCGGCAGCTGATCGAGACGGATCTGCCGGCGATCGTCGCGGCGGTGCGGGAGCGTTTCCCGCAGGCGCCGCTGTATCTGTTCGGGCACAGCCTCGGCGGCCAGCTGGCGCTGCTGTACTCGGCGTCCGTGCCGGGTGAGCTCGCCGGTGTGATCACGATGGCGACCGGCAGCGTGTTCTGGCGGTCGTTCCCGTGGCAGCGGTGGCCGATCGTACTGCTCGGCAGCCAGTACGTGCACGCCGTCTCCCTGCTGCGCGGGCACTGGGCCGGCGGCAAGTTGATGGCCGGGCCGATGGCCGGCGGCGTCATGGTCGACTGGTCGCGGCACGCGACGACCGGACGGTACCGGCCGCGCGGCTCCCGGCTGAACTACGACCGGCTGCTGCGGGACAATCCGGTGCGGGTGCTGATGCTGTCGCTGGATTCCGATCCGCTGGGCCCGAAGCCGACCGTGGACTTCCTCGCGGCGCGGCTGCGCGCGGCGGCGGTCACCCGCCGGCATCTCGACGCGAATTCCGGTGTGCGCAACCTCAACCACTTCACCTGGGTGAAGGACGGCCCGGTGCTGAGCGAGCTGATCGCGGACTGGATCAACGAATCACGTTGAATCGCAGACCCTTTCCGTCCGAACACGAATGAGCCCTCGCCGCAATCTATTTCGCGGCGAGGGCTGCTCCGTATCCCGGGTACCGCGGGCGCCCGGCAGCGCCCGCGGTGCTCACGGTGTCACCAGGTGTCCGCTCCCACGCCGCGCAGTTCGATGGCGACGTCGAGCAGTTCGTAGATCCGCATCCGCGGCTTCCAGACGCTCGCGTCCCCGATCACCCGGACCCGGCCGGGACGCCGCTCGACGCTCTTGATGTGGACCTCGAGCGACATCTCCTTCTCGTCGGCGAGGATCTGCCCGCGATACCGCCAGGACATCGGCACACCGACCGGCAGCACGAATTCCGGCGCCACCAGTTCCGCCGCCAGCCCGGCGTCCACCGCCCATTCCTGCATGGCCTGGATCACCGCCTCCACCCCGAGCGATCCGGGCATCACCGGATCCAGGTGGAAGTGGTAACCGAAGAACCAGTCGTCCGGCTGGACCGGACGCGCGGCCCGGAGGTAGCCCAGGCCGAAATTCCCCGCGCCGTCGACGATCTCGATCTCGTCGAGCATGGCCAGATGTCCGGTCGCGCACCGCATACCGGTGCCCGCCGCCCGGCGCGCGGCCACGTCGATGACGCGCACGGCGGGCCGGCTCGGCTGAGCGTCCAGCCACGCCGGGACGAATTCGCCGTTGTCCAGACCGTTCTGGTTCGCCAGCGCGCGAGCGTTGAAGAATCCGAACAGCGATTCGCCCGAGTAGAACGGTTCGCCGTCGACCGAGAGTTCGTAGGAGAACGTCTGCAGCACCGCGCCCACCAGGACGGTGGTGTTGAGCAGTGTGCTGGTCTGCTGAATCGTCTTGTCCCGCAGGTCGACCTCGCGCAGCACGGTGGCCGTGCCGTCGAGATTGCGCAGGCTGTAGTCCTCCTGCGGCGCGGTCAGGGTGGCGCCGAGGAAGTAGCCGAGCAACAGTGCCGACTGCAGCGAGGTCTCCATGTACACCACATTGGGCATGGAGGCGTTGGCGGATTCGGCGTAGTACCACGAGTCGGCGGGCGAATCGTATTCGGTGTGCCCGGTGCCGCCGGTCAGCTTCCCGCGCCGACCGTCGACGGCCATCACCCGATCACACAGTTGCAGACCGTGATTGGGCATACGGGTCGCGCGACGGCCCGCGTACCGGGTGAACTCCGGGCCGAGCGCGATGTCGAGATCACCGCGCGCGCTGTGCGTCATGTGGAACTCACCCAGCAGCGCACGATCGCCGAAGCTGTTGCGGCGACCGAAGAATCGCGGGATCACGCCGCCGGCCTCGGGCCCGACCGGCAGGCCGGGCGCCTCCCGGATCTCCAGCGCGAGGGCGCGCACGCGCGCCACCACCACCGCGCCGCGGCGGAATTCGGCATCGATGCGCAGCCGGGGCCGCGGAATCAGGTCGATGCGAACCACTTCGGCGACCACCTCGACCGGTCCGGCACTCGCCGTGAGCAGATCCGCCTCGAGCGGTGTGCCGCTGTGGAATCGCGCGTCCGCCAGGCACAGCTGGAGGCCGACCTGCATCGCGAACACCTGCGCGGTCTGCCAGGCGATCTCGACGACGGCGGCGACGAGATCCGGGCCGTCGATCCGCCCGGCCGCCCGCAGCCGCCCGCGCCGCCACGCGCCGGCGTGCCTGGCGATGTCCAGCACCTCGATGAGCGTGCCGTGCGCACCCTCGGTCAGCCGGACCGCGGGGTTGACCCCCTCCTGATCGTAGGCGGAGCCGAAGACGGCCGCGATCTCACCGCGGGCCAGCGCCGCGAGCGCGCGGCCGTCCAGTGCGGTGACCGGGGTCCGCGCGAGCGCCTTGAAGGCGCTCATGCTCGTCGCGGGCTGCGGCGAGTCGATCACCACATCCCGGCCGGGCGTGGCGGTGACCGTGAGACCGGTCTCCGGCGCGTAGTCGAGTGTGACGGTGTACGCCTGCTCGGCCACGATCTCCGGCGCGGACCGCGCGTACGCGGACCCGGATCCGGCGGCCGAGGCGTGCTGCGCGGGGCCGAACCCGGCGGCCGAAGCCTGGTGCGCGGACCCGAACCCGACAGCCGAGGCGTGCTGCGCGGGCCCGGACCCGGACCCGGCAGCCGGGGCGTGCTGCGCGGACCCGGACCCGACGGCCGGGGCCTGGTGCGCGGGCCTGGACCCGACAGCCGGAATCTCGTACGCCGAGCGGCCCGCGCCGACCGGCGCGGGCCGGCCGAGTGCGTTCAACGCCTGCCGCTGCAACGCCGTCTGTACGGCCATCGCGGACAGATGTGCGGAGACCAGTTCGGCCCGGAAGTCTTGCAGCAGTTGGGAAACCGGGTCACCGCCGCGCGGGCCGGTGGTCCGGCCCGCGGAGACGGCGGCCTGCCGGGTGGGTACCGGCCGCGAGGCGGACGCCGCCCACTCGGCCGGGACGGACCCGGCCGCGCCGGACCCGGCCACTGCGGACCCGGCCACTGCCGATCCAGCCAATCCCGAACCGGCCGTTGCGGATCCAGCCGCGGCAGACCCGCCCAGTCCCGCACCAGCCGCGGCAGACCCGGCCGATCCCGCACCAGGCGCTGCCGATCCAGCCAATCCCGAACGAATCGCTCCGGATCCAGCCGCTACCGATCCAGCCTGGGTCGATCCGGCCGCTGCCGATCCGCTCAGTGCCGATCCAGCCTGGGTCGATCCGGCCAGTCCCGCACCAGCCGCAGTCGATCCGGCCACGGCAGACCCGGCAACCGCCGATCCTGCCGGGGCGGACCCGGCCGATGCCGATCCCGCCGCGGCCGATCCAGCCGGTGCGTACCCGGCCGGGGCGTACCCACCCGGAACCGCGCCGGGTACAGCCGACGCCGGGCCGGCCGGAGCCGCAGCGCCCGGGTGGGCCACCGGCCGTGCCGGTTCCGTCACGATCCCCCATTCGAGGGCGTCGAACGGCTCGCCGTCGAAATCGAGGGCGTCCAGTTGTGTCGTCATCGGATCTCCTCTCCACGCGTCGACGGTCGTCATCAGCGCTGTTCCCGCAGACGCACGGCCTCGGCGAACTTCTCGGTCATCTCCGGCGTCGCGACCACGAAGAGATCGGTGTAGCGCTGCAACACCCGGCCGTCCGGATCGCACGCGGTGACCGTCACCGTCACCGCTTTCCCGGTCGCGTCGACGCGCAGGTCGTCGACCACGACCACGAACGGGCTGCTCGACGGCAGTGCGTCGAAGTACTCGACCCGGCCGATGGCCAGCGGCAGGCAGCCCGAGTTCATGAACCACACGCCGAGCAGCGCACCCGCCTGGATCACCACATCGGAGAGCACCGGGCTGTGCAGGGCGCCGGCGTAATTGCCCTCGGCGATCGGCGTATCGGCCAGTTCGCATTCCACGACCAGGCGCCGATCCGCCCGCTCCAGGATCCGCCGGACCCCTTGCAGCAGCGGCCCGTGGAACAGGAACGCGTCACGGTAGACGTCGAGCCCGTTTTCCGGGCCCTCGCCGATCGGGTAACCCGGCCATCCCGATACCACCGGAGCCTGCGCCGGTGCGGGAGCGAGGACGAAGGTGCCCGCGAAATGTGCCGGGGCGAAGGTCTTTCCGGGTTCGACGCTCGTGATCCGGGCCTTCACCGTCAGGTGATCGCCGGTCACCTCGCCCGCCTGCACCTCGAGCCGGCAGTCGCGCTCACCGGGCCCGTCGTAGACGATGCCCTTGAGCACCTCGAAGCCGGAGCATTCGATCACGCGCAGACCGGGATTGGCCCGCTCCAGCGTGTTGATCGTCCACCCCAGCCCGGCGGCCGTCGGGAACACCGGGAACTGCCCGACCCGATGATCGAGGATCACCGGATCCGCCGCGAGCGGCGCCAGATCGCGATGGGTGGCGAACGCACGGCCGGCGGTGACCTGTGCGGCCACGGCGAGCGGGGCCGCCGGGCCGATCAGCACCGCCACGTCGCCGGCGCGGCCGGTCGTGAACTGCTCGGCGAACATCCGGGCCCCGGCGTCCATACCCAGCAGCGCAACGCCTCTGGCGAGGAACATCTCCCGTAGTTCCGGCGTGACCATGCCGCCGTCCCAGGCGCCCCAGTTGACCGCGGTGACATGTCCGGCGAAGCCGTGCTGCCGCCAGCTCATCGCCGCCCGGTTGAGCGCCTCGTTGGCGACCGCGTAGTCGGCCTGGCCCGGGTTGCCGTAAACGCCTGCCACCGAACCGAAGACGATCACGTGCCGTAGCGGTGCGTCCGGCAGCGCGCCGACGACATTGTGCAGCCCGTCGAGTTTGGTCGCGAGCACCGCGCGGATATCGCCGGCGGACTTGGCGGGCAGCAGGGCGTCGGCGAGCGCACCGGCCCCGTGCACGATCCCGGTGACGCGCCCGGCATCCGCCGCGAGCGCCTGCCGGGTGGCCTCGGGATCGGTGATGTCCACCGCGAGGTAGCGCACCCGGGCCCCGGTCGCGGCGACCGCCGCGACGGTCGCCCGGATCTCGCGCTGCGCCAGCTGATTACGGGCCATCCGGTCGACCTGCTTGGGGGTCGGCTGCTCCCCCGCGGCACGTACGGCCGCGATCGCGGCCGACTTGAGCGCACCGTCCTCGACGCCTGCGGCCCATTCCGGCTCGTCCTCGAGATCGGTGCGGCCGAGCAACAGGAACTCGCAGGCCTGCCGGCTCGCCAATTCGCGGACGCACCAAGCGGTCACACCGCGAGCGCCACCGGTGACGACCAGTACGTCGTCGGCGGTGACGGTGAGATCCGAACCGGTGTCCGATGTTTCGACCGGAACCAGGCGCAGCGTCGAACGGTTGCGGTAGGCGTCGACCGCGACCTCGCGGGCGTCGACCGCCGCATCGTCGAGTTCGGCCAGCACGGTGTCGATCAGCGCCTCGCCGGTCAGTTCCGGTGCGAGATCCAGTGCGCGGCAGAACAATCCCGGCGCCTCCTGGGCGAGGGTCTTGACCACTCCGCCGACGCCGCCGACCAGTGCCGCGGCGGCGGGACGGTCGCCGCGGTGGCCGAGCGCACCGTCGATCCGGGTGACGGTGACGAAGGCCGCGCGGGTGCCGGCCTCGGCCGTCGCCACGAGCCGATCGTGGACCAGCTTGGCGCTGAGCACGCTGTCGGCCAGCGCGCGTGCGCTTCCCGGCCACTGCCCGTCGGCGGGGAGCACGGTCAGGCAGAGGTCGAGCCGGTCCGTGGTCGCCAGGGCCGTGGTGAGTGCCGTGGTCAGCGTCTCACCGTCCCAGCCGATGACTCCCGAATCCGTCTCGGCCGCAACGGTTGCCGTGCGAACGGTCCACCCGTTGCCGGTGAGCGCCCCGGCGAGCACCCCCGCAGTCTCGTCGCCGTGGTCGACGATCAGCGCGACCCGGTCGGCGGCGTAGGGGTTCTCGGCGCGGTCGACTCCGGGGAGCTGAACCGGCTCGATGCGCAACCGGACGGGATCGGCCGCGGTGTCGTCGGCCCCGGCCTGTTCGGCGTCGACGGATTCGGTTGCGGCCGAAGCATTTCCGGCCGCGCCGGGTGCCGCGTCGCCCGCGACGAAGCCGACGATGTCGTTCAGCGTCCGCAATTCGGCGACCTGTTCGGGACCGACGGCGGGCACACCGTCGACGCGCTCACCGAGCGCACCCATGATCTGCACCCGCTTGATCGAATCCACACCCAGATCCGCTTCCAGATCCATGGACAGCGCAAGCATTTCCGGCGGGTAGCCCGTCTTCTCCGAGACGACCTCCACCAGCACCGACCACACCGCGTCGGCACCCGCCGCAGCGGTCGATCCGGCGGGAGTCCCGCTCGGGGCACCGGCCGCGCCGGCGACGAAGCCGACGATGTCGTTCAGCGTCCGCAGCTCGGCGACCTGTTCCGGTCCGACCACGGGCACACCCTCGACGCGCTCACCGAGCGCACCCATGATCTGCACCCGCTTGATCGAATCCACACCGAGGTCCGCCTCGAGATCCATCGACAGCGCAAGCATTTCCGGCGGATAACCGGTCTTCTCCGACACCACATCCACCAGCACCGACCACACCGCGTCCGGGCCCACCGCGGCGGTGCCGCCGGTCGGCGCACCCGCGGCGGTGGCGACGAAGCCGACGATGTCGTTCAGCGTCCGCAGTTCCGCGACCTGCTCGGGACCGACCGTGGGCACACCCTCGACGCGCTCGCCGAGTGCACCCATGATCTGCACCCGCTTGATCGAGTCCACACCCAGATCCGCTTCCAGATCCATCGACAGCGCAAGCATTTCCGGCGGATAGCCCGTCTTCTCCGACACCACGTCCACCAGCACCGACCACACCGCATCGGTGTCCAGGGTCGCGGTAGCCGCCCCGGCCGGAGCGGCGCCTGCGGCGTCGGCGACGAAGCCCACGATGTCGTTCAGGGTGCGCAGCTCCGAGACCTGTTCCGGTCCGACCGTGGGCACACCTTCGACACGTTCACCGAGCGCACCCATGATCTGCACCCGCTTGATCGAGTCCACACCCAGATCCGCTTCCAGATCCATGGACAGCGCAAGCATTTCCGGCGGATAACCGGTCTTCTCGGACACCACGTCCACCAGCACCGACCACACCGCATCGGTGTCCAGGGCCGCGGCTCCGTTCACCGGCGGCTGTGCGACCGGAGCGGGCGAAGCCACCGGCTGCGGTGCCGGAATCGTCTGCGGAGCAATCGTTTCCGTCCGATCGACCGGCGCATCTGCGCGGTGCCCGGCCGGGCTCTCGGACAGCGCGGTCGGCAGCGCAGGCACACCGTGCCCGTTGCCGTGCCCGTTCCCGTTCCCGTTGCCGTTCCCGTTTCCGGCGGGCAGATCGGTGTGGAAACCGTTCGTGCCGTGCGGCTGCGGGGCCGGCGGGATCGGCGGCGCGAAAGCCGAAGCGTCACCACCGAATTCGAGCTCGGTCAGCGACGCGAGGATCTCGTTGACCCGCGTGTGCGTCTGCCCGATGGCCAGGCTCTGTTCCTTGATGGCATCGACGGTGGCGAACAGCCGATCGTCGGTGTCGCCGGTGCGCTGCGCCTCGCGCAGCACCGAAACCAGCCCTTCGGCGACCTCGAGCTGTCCCTCCGTGTACCGGCTGTGGATCGCGAGGTGCTGCTGGGTGACCACGTCCAGCCCCGGACCGGCGTACACCGGTTCCGGCACACTGTCCGCTTCGTACCGATCGAGCCCGGCGACCGCGTGCTGAACCGGCACGGCGACGGCATGCTGAGCGGGCACGGCATCCGCGTACTGCCCGAACACCGCATCCGCATGCTGCCCGGCCACCGCGACCGGCTCCGGCGCAGGCGCGGAAACCGTTGCGGGCCGCAGCGATTCGGCGAGCACCGTGGCCGTCTCCGCCGCCTCGGCCGCGGCGGACGATACCGCCTCCAGCACGACCGGCTCCCCGATCGCGGTGCGGAAGCGCTCCCGGCGGGAGTCCGGCACGAAGTCACGCCCGGTCAGCTCGACCACCATCCCCTCCGCGGGGGCCTCGCTGAACGCCGGCGCGTCGTGCCGGTGCACATCGACGATCGGCGCGCCGAGCACCGCCAGCTGCAACGCGGCCTTCTTCAGCGCCACATCGCCGTCCCCGGTCGGCCCCTGATCGGTGGCGATCGCGACCACATCGGCGCCGAGGGTGCGCCGCACGAACTGGGTCAGCGTGCCCTTCGGCCCGAACTCGACGAAGACGTTGCAGCCGTCGGCCCGCATGGCCTCCAGGCCGTGCACGAACTCCACGGACCGCAGCAGCTGATCGGTCAGCGCGCGGCGGTTCACCTCGACGTCCGAGTTGTACTCGGCACCTTCGGAATTCGCGTAGACCCGATGCTTCGGCGCCCGAATGTCGATCTCCGCCACGGCCGCCCGGAACGGCTCGACCGCGTGCGCGACGAAGGAGGTGTGGAAGGCCCCGGCCACCGGCAGCTCCCGGACGGTCAGCCCGCGCGCGCGGCAGTCGGTGACGAGGGCGGCCACGGCATCGGTCCCGCCGCCGACCACGACCTGTTCCGGCGCATTGTGATTGCAGACGCTCACCTCCGGGTGCGCGCCGAGGATCTCGGTCACCTGTTCGCGGGTGGCCTGCACCGCGGCCATCGTGCCGGGATCGGCCGCGTCGACGGCCATCGCCGCGCCGCGCGCCTTGGCGAGGGTGAAGAAATCGCCCGCGTCCAGGGAACCGGCCGCCCACAGCGCGGTCAGCTCACCGAAGCTGTGGCCCATGTACCCGGCGCATTCCAGGCCGCGCTCGGCCAGGAACCGGAACTGGCCCACCGACAGCGCGCCGATCGCCGGCTGCGCGTATTCGGTGCGCCGCAACATGTTCTCCTGCGCGTTGCGCACCTCCGGGTCGAACACCGGCGGCGGGAACACCACCGCGGCCGGGGGCCGGACCGCATCGGTGAAGACCGCGTTGGCCTCGTCGAAGGCGGTGGCGACGGTGGGGTTGTTCAGCACGGCGGCCAGGCCCATGTCCACGTACTGGCTGCCCTGGCCGGCGAACAGCGCGCCCACCTTGAGGTCCGGGAGGGCCCGGCGGCGGAAGAAGACGCCCTTGGGATGCGACCAGTCCTCGGCATCGCCGGTGCGGGCCAGTTCGGCGGCGGCCAGCTCGCGCAGCGCCGTCGCCTCCTGCGCGTCCCGCGCCACGAATCCGACGCGGGCATGGTCGGCCGGAATCCCGTTGTCCCCGTTCGGTTCCGCGCCGGAGCCGAGCAGGTTCGCCAGTTCGGCTCCGGTGGCGGCGTGCCACAGGTGCACGCGCGCGGTGCGGTGCATCGTGCGCAGCTGCTCACGGCCGGGGGTGATCTCCTCCAGCACCGCGTGGAAGTTGGTGCCGCCGAAGCCCATCGCCGAGGCCGCGGCGCGGCGCTGCGGCCGCCGCGGGTCGCGGATCCACGGCCGAGTCCGCGTGTTGACGTAGAGCGGCGAGGTGTCGTCGAGCGCGTTGTTCGGCTTGGTGACGTTGATCGTCGGCGGAAGTACCTTGTGGTGCAACGCGAGTGCGAGTTTCATCAGGCTGGCCGCGCCCGCGGCGCCCTTGGTGTGCCCGATCTGGGACTTCACGCTGCCGATGGCCGCGTAGCCGGTCTCGTCGGTCTCCGCGCGCAGCACCGCGTTCAGGGCGGTGAGCTCGGTCTGGTCGCCGACCCGGGTGCCGGTGGCGTGCGCCTCGAACAGCCCGATCGAGGCGGGCGAGCAGTCCGCGTCCTGGTAGGCGCGGCGCAACGCGGCCTGCTGGCCCTCGGCGCGCGGCGCGTAGATGCTCTTGAACCGTCCGTCGCTGGAGGAGCCGATCCCGCGGATCACCGCGTACACCCGGTCGCCGTCGCGCTCGGCATCCGCGAGCCGCTTGAGCGCGAGCATGCCGATGCCCTCGCCGACCAGCGTGCCGTCGGCACTGTCGTCGAGGGGTTTGATGGTGCCGGAGCGGGACAGCGCCCCGACCTTGCTGAAGCACATGTAACCGAAGATCGAGTTCTCGGTGTCGCAGCCACCGGTGATCATCAGATCGGCCCGGCCGGAGACCAGTTCACCGATCGCCATGTGCACCGCCGACAGCGAACTCGCGCAGGCGGCGTCGACCGTGCAGTTCATCCCGCCGAGGTCGAGGCGGTTGGCGACGCGGCCGGCGATCACGTTGCCCAGCAGGCCCGGGAACGAGTTCTCCTCCCACGGCGCGAAGGCCTCGACGTACCGCTGCGCGATCTGCTCGGCGTCGGCGGCGGTCAGCCCGCAGCTGCGCACGACCTCCTTGAGCACCGGGGTCGACAGCCGGGCGGCCAGCGGGTGCGACAACGTGGTCGGCCCCGCCACACCCAGCACGACGCCGGTGCGTTCCGGCCGGTACCACTGCGATCCGGTGGCACCGGCGTCGGCCAGCACATTGCGCGCGACGACCAGGCTCAGCAGCTGCACGACCGTGGTGACCTCGAGCTGATTCGGCGGCAGCCCGAACTCGGTGACGCTGAACGGCGTCTCCGGCACGAAACCGCCACGCCGGCAATAGGTCTTGTCCGGCGCGGTCGGATCCTCGTCGTAGTAGTCGTCGAGATTCCAGCGCGACGGCGGAACATCGGACATGCAGTCGGCCGCGTCGACGACGTTCTGCCAGAAATCCCGGAAGTTCCGCGCCATCGGGAACAGGCCGCTCATTCCGACGATCGCGATCGGATTGTCGGCCAGGCGCCACGCGTTCGGCGGCTCGTTCCGTAGTGGGTTCTGGTCGTTCATGTGCTACCTCTGTCTGGAGCTGCCGATCCGGGCAATGCGAGAATGTCTGCTCTGATCGCCGTTGATCAGCGAGGATGTTCTGATCTATCGGGTCTGTGTGACGCGCACCGTGCGGACCTCGTCGATGAGGTCGGCCAGTGCGGTACCGATGAGCTGATGCCCGGCGGGGCTCGGATGCATTCCGTCCGGGCACCACATGACGGGATCCGCGCAGATGGGCGCGTTCACCAGGTCGAGGCAGACGAGATCGAACTCGTCGACGAGTGTGTCGAGATAGTCGTTCGCCTCGGCGAATCGCGCGCGCAGCACGGCCCGGAACGACTCCGGCAGGCCGGGGAGTTTGTCCGGGATGTTCGGCCAGTTCGTCGTGAACACCAGGCGTCCCGGGCTCACCAGGCTCGCGTAGATGTGCCGGAGGTTGCGGCGGAATCGCTCGGGTTCGTAGCTGGTGACCAGGTCGTTCCCGCCGACGATCACACCCGTCAGCGGCGCGGGATTCGCCAGCGCCACCGGTAATTGCCGATCCACCACATCCTGCGTCGTGGCGCCGAAGGATCCGAGGTTCAGGGTCGCACCGGAAATACCGAGAATCGTCGCGATCTGCACCACGAATCCGGCGAAGGAGCCGTCGGCGCGCACCATGCCGCCGCGGCCCTCCGCACAACTGTCCCCGACTACCGTCAGATTGTTTTCCGACATCGGATTCCGCCGGCTACGCCGACGCTCCGGTGCCGAGGAGTTTCCCGATCCGCTCCGGCGCGAAGAACTCCTCGCCGGTCATTCCGCCGCCGATCATCGCGAAGAAATCCTTGGCCGCGATATCGTTCGAGCCGAGCGCCTGGAAAACTGCCAGCAATTGCGGGGTGAGCTCCAGCGTGGAGATCGAGGTGGTGAATTCGAAGCCCGAGTGCGACTTCTCGTCCCGGATCCGCTGATATTCCGCCAGCGCCTCGTCCATCGGGCGGCCGGACAGGCCCTCGTGCACGCGGTCGGCGAGCAGGTCCGCGTATTCGAACGCGTCCGAGATGCCCAGTCCGGTCAGCGGATCCTTGTGGTAGCCCGCGTCGCCCACCAGGGCCCAGCCGTCGCCGTGCGATTGCCGGTAGTAGTTGTCCGGGTAGCGCATCGGCTGGAAACGGCTCTCGCGCTTGCCGTGGGTGGTCAGCTCCTCGGCGAACTCGGGCACGATATCGCGCGCGATGCCGAGGAAATTACCCTCCACATCGGCACGGAAGTCCTGGTAGGCGTCCAGCTTCCGCATCACGGCGACCAGCGTCAGGTCGTCGTGGGTGGGCCAGATGCCGATCTGCTGCCGATCGCCGATGCGGCTGTGGAAATCCGTCCGCAGGCCGCTGTAATAGGTGTAGTAGACGAAGCATTCGGCCGGCACCCGGGTGTAGAACTCGGCCTCGACCGCGTTCGCGACGAACGAGTTGGTGCCGTCGGCCCCGATCACGATGCGGGCCCGCTCCTCCCGGATCTCGCCGCCGGCCTCGGAACCGCGGATGCCCACCACCCGGCCGTCCTCGATGATCAGCTCGTGCACGGTGTAGCCCTCGCGCACCTCGGCGCCGGCCGCGCGCGCACCCTCGACCAGGATCGGGTCGAGGACGGTCCGCCGGGGCGCGTAGGTGGCGTCGATCCCGCCGATGGAGTCCGCGAAGCCCGCGATCACGATGTCCCGGTAGGACACCGTCATATGCTTGATCGCCGGCATACCCGTGGCGACCAGCTTGTCGAGCAGGCCCCAGGCGGACAGCTTGGCCAGGCCGCGTTGCTGGATGTAGTGGGTCGAGACGGTGTCGCTGGGGAATGTCGCGCGGTCCACCACCAGAACCCGGTGACCCCGCCTCGCCAGCAGCATCCCGACCGGTGAACCAGCGCAGCGCGCGCCTACCACGATCGCGTCATACATCCGGGCGCCTCCTAGGAAATCAATCACTTGTGCGGTCGATCGCTGTGAAGTGCCGTGAGCCGGAAACCGAGAGATGACCGGCAACCACGCCGATATCGAGTATATTGACGCGATCGCCCGGATCGACACCCGCAATTCTGAAATCCGATCGGGCGACGATCACAGGCTATGGCAAAGTATTCGTAAACTCGTTGTGCGGCCGAATGTTCGAGTTCAGCCACCGTTCATCGCGGGGTACAACCGGCGTGCGGTAATCAATACATGCCGACAGGAAATGAACCGGCCTCGAAAATCGCCGCAGCGCAGGCTCGGCTGGTGGAGATGGCCGGCACGGAAATACCTGATTACGAACAGATCCGCCGGACGGTCGACACGCTCGTGCCGTTCGTCAATCTCGCGGGGATACGCATGACGGAATTGGGCCCGGACTCGGCGGTGGCCGAGATACCGGCGGAGCCGGACAAGCTGAACCACCTCGGCACGGTGCACGCGGGGGCGCTGTTCCTCGCCGCCGAGGTCGCCTGCGCCGGTGCGTTCTCCGGCGCCTTCGCACCCCGGATCCTGCAGTTGCGGACCTTCGTGCTCCGCGACACCCGGGCCACCTTCCTCCGCGCGGCGCGCGGGCGGATCCGCGCCCACGGCACCGTCTCCTCCCCGGCCCTGGCCGACATCGTCGGGCGCGGGACCGAGGAGCAGTTCGACCTCACCGGCAAGGCCCTGCTGCGTGAC
The DNA here is from genome assembly GCF_000381925.1 of Nocardia sp. BMG111209. Taxonomy (NCBI): domain Bacteria; kingdom Bacillati; phylum Actinomycetota; class Actinomycetes; order Mycobacteriales; family Nocardiaceae; genus Nocardia; species Nocardia sp. BMG111209. The sequence goes on from NZ_KB907307.1 coordinate 2,715,558, forward strand.
GATTCCGGCGCGCTCGTCGCGAAGGTGGACCTGCAGTACTTCTGCTGGCTGGCCGCCGCATAGCGATCAGCTCCGATAGAGGGCTTCGACGACGGCGTCGAAGTCCTCCTCGATCGCCTTGCGCCGCAACCGCAGCGACGCGGTCATATGGCCCTGCTCGACGGAGAAGTCCGCGGGCAGGATCGCGAACCGGCGGATCGACTCCGCGCGCGAGACCAGCAGATTCGCCTCGTCGACGGCCGTACCGATCTCGGCCACCAGGCGCGGATCCTCGGTCGGCACACCGCCGGTCGCGTCGACCCCGTGGTCCGCGGCCCACCGGGTCAGCACCGCCGGATCCAGGGTGATCAGCGCGGTCACGTACGAACGCCCCTCGCCGACGACCATGCAGTTGCTGACCAGCGGATGCAGGCGGACCCGATCCTCGAGCGGCGCGGGCGCCACGTTCTTACCGCCGCTGGTGACGATGATCTCCTTGCGCCGGCCGGTGATGAAGAGGAATCCGTCCTCGTCGAGACGGCCCAGGTCACCGGTCGGCAGCCAGTCGGTGGCCTCGTGCCCGCCGTCGGGCCAGTAGCCGGGGAAGACCTGGTCGCCGCGGACGAGGATCTCCCCGTCGCCGGCGATCGCGATGGTCGTACCGGGCACCGGCCGGCCGACCGCGCCGGGCCGGTTGGCCTTCGGAGCGCTCATGCTGACCGTCGAGGACGCCTCGGTCAGGCCGTACGCGCCGATGATCTCCACGCCGAGACCCGTGAAGAAGTCCGCGGTCGACGGTTCCAGTGAGGCGCCACCGGCGATCACGTATTCGAGCCGGCCACCCAGCATGCCGCGCAACCGCCGGTACCACTGCTCGTCGACGGCCGCCGTACTCGCCTCGCCGTGCCGGTCGGCGTGACCGGTGGCGATCACCGCCGCCTCCACCGCCGCATAGTCGGCGCCGCCGAACGCCTGCCGCGCGCCCTTGCGGATCTTCTCCAGCACGTACGGGACGCCGATCAGGAACGTCGGCCGGAATTCCGGGAGCAGACCGGGCAATTGCGCGGGGGCGGCGACCAGACCGGTACGGACCCCGGCCCACACGCAGCCGAACAGCGCCACCCGCCCGTACACGTGCGCGAGCGGCAGGAACATCAGCGTCGACGCGGGATCGTCGGGGCTGCGCCGGAACACCGTGTGCAGCAACTCGACCACATTGGCCGCGGCGGCGAAGATGTTGCGGTGGGTCAGCATGCAGCCCTTGGGCATTCCCGTGGTGCCGCTGGTGTAGACGATGGTGGCGATATCGTCGGCCCGTACCGCGAGCCGCCGCCGCGTGACCTCGTCGTCGCCGACCGCGTGGCCCGCCGCGGCGAGTTCCTCGAACGACCCGCCGAGCAGCCAGGACCGCCCGGCCACCGCCGCGCCCGCGACCTCGCCGATCAGCTCGCGCTGCGCGGCCGATTCCGTGAAGCACGCGCGGGGACGGGAATCGGCCACGATGTGCCGGATCTGCTCCGCCGAGGAGGTCGGATACACCGGGACGGTCACCGCGCCCAGGCTCAGCACCGCGAAATCCGCCACCGACCACTCGTAACTCGTCGCGCCGAGGATCAGCACCCGGTCACCGGCGCCGATTCCGTTGGCCGCCAAGCCTTTCGCGATCCCCGCCACCAGCCGGGCGAATTCCGCGAAGTCGATGTCGCGGCGGCTCTCGCCGGTCCCGTGACTGAATACGGCGGCGGCGGGCCGGGATTGCGCCCCGTCGTACACCACGTTCGCCAGGTTGTCGGCGTCGGCCATCGTCACCAGCGGCGCCACCCGGTATTCCTGCCGGTTCATCGCGTGCCCCGGGTCAACGGGACCGGGATGTAGGTCGCGCAGCGGGCCGGCAGCCGCACCCCGGCGGCCCGCAACTGGCCGACCCGTGCGGCGAATGCGGTGCCGCGCATGACCTGTAGCGCGATCTCGGCGACGTGCCGATGCCCCGGCGCGGCCAGATAGGTTCCGGCCACCCATTCGTTGAACGCGCCCATCGCCGGGCCGCTCCAGATCTGGTAGTCCGCCGCGCGTTCGGGCGTCGCGGCCATACTCCAGCCCGAGGATCGGCCGAGGTACCAGCGGAAGATCAAGGCCATCCGCCGTTTCGGATTGCCGGTGGCCCGCTCGATCTGCTCCGGATCGCGTTCGCTGAAGTACTGCACGCAGTCGGCCCACACCTCGTCGAACGAGCGCTGCAGGATGCGCTGCTCGAGCTCCGCGCGCTCGGCCGCGGGGATCGCGTCGACGCCGGGGTAGGCGCGGTAGGTGTCGTACAGCCGCCGGGCCCGGCTCGCGAACATGGTGCCGCGCTGCAGGACCTGGACGTCGACGCCCAGTTCGAACATGTCCGAGGACGGCGCCATCACGGTGTCGGCGACCCCGGCCGCGGCCAGCAGCCGCTTCGCCGCATCGGACTGCGCGGCCTCGACCGAGGCGTGGTTGATCGAACCGGTGACCACGTAGGCGGCGCCCATGGTGAACGCCGCCACCGCCGCGGCCGGCGTGCCGATCCCGCCGGCGGCGCCGACCCGGACCTGCTGGGCGTACCCGCATTCGCGCCGGATCCGGTCGCGCAGCGCGAGCAGCGACGGCAGCAGCACCACCAGCGGGCGGCGGTCGGTGTGCCCGCCGGAATCCGCCTCGCCGGTGATGTCGTCGGCCATCGGGATCGCCGCGGCCAGTTCGGCCTGCTCGGCGGTGATCTCACCGGATTCGTACAGGCCGCGCACCAGGCTCGGCGGCGCCGGCCGCAGGAACAGCTCCGCGACCTCGCCGCGGGAAACCTTGGCGATCACCCGGTTACGGGCCACCACCCGGCCGTTCGGGTCGCGCTGCAGGCCGGCGAGCCGGTACCGCACGATGTGCGGCGTCAGATCCATGAAGGCCGATGCCTCGACGCACCGGACCTCGTGCCGCAGGCAGGCGTCCACGATGGACCGCTCCAGCGCGGATTCGCTCGGGCTGTGGATCACGTTGCACGCGAAGGGTTCCCCCGGCACCGCGCGGCGGATGGTGGCCAGCGCCTCGTCGATCCGGGCGGGCAGGACCCCGCCGGCGCCGAAGGACGCCAGGAATCCGGCGCGGGCCATCGCGACCACCAGCCCGGCCGAGGCGATCCCGTTCGCCATCGCCCCGGCGTGGTAGGCGTAGCGCACGCCGTGCGCCTTGCGGAACTCGCTGTCCCCCAATGATTCCGGCCGCAGCGCGGGCACCGAGGCCAGCACCCGGAGGCCGCGCGCCGCCTCCGGATCCGTCGTCACCGCGACGCCACGATCGTCGCGCACCACGAACACCGGCTTGTCCAACACGGACAGCGCCTGATAGATCGACTCGTCGTCCCTGGCCAGTACAGGCGATGCAATGGGGATGGTCACGTCACCAAGTCTTCGGCGAATTCGCAGGCAGGGTCAATACGGCGGACCGGGAAAACCATCGTCCGATTCGGTTGCGTGATGGCCGGTTCCGGGTGCGGGCGCCGTTGCCGCGCACGCCGCCGCACCACGCCCGCGAATCGTTCGCGAGCGCGGTGCGCTCTCGTCGTTCCCGGAAACTACTGTGCCGACACCTGTGTCGGCACCGCGTCCGGTCTGGGCAGGCTGTCGAGCGGTTTGGCCGACTCGATACAGCCGAGGAAGGAGCGGACCAGGGGGCGGTTGTCGTCGGCGCGCCACACCGCGCACAGCTCCACGATCGGCACCGGATCGTGCAGCGCGACGGTGACGGTCTGCACGTAACCCGGATTGGCCGAGGCGAATCCGGCGTGCAACGAGGAGGTGAACCCGACCACCGGCTTCACCGAGACCATGATGCCCATGGCATTGGGATCGTCGAGCAGGTGATCGACGCTCAGTTTGATCCCGCTGCGCTCGGCCGCGATGAACAGCGCGTCGTACATCGCGGGACTCTGCTGACGCTCGAACAGGATGCAGGACTGGCTGGCCAGCTCGCTGAACGAGGTCCGGGATCGGCGCGCCCAGCTGTGCCCGCGGCCGACGACGGCCACCAGCGGCACCTGCAGCAGCGGGCGGAACTGGAAACCGGCCGAGGCCGGGCGGCCGTACACCAGGGCGATGTCGAGTTCGCCGTCGGCGAGCGCGGTGAGCTGGGGGCCGGTGCGCTTGTCGACCAGATTCACGTTGACGTTGGGTAGTATGGTGTTCATCCGGGCCAGTGCGGCGGGCAGAATCCGTTGTCCCGCAGGGAAGTTGTAGCCGATCCGGAGTACCCCGGCCCGGCCGAGCGCCACCTCGCGCACCGCCGTCCGGGCTTCTTCGGTCTGGGTGATGATGGTGCGGGCGTGCTCGCGCAGCACCTCGCCGGCCGGGGTCAGGCCGACCTGGTGCGATGTGCGATCGACGAGCCGGACGCCGAGGCTCCGTTCGAGCCGCTGAAGTTGCTGACTGAGAGAGGGTTGAGCCAGGTGCAGTCGTGCCGCGGCACGACCGAAATGCAGTTCTTCCGCAACGGCGAGGAAGGATACCAAGAGTCTAAATTCCATCGTCAGGTCCCGTCCGTGAGGTGAGCTCAGCGTATCCGCTCCGACTAACCGACGGTGAACCCAGTTCGCGATCGGATGGCGTACAGGTATATATCTGCCGTGCGGCACCTGCTGTTCACCGGCCGTGAACCCGGCTCGGACAATTACGATTTCCCGATCGTCGATTGGCCGCGCGAATAGCGCCAGATCAGCGCGTTCTGCCCGCTCCGGAGCACCGGAAAGCGTTTCGGCCCAGTTCATTTGCAGTACACGGATCAATGTTCGACTGACACGGTTCGCTGTTACAACATATTTCGGGCGGCCCGCCCTGTCGAAGGTGAGTTCTCGCATGAGCCGTATCCGGTTGCACGGTGTGACGAAGCAATACGGCGATGTGACGGCGGTCGACGGAATCGACCTGGATATCACCGACGGCGAGTTCCTGGTCCTGCTCGGCCCGAGCGGTTGCGGCAAATCCACACTGCTGCGGATGATCGCGGGCCTGATCGAACCGAGCGCGGGCCGGCTGCTCATCGACGACCGCGACGTCACCGATGTCCCGCCGGGTGACCGCGATCTGGCCATGGTGTTCCAGAGTTACGCGCTGTACCCGCATCTGTCGGTGGCCCGCAACATCGGCTTCCCGCTGCGTGCCCGGCGCCGGTCGCGCGCGGATGTGCAGCGCCGGGTGGACGAGGTGGCGGGCACCCTCGACCTCGCACAGCTGCTGGACCGCAAACCGCGGGAGTTGTCCGGCGGCCAGCGCCAGCGCGTCGCCCTCGGCCGCGCCCTGGTCCGCGATCCCGGCGCGTTCCTGATGGACGAGCCGCTGTCCAATCTGGATGCCCAGCTGCGCACCTCGACCCGCGCGAACCTCTCCGATCTGCATCGGCGGCTCGGCACCACCTTCGTCTACGTCACCCACGACCAGATCGAGGCGCTGACCATGGCCACCCGCGTCGCGGTGCTCAACGGCGGCCGGCTGGAACAGGTCGGGGCACCCGCGGAGGTGTACGACCGGCCGGCCTCGGTCTTCGTCGCCGGATTCCTCGGATCGCCGGCGATGAACCTGGTCGACGCCACGATCGAGACCGTCGACGGCCGGCTGCGGGTCCGCGCGCCCGGAATCGAACTGCCGTTGTGGCCCGGCGAAACCCCCGCGCGCGAGGTCGTGCTCGGGGTCCGGCCCGAAGGCCTGGTCCGCGCCGATGCCGCGACCGCGCCGATCCGTGCCACCGTGCGACTGGTCGAGAACATGGGCCACGAGGAGGTCGCGTACCTGGACGCCGCCGGCACCCGGCTCGCCCTGCGCGGACCCCGGCCGCTGAACCTGGCGCCCGGCGCGAGCGTCGGCCTGAGCATCCCGCTCGGCGCGGTGCACCTGTTCGACGCCGCCACCGGCCGCCGGCTGGCCTGGCGGGACGCCCCGCAGCCGGCCGCGGCCGAAACCGAATCCGAATTCGACACTGCCCCAGCCTAATTGGATCACCCCCGCAAAAAGGAGTACCCGAGATGATCCGGCATTGGCCGGCCCGCGCCGCAGCGGTAGCCGCGACCCTGCTCAGCCTCACCGCCTGTAGTGTCGGCACGCCGTCGGGCGGCCCGAGCACCAGCGTGGCCACCGTCCCCGAACTGGCACCCGACCAGAAGGTCTCGATCACCTTCGAGAGCTACAACCTGTCCACGGCCGGTCCGTGGACCGACACCTTCAACGAACTGCTCGACAACTTCCGCAAGCAGCACCCGAACATCACCGTGACCGCCCAGAAGCCCGGCGGCGCCTCGGCGAACGGCGTCAACAACTCGATGAGCAGCCTGCAGAGCGAGGTCGCCGCCGGCAATCCGCCCACCGTCGCGCAGGAGATCTTCGGCGATCTCGACTTCATGGTGGACAAGCTGCACGCGCACGCGTACGACGACCTGTTCGGCCGGAACGCGGTGCAGGCCAACTTCGGTGGCGCGCATCCGTTCGCCGACACCGCCAAGCCGCTGGGTGACGTGAAGGGCAAGACCTACGGCGTGCCGTTCGTGTTCTCCACGCCGGTGCTCTACTACAACGCCTCGCTGTTCCGCGCGGCCGGGCTGGATCCGGCCAACCCGCCGGCCAACTGGGATCAGGTGAAGACCGCCGCACAGGCGATCAAGAGCCACACCGGTAAGGACGGCGTCTACATCGACTGCCTCACCAAGGTTTCCGGTGACTGGTGCTACCAGGCGCTGGTCGCGTCCAACGGCGGCAGCGTGCTCTCCGGCGACGGCAGCAAGCTCACCTTCGCCGACGCGCCCGCGGTCGAGGCCGTGGGCATGGCACGGGATCTGGTCGGTTCGGGCGTGATGCCGCAGCTGACCCAGACGCAGGCCTTCCCGCAGTTCGCCGCCGGCAATATCGGCATGTTCCTCGAAAGCAGTTCGCTGCAGGGCAATTTCGTCAAGGGTGCGGCCGACGGACACTGGGACCTGGCCGCCGCGACGATGCCGCAGTTCGGCAGTAAGCCGGCCGCGCCGACGAATTCCGGTGCGGCGCTGTTCGTCACCGCGAGCGACCCGGCGCAGCAGCGCGCGGGCTGGGAACTGGTCAAGTACCTGACCGGTGACGAGGCGTACTCGATCATCGCCCGCAAGATCGGCTACCTGCCGCTGCGCACCGGTCTGGTCGACGATCCGAACAGCAGCCTGGCCTCCTGGGTCGCCCAGAATCCGCTGGTGCGACCGAATCTCGATCAGCTGAAGCGCCTGCACCCGTGGCTCGCCTTCCCCGGCGACAACTACGTGCAGATCCGCAACGGCATGCTGGAGGCGGTGGAGAAGTCGGTCTTCCAGAACGCCGATCCGAACGCGACCCTGACCGCGGCCCAGCAGCAGGCCTCGGCCCTCATGCCGGCCAAGTGACGACCACCGGAATCTTCGTGGAAGTGCCTGCGGTGCAGGCACTTCCACTGGACGGCCGGGCGCCCTCGGGGCGCCCGGCCCGTTGGCGCCGGGTACTGCGGGCCCTACCGCCGTACCTGTATCTGCTACCGGCCCTGGCGTGCGTGGTCTTCTGGACCTATCGGCCGCTGGCGCAGACCGTGCAGCTGTCCTTCTATCACTGGGACATGTTGCCCACCAGTCCCGCCGAACCGGCCGGGCTGGACAACTACCGGCGGCTGCTGAGTTCCCCGCAGCTGGGCCGGAGCCTGTGGCTCACCGTGGTTTTCATCCTCGGCATGGTGCCGTTCACGATCATCGTGCCGACCTTCGTCGGCCTGGTCACCCGCCGGCTGCGCGGCCGGACCGCCGCGCTGTACCGGGCGCTGGTGTTCGCGCCGATGCTGGTGCCGCCGGTGGCCGGCGCGGTGGTGTGGCAGTGGCTGCTCGATCCCCGCTACGGCGCGGTCGACCGGCTGCTGGGCACCGATCTGAACTGGTTGCAGCAGACCGGCCCCGCGCAATTGGCGATCGTCGTGATCACCGGCTGGCACGTCCTCGGTTTCGCCGTACTCATCGTGACCGCCGGCATCGCCGGGATCAGCGACGACTACACCGAGGCCGCCGCACTCGACGGCGCCAGCCGCGGCCAGACCACCCGCTGGATCACGCTGCCGCTGCTGTCCCCGACGCTGTTGTTCCTGGCGCTGATGACGGTGCTGCTGTCCGCGCAGTGGTCGTTCCCGGTGATCGACAACCTCACCCAGGGCGGGCCGAGCGGCGCCACCACGAACATCTACTACTTCCTCTGGGAGACCGCGTTCCAGGGCTTCGCGGCGGGTAGCGCCGCGGCCGCCGGCGTGCTGTTCTTCCTCGGCTTCGGCGTCCTGGCGCTGGTGCTGGTGCGCCTGTCCGACCGGCTCGGCGTGCACGACAACTGAACCTCGAGAGATATCCGGAGGACGAGCCGACATGATCGAAACCCGGCGGCCGCGACAGCAATGGATCGGGCACGTGGTGCTGGGCCTGCTCAGCATCGCCTGCATCTTCCCGATCTACTGGATGTACGCCACGTCGTTCCGCCGCCCGGCCGACGTGGGCGCCGCCTCCCTGGTGCCGTGGCCGCTGTCGGTCCAGGGCTATCGGGACGCGGCGCACATCATCGACATCGGCGGCCTGCTGCTCAACACCTTCACGGTGGCGGGCCTGACCGCCGCGGGCCAGCTGCTGACCAGCCTCTTCGCCGCATATGCGTTGACCCGCTGGCGTTTTCGCGGACAGCAGCTGGCCTATCTGCTGTTCGTCGGCACCTGGCTGGTCCCGTTCCAGGTGACCATGCTGCCCAACTACATCGTGATCGTGCAGCTCGGCCTGCTCAACACGCTGGCCGGGGTGATCGTGCCGATGCTGTGCTCGGTGCTCGGGGTGATGATGCTGCGCCAGCATCTGCAGGCGTTCCCGCGGGAACTGCTGGAGGCGGCGACCATGGACGGCCGGTCCTCGTGGGCCACCCTGTGGACGGTCGTGGTGCCGAATCTCCGTGCGCCCCTTGCCTCGCTGGCCATCCTGCTGTTCATCACCTCGTGGAACGAGTACTTCTGGCCGGCCATGGTGCTGCGGCACAGTCGCTCGGTGATCCAGCTGGGCCTGGAGGGTTTCTTCTCCCCGGAGGGCACCGACTGGTCCGCGTTGATGGCGGCGGCGGGCCTGGCCTGCCTGCCGGTGTTCGCGTTGTATCTGGTGTTGCAGCGGCAGATCGTCAGCGCGTTCGTCCGATCCGGTATCCGGTAGCCGCGGTGTGATCCGCCGGTTGCCGCGGGCCCTTCCCCGCGGCAGCCGGCGATCCGTTCAGCCCCGGGCCGCCACGACCGGGTCGCCGACCCGGAACACCGAGCTCGGCCGGGCCAGATGGATCGGGCCCGAAAACTCCGCGGCGGCCTCGGCCAGCCGCGCCTTCAGCCAAATCTCGTCGGTGGTCGGGAAATGGGTCAGCAACAGCTGCTCCGCCCCGCCCGCCTTGGCCGCCCGCGCGGCGTCGGCGGCGCACAGATGCCCGTGCGCACCGTGATCGGACACCTCCAGGGTCGCCTCCGAGACGAACAGGCCGATACCCGCCGCCAATCGCACCAGCGCGTCGGTGGGACCGGTATCGCCGGTGTAGGCCAGCGATCCGCTCGGCGCGCAGATCCGGACGCCGCAATTGGGTTTGGCGTGCCGCATTTCCACGAATTCGATCGTGCTGTCGCCGACGGTCACGATATCGTCGGGCCGATATTCGCGCACGTCGAATGCGGCATCGAATACGCGATCCAGCATCGGCAGCGTGTTCGTGGTCAGCAGTGACGACCAGCGTTCCAGCAGCGGGCCGGATCCGGCCGGCAGATACAGGGGCATGCGCGGCAATTCGTGCGGCCCCGGGCCGAAGAACGACGCGGCGCCCGGATATCCGGCCAGCGCGATCGGCGCCAGCAGCGACTTACCCACGGGCAGTAGGTCGTACACGTGATCGAGATGCAGGTGACTGATCACGATCGCGTCGAGCTCCGCGGAAGTCAGGACGGCCGAGAGCGAGGCCGCGATACCCGGCCCGCAATCCAGCAGGATACGACTGTCCCCGGTGTCCACCAGATAGCCGGAACTTGGCTGTCCTTCGGCAGGCATGCCCGCCCGGCAGCCGAGCACGGTGATTTGCATCCTTGTCTCCGTTCCACGATTCCCCAGAAATCCCGAATCCGCCCGCCTCTGGGCACACGGATACGGGTTATGTCATCTTGAGTGATTTTCGATCGCAACGAGACGGAAACAGTGCTGAGTGAAAATGTTCCACATACTCGATAGTCAGTGCCTATCGGGTTTCCACCGGGAGTTTCAGGACCGGCGCACCAGCACACCGCGCAGTACGGTATCGCGAACATGGGTCGAGCCCGGCCGGACGCCGAGGTCACGCAGAATGTTCTCCGGAATCCACTGCAGGCCGATCACACAGCGCGCCATCATCTCCGCCGGTGGCCCGTCGATACGCAGCTCACCGGACTTCCGGCCTTCGGACAGCAGCGATTTCATCTGCCGGACCCGGGTCGTGAACGACCAGCCGGGATCGGCGATGTCCGGCGGCGACTGGCGCATCCAGGCCAGCTGGATCCGGAACTCGTCCGGAAACCGGTCCAGCGCATTGATATTCACCCAGCTGAGCGCGTCGAGCTTTTCCAGCGGGGTGGACTCCGAGCGCAGCACGGCCGTCCACCCGGCGCCGACCTTGCGGCCGAACGACAACATGATCGACATCAGCAACTCGTCCTTGGAGCCGATCAGCCGGTAGGCGGTGCCGAGGGTGAGGCCCGCGGCGGCGGCGATGTCGCGGACCGTGGTCATCTCGTAACCGCGACGGCCGAATTCGGCTCTGGCGACGGCCCGCACATGGGCCGCCCGCTCCCCCGCCACGGCGTCCTCGTCGCCGGCCCAGGTGGCGATCACCCGTTCCGCGGCCGCGAACGCGGCCGAACCGTTCAGCGCGGCGTCCGCGGGCGATTCGCTCGCCAGCCCGTACAACTGGACGGTGCCGATCGCCGTGGCCACCCGGTCCCCGGATGCCTTGTGCCGGATGACATCCAGCCCGACGTGCAACATGCTCTGGCACAGCCGGTCGGCCAGCACCGGCAGATCCAGCTCCGGACGGATGTCGCCGTTCTCGTGGCCGGCCCGCAGGATCCGCAGCATCGCCTCCTGCGCGGTGGTCCAGCGCCGCCGGGTCAGGGCGATGAGTTCGGGATCGGTGCCGGGCCCCTCGTAGAACGACATCTGCAGGGCCGCACCGTGTTCCACCGCGCAGCGGGCGATCTCGCGGCCCAGTGCGAATATCTGCTCCGGCGGCGGCTGCGATCCGGCCCCGTCGAGCCGTTCCAGTGCGACGGTACCGATGCGATCGAGTTCGTCCTGATACCGCCGGATCAATTCGACGAGGATCGCTTCCTTCGATTCGAAATGGTGATACAGGCTGCCCGGCAGAATTCCCGCCGCATCGGCGATCTGTTGCAGCGACGCGCGCAGGCCCGAGGTCGCGATCACCGAATTCGCGGTCCGCAGAATCTCGGTGCGGCGGGAGGCATTCGGATCCGCGCCGGCGGCGACCGCCTGCGGTGTCCGGGAGCTCGGCGCCGCGACGCCTCGATCGACACCCGAAGGTAGCTGCGCGGCCATTCGACTCCTTCGGGTGTCACCACTGTGCCCATTGCACCGAGCCGGCGGCGGAGCCCGGCATCCGCCGAGTTTACCGACGGGCCGGGTACCGGACGGCGGCGGTGCGGCGCGGTGCCGCGCTGGGCTCAGCTCGGTAGATTCGAGACCAGATTCAGGACGGTGACCGTCTCGGTGCCGGTCTTGCGCAGCCGTTCCGACGAGCGGTAGCCGAGATCGACATCGGTGGCCCCGGACCGCAGCGCGCCGACGGTCAATTGTTCGCGGGTGTGGTGCTCGAACAGGTCGAACGAATACAGCCGCGCCGCGTTCCGATGGGTGATCCGGTCGATCTCGTCGTCGGACAATCCCACCAGATAACCGTCGAGGCTTTCCGGCGCCTGCGGCCAGGTCGAATCGGAATGCGGATAGTCGCATTCCCACGAGATCATGTCGAGGTTCAGTCGGTTCCGGCTCTCGATCCCGAATTCGTCGTCGATGAAGCACAGGGCGATGCGTTCGAGGAACACCTCGCTGGGCAATCTGTCCCCGAAGTTCTGATGCGTCCAGGCGCGGTGCATCTTGTACACCCGGTCGATCCGTTCGAGGAAATACGGCACCCAGCCGATACCGCCCTCGGACAGCGCGAAGGTGAGGTCCGGGAATTTGCGCAGCATCGGCGACCAGATCAGATCGGCGGCGGCGTTGACGATACTCATCGGCTGCAGGGTGATCATGGTGTCGATCGGCGCGTCGACGGAGGTGATGACCACCGACGACGAGGAGCCGATGTGCAGGTTCACCACGGTGTTCTCGTCGCTGCACGCGGTCCAGAACGGATCCCAGTGCGGGTCGTGCAGGGACGGATAGTTCAGCTTGGTCGGATTCTCCGAGAAGGAGACCGAGTGGCAGCCCTTCTTCGCCAGCCGCCGCACCTCGTCGGCCATCAGCTGCGGATCCCAGATCGGGGGCAGCCCGAGCGGGATCATGCGGCCGGGGTGCGCGCCGCACCACTCGTCGACATGCCAGTCGTTGTAGGCGCGCAACACCGCCAGGCCGAGATCCTTGTCCTGCGCGCGGGCGAAGTACTGCCCGCAGAACTGCGGATAGGACGGGAAGTTCATCGAGGCGGCGACGCCGTTGGCGTCCATGTCGCGGATCCGCGCCTCGATGTCGTGACAGCCCTCGCGGATCTCGCTGAACTTGGTCGGTTCCGCGCCGTACTCGTCCGGCGGGCGACCGGCGACGGCGTTGAGACCCACGTTGGTGGCCTCCTGACCCTCGAACACCCAGGCGTCGGTACCGTCGGCGCGCTGCACGACCTTCGGCGCCTGATCCCGGTACTTCACGGGAATGTGGTTGCGGAACATATCGGGCGGTTCCACGAGATGATCATCGACCGACACCAGCACCAGGTCGTTCATGTCCATGTCGTACTCCTTGTTCTGCGGTGCCGGGGGGCGGACTCGGCCGGCACGTGCGCGCGACCGGGGGTGGACAATCCGGCCGGATCGTCGGGGGCCGAATGCGCTTCCGCCGGTGCGGGACTCGAGGATCGGGGCAGTTCCGGCGTCCGCCGGGATCCGGTGCGAAGACGATTGACTGCCGGTGCCCCGGACTCTACTTTGGAACAGATATTTGGTCAATACCGATCGCGCTCGGCGGCAAGGAGTCCCGATGGCAGACGACGAGATGGGCCGGCTCGCCATGCTGGCCTCCGCGCTGGCGGGCCGGACGGTGACGGTCGCCGCGCTGCCCGCCGGCGAACCGGCCTGGACCGACGGCCGGACGGTGTACCTCGACGCCACGGCCGAACCCCGCGAGCGGCTCGAGGCACTGGCCGTCCAGGCCTCACTGCTCGCCGGCGGCGGGCTCGCGCCCGATATCGTCCGGCGGCTCGCGCACCGGCGCACCCTCACCCGGCGCTACCTCGCGATCGAGGGCCGCCGCGCGCTACTCGCCAATGCGTGGCTGCCGCCCGGTGCGCTCGGCGCGCTGCCGGCCGGAACCTGCACTGCCGCAACGCCGGCCGAATCCCTGGCCGCGGCCGCCGGCCGGTCCCCGATCGCGGACCCGCCCGCCGCGTTCGGCGTGATCCGGCCGGCCGCCCTGCTCGCCGCCGGGCGGGCGGGCGGACAGGCGGGTGACGCGGCGCATGTGCCACGGCGGCGATCCGGCGCGGAACTGCCCGGCCCGGACGAGGATTCGGCCGAGGACCACGCGACGTCCGATCCGTTCTCCAGCCCGGTCGGCGGCGCGGGCGCCCTCGGCGCACTGCTCGCGCGGCTGACGAGCGCCACGCGCCGGCTCTCCGGCGGCGGCCCGCCCGGCGCGGACGCGCCGACCCATGCCCGGCGCTCGGCGACCCGCGGCGCCGGGGCCGTCGTCTCCACGGCGGCCGCGGTGGGTGCGGACGACGCCCGGCCCGGCGCCTCCGGGGCACGCTATCCCGAATGGGACTGTCACCGTGGGCATTACCGGCAGGCGTGGTGCACCGTGATCGAAATCGAGGCCCCGCGCACCGAATCCGCCCCGGCCGCGCCGGACACCCGCGCGCTGCGAACCTCGCTGGCCCGGCTGGGACTCGGCTTCACCCATCGGCGCCGGCAGCCCCAGGGCGACGACATCGATGTGGACGCGGCCGTGGCGATGCGGGTCGAGACGGCGGCCGGTTCCACCCCCGACGAGGCCGTCTACGTGGCCAATCTCCGTCGCCGGCACGACCTTTCGGTGCTGATCCTGCTGGATGTGTCGGGATCGGCCGCCGAGGCCGGGACCGCCGGGCGCACCGTGCACGAACAGCAGCGCGAGGCGGCGGCCGCCCTCGCCGGGGCCCTGCACGAACTGGGCAATCGGGTCGCGGTGTTCGCCTACAGTTCCCAGGGCCGCTCGGCGGTGCACCTGACGCCGATCAAGCGGTTCGACGATCGGCTCGACGCCGCCGCGACGGCCCGGCTGCACGGCGTGCGGCCGGGGGCCTATTCGCGGCTCGGGGCCGCGATCCGGCACGGCACGGCGATTCTGCGGGAGCGGTCCGGCACACCGCGGCGGCTGCTGGTCGTACTGTCGGACGGACTGGCCTACGACCACGGCTATGAGCGCGCCTACGGCGCCGCCGACGCGCGAAAGGCGCTCGCGGAGGCCGGGAACGAGGGTATCGGCTGTCTGTGCCTGACGATCGGCGCCGCCACCGATGCCGAGGCGCTGCGGCAGGTGTTCGGCGCCGCGGCCCACGCCACGATCGACCGGCCCGACCGGCTGCGCGGACTCGCCGGGCCGCTGCTGCGACTCGCGCTCGACCGCGCCGATATCCGGCGCCGGCGGCCGGCGTGACCGGCCACCCCGGCCGGACCGGCGGATTTCCACCCGCCCGAACGGTTGTATCAAATATCTGTTCCACGCTACGCTGTGGTCTGCCCGGGTCGGGGATCTGCGACCCGGGACTCAATCCAAGGAGAAGCGATGTCTGGCATCGACGCCGGCGCACCTTCCGGCACTTCCGCGCGAACGGCCCGCGTATGACGACCTCCGCCACCGCGAAACGACCGCAGCCCGCGCCGCCCGGCCGCCCGTACTACCTCCCGGTGGGCAACGAGGAGGCGGTGTTCGAAGCCGCCTACCATCAAGGACTCTCGATCGTCCTGAAGGGGCCGACCGGCTGCGGCAAGACCCGGTTCGTCGAGGCGATGGCGCATCGGCTCGGACGGCCGCTGATCACCGTCGCCTGTCACGACGATCTCACCACCGCCGACCTCGTCGGCCGATACCTGTTGCGCGGCGGCGATACCGAGTGGGTCGACGGTCCGCTGACGCGCGCGGTGCGCGAGGGCGCCATCTGCTATCTCGACGAGGTGGTCGAGGCGCGCCAGGACACCACCGTGGTCCTGCACCCGCTGGCCGATCACCGGCGCGAGCTCCCGATCGAACGGCTCGGGGTAACCCTCGCCGCCGCACCGGGATTCGGCCTGGTCGTGTCCTACAACCCGGGCTATCAGAGTGTGCTCAAGGATCTCAAGGATTCGACCCGCCAGCGCCTGGTCGCGATCGAATTCTCCTTTCCGGCACCGGATCTGGAGCAGCGCATCGTCTCCCGCGAGGCCGGGGTCGACGAGGCGACGGCCGCGCTGCTGGTGCGGCTGGCCGGGGCGATCCGCCGGTTGGAGACCAGCGGGCTGCGCGAGGTGTCCTCCACCCGCGTACTCGTCGCCACCGGCCGCCTGATCGCCGCGGGGCTCGATCCGCGGGCGGCCGCGGTGGCGGCCATCGCGGGCCCGCTCACCGACGATCCGGCGATCACCCGCGGTCTCATCGAGATGATCGACGTGTACCTGGGCACACCCGGCGCCTGAACCCGGCCGGCAACCGGCGGACCGGTGTGTCCCCGGTCAAAAACAAATATTCGTTCACACGCTCGGCTCCGCCGGGCCCCAGCTCCTCCCGGGAGGTCATATGTCCTACGAAAGTGCCGCCGAGCCGATCAAGGTCGGCTACCTGATGGATTTCACCCTACCGCCGGGCTTTCCGGAGGAGATGAAGGCCGACTTCACCCGGGTCTTCGACCTCGTCTTCGAGGAGGCCCACGAGCAGGGCCTGCTGGACCGCCGGGTGCAGATGATCTACCGCGAGGTGGAAGGGCTGCCCAAGGGCAGCGTCAAGGCGGTGATCGACGCCTACGGGGAACTCGTCGACGAGGGCTGCCTGGTCGTGTTCGGCCCCAACATCACCGACAACGCCGTACCCACCCGGGAGGCGATCGAGGAGCGGTTCCGGGTGCCCGCGATCAGCGTGACCGGTACCGACGACTGGCTGGGCGAGTGGACCTTCGCATTCCCGCAGGGGTCGATGACCGATGAGCCGATCTTCCTGGTCGACCTGATCGCGCAGCGCGGGATCACCGAGATCGGGGTGCTGGCCGAGCAGAGCCTGATCGGCGAGAGCTATCTGCGCAACCTCCGGGATGCCGCCCGCCGCAAGGGAATCCGGATCGTGGCCGAGGCCGTGATCGCGCAGACCGCGCAGGACATCACCACCGCCGTGCGCACCCTCCACGATGCGAAGGCCGAGGCGATCGTCCATCTGGGCTTCGGATTCGGCATCGTGTTCGTCAATCCGGCACTGGAGGCGGTCGGCTGGGATCCGCCGCGATTCACCACCACCGCATTCCAGAACGCCTGGGTGAACCCGATCATGTGGAACGCGTTCATGGGCTGGATCGGCGTCGACCAGTACGACGAGGGCAACCCGATCGGACAGGACTTCCTCGACCGCTACGCGGCGAAGTACGACGGCCGGCGGCCCGAATACTGTGTGCCGGTGGTGAATCGGGATGTCGCCGCCACCCTGGTCCGCGCCTTCACCGACGCGCATCCGCTCAGCCCGCGCGGCGTCAAGGAGGCCCTGGAGCGGGTCAAGATGCTGCCCGCCGCCTCCGGTGCGCCGGGAACCCGTGTCTCGCTGGGTAAATGGACGCGCCGCGCCTGGATGGGCGCGGGCTACCTGGTGGCCCGGACCCTCGATCCCGACGGCGTCAACTCCCATCTCGTCGCCCGATTCGGCCAGGAGTGACCATGACGACGAAACCTGTGAGAATCGCCGCCGATGTCAGCGGTCCCACGCCGCGGAAGTTTCCGCTGTGGCCGGTGATCTGGACCGCGCTCGCTCTCGTGGTGCTGATCCTGATCGGTTACCACGCCCGGGTGGGCGCGGTGTCCGCGCGCATCCGCACACCCGGTTTCCCGGACGGTCCCGCGCCGCGCCCGGTCGATCCGCTGTTCGGTTACCACCACTGGGTGGCGTTGCTGCAGATCCTGACCGTCGTGATGGTGGTTCAGATGCTCGGGCTGCTGGTCTGGGCGATCCGCCGCCATCCCGGCCATCCCTATCTGCTGATGGGTGTGGTCACCACGCTGATCGTGTGGCAGGACCCGATCATGAACTGGTCGCCGTTCGCGGTCTACAACCCCGATCTGGCGCACTGGCCGGAGGATTGGCCGCTGGTGTCGTTGTCGCCGACGGTCGAGCCCTTCCTCGTGATCGGTTACGCCTCCTTCTATTTCGGCCCCTACTTCCTGGCGAATCCGGTGCTGAAGCGGATCCAGGCCGCCCGGCCGACGGATTCGTTCGTCTGGCGCCATCCGCTGATCTCGCTGACCGTGCTGCTGCTGGTGTTCGGCTTCGTGATGGACATGATCCTCGAGGTCACGCTGGTGCGGACCGGGATGTACATCTATTCGCAGGTCATCCCGTTCGGGTCGATATTCGTCGGCCGCCCTTGGCAATTCCCGCTGCTGTGGGAGTCGACGCTGGTGTGCCTGGTGATGATTCCGGCCGGGATCCTGGTGTACCGGGACGACACCGGGCGCACGGTCGCCGAGAAGCTCGCGCGCCGGGCCCGGCTGTTTCCCGGCCGACCGGCGCTGGGCATGTTCGCCGTGATGTTCGTGATCATCAACATCGCGTACTTCGCCTACGGCTTCGGCTTCCAGCTCATCAAGATCAGCGGCACGGCCACCTCCGTCGCCTGCCCCTGGCCCTATCCGGAGGCGAAAGTGTACGACCCCCAGGGCATGTACGAGAAGAACGGTCAGCCCGGCCCGTATTCGGTGGGGATCTGGTCCACCTGGATGAGCGGCCAGCCGCACGGCCGGCCCGATGTGAGTCTCCCCGCCGGCGGCGGCCGTTGCGCCCCGGAGCCGCATCATGGCTGAGCAGCGCAGTGTTCTCATCACCGGCGCCTCGCGCGGGCTGGGCCTGGCCTCGGCGAAGCATCTCTACGCGCGCGGCTGGACCGTCGTGGCGGCCATGCGGTCCCCCGAAACCGGGCTCGACCGGCTGCGCGCCGAAACCGGTGCGGCACAGAATGATTCGCGACTGATCGGATTACGGCTGGATCTGACCGACGCCACCTCCGTCGCCGAGGCCGCGGAAACGGCCGTCGAACGGATCGGTGCGCCGTACGCCGTGGTGCACAATGCGGGCATCTCGGCCGCGGGCATGGTGGAGGAAGCGCCGTCGGAGTTGTGGGAGCGGATGTTCGCCACCCACCTGCTCGGCCCGGTGGCCCTCACCAAGGCCCTGCTCCCCGCGATGCGCGCGGCGGGACGCGGCCGGATCGTCCTGGTGTCCAGCGCCGGTGGCGTGCGCGGAATGCCCGGCATCGCACCCTATTCCGCGGCCAAGGGCGCACTCGAACGCTGGGGCGAATCGCTGGCCGGGGAGATCGCGCCGTTCGGCCTCGGGGTGTCGATCCTGGTGACCGGCACCTACGACACCGACATCATCACCGACGCGGGCACCACCGACGACCGGGACTTCGCCGGGCCGTACGCGCGATTGCACGAATCGACCGATACCCGTGGGCGATTCGCCGTCCGCTTCGCCCGGCCACCCGAGCGGTTCGCGGCCGGCCTGAGCAAGGCGCTGGACCACCGCGGCCCGTTCCGGCGCCGGCCGGTCGGCCCCGACGCGCGAATGTTGTTGCTGGCGGCCAGAATTCTGCCGCCGTCCGGGATGCATCAGATGTCCCGGCTGGCGCTGGGACTGCCGCGGCACGGCGCACTGCGCGGCGGGACCGTCCCGCTCACCGTGAGCCAGCGCGCGATGATCTCCGCCGCGCGGGTCCTGCCCGCGCCCGCGATGCAGCGAATCGCCTTGCTGGCCACGCGTTTCGCACCCAAGCCCGGTTCGCCGGACACCCCGACGCCAGAGAGCGACAACCATGCCTGACACCCTGAAGGTCGGCTACGAGCCGCGGATGATGATCGACGGCAGGCTCGTCTCGGGCGAGGCCGGCACCTTCGCGAATATCAATCCGGCCACCGAGGAGGTCCTCGGCGAGGTCGCCGACGCCTCCACCGGCGATATGCACCGCGCGATCGACGCGGCCCGCCGGGCCTTCGACGAGACCGACTGGTCGCGCAACCACATGTTCCGCAAGCGGTGCCTGGAACAGTTGCAGACCGCGATCGAGGCCGAGCGCGAGCCGTTGCGCGAGGAACTGATTCGTGAGGTGGGCTGCCCGCGCGCGGTAACGGCCGGACCGCAACTGGACGCTCCGCTGTCCGACGGGCTGAAATATCCCGCGCATCTGATCGGCACCTTCGGGTGGGAAACCGATCTCGGCGACAGCTTCGTCGCCCTCACCGGGCGGCTGACCCGCCGCAAGGTATGGCACGAACCCGTCGGCGTGGTCGGCGCGATCACCCCGTGGAATTTCCCGTTCGAGGTCACGATCCACAAGCTGGGCCAGGCGCTGGCCACCGGGAATACGGTCGTGCTGAAACCGGCCCCGGACACACCGTTCAACGCCACCCGGCTGGGCCGTCTGATCGCCGAAGCCACCGATATCCCCGCCGGCGTGGTCAATGTCGTCACCGCCTCCGACCATCTCGTCGGTGAGGAACTGACGCTGTCGCCGAAGGTCGACATGATCTCGTTCACCGGTTCGACGGCGGTGGGCAAACGGATCATGGAAAAAGGCAGCGCCACCATGAAACGCCTCTTCCTCGAGCTCGGCGGCAAATCCGCGACGATCGTGCTCGAGGACGCGGATCTGAACACCGCGTGCATGATCGGGATCGGGCCGCTACTGCACGCGGGCCAGGCGTGCGCGGCGCCGACGCGAATGTTGTTGCCCCGCTCGCGATACGACGAGGGTATCGCGATCCTGCGCGGGATCTACGAGAACATCGCGGCCGGGGATCCGCAGGATCCGAGCACGCTGTGCGGTCCGGTCATCTCGGCGAAGCAGCGGGAGCGGGTGCTCGGCTATATCCGCAAGGGCATCGACGAGGGCGCGAATCTGCTCGTCGGCGGGACCGAGCCGCCCGCGGGCTTCGACAAGGGATTCTGGGTCACCCCGACCCTTTTCATCGACGTGGACAACTCCATGACGATCGCGCAGGAGGAGATCTTCGGACCGGTGCTGGTGGTCGTTCCCTACGACGACGAACAGGACGCGATCCGCATCGCCAACGACAGCCCCTACGGCCTGGCCGGGAATGTGATGTCGAGTTCGCTGGATCACTCGCTGGCGGTGGCGCGCCGATTGCGCGCGGGATTCATCGGTCTCAACGGCGGCGCCGGATACGGCGCCGACGTGCCGTTCGGGGGCTACAAGAACAGCGGTGTGGGCCGGCAGAACGGTACGGCCGGATTCGGCCAGTACACCGAGGTCAAATCCGTCGCCTACCCGGTCGACTGAAAGAGGTATCAGCAATGGAACTGTTCGACGATCTCCAGGATTTCGGCGCCTTCGACGACGTGGTGTCCGGCAATGTCCGTGATCCCTATCCGGAATTGGCGCGGCTGAACCGGGAGGAACCGATCCAGCGGATCGATATGTCGGGTATGCCCGGCGAGGCCGGGAAACCCGTATTCATCGTGTACCGGCACGAGGACATCGTCACCATGCTGCGGGACAACGAGACGTTCTCGTCGGCGATCGTCATCAGCGCATTCGGCGATGTGCTGGGCAAACAGGTGATGCTCGGCATGGACGAACCGCAGCACGGCCGGCACCGCGCGCTGGTGTCCAAATCCTTCTCGGCGAAAGCGCTGGCACGCTGGGAGGACGAACTGGTCGGCAAGGTCGGTGGTGAACTGATCGACGGCTTCGCCTCCGACGGGAAGGCGGATCTGGTCAAGCAGTTCACCTTTCCGTATCCGACCCGGATCATCGCCCGGCTGCTGGGCCTGCCCCAGGAGGATTATCCGCAATTCCAGCGGTGGTCGATCTCGCTGCTGAGTTTCACCATCAATCCCGAACGCGGCAAGGCGGCCTCGGAGGCCCTGGTCCGCTATTTCGCGCCGATCCTCGAAGCCCGCCGCGCCGAACCGCGCGACGACCTGATCAGCAGCCTGGCCCAGGCGGAGATCGATGGCGAGAAACTCGACGACGAGGAGATCTATTCGTTCCTGCGCCTGCTGCTGCCGGCCGGGATCGAGACCACCTACCGCTCGCTGGGAAACCTGTTGTACGCCTTGCTGTCCCACCCCGACCAGTTCGAGGCGATCAAGGCCGACCGGTCCCTGCTCCCGCAGGCGATCGAGGAGGTGGTCCGGTGGGACGCCCCGCTGCTCACGATCACCCGGGTCACCACCCGCGACACCGAACTGGGGGGTGTGCCGATCCCGGCGGGATGTTCGGTGATGCCGATGCTCGGCGCGGCGAACCGGCAGGAGGACCGGTACACCCATCCCAACGATTTCGACATCTTCCGCTCGACCAAATCCCATGTCGGGTGGGGACACGGCGTGCACGTCTGCCTCGGCATGCATCTGGCCCGCCTGGAAATGCGGACCGCGATGAACCTGCTGATCGACCGGCTGCCGAATCTGCGCCTGGATCCCGACGCCGGCGACGTCCACATCCGCGGCCAGGTCTTCCGCTCACCCGCCGCCCTGCCGGTCGTCTTCGACACTCCGGCAACCTGATTCACCCACACACCGACCGAACACCGAAATCCGAACCGACGGAGGACATATGACAGGGAGCCTGGCCGGCAAGGTCGCGTTCATCACCGGAGCCGCGCGCGGCCAGGGCCGGGCACACGCCCTCGCCATGGCCGGCGAGGGCGCGGACATCATCGCGATCGACATCTGCCGCGATATCGACTCGAATCCGTACCCCCTGGCCACACCGGAGGATCTCGACGAAACCAGCCGCGGCGTCGAGAAACTCGGCCGCCGCATCGTGGCCCGCATCGCCGATGTCCGTGAACGCCACGAACTCCGGGACGCCGTCGCGACCGGCGTCGCCGAATTCGGCAAGATCGATATCGTCGTCGCCAACGCCGGCATCCTCCCGATGGCGATGGGCAAACCCGACCCGATGCATTTCGTCGACGCCAGCGACGTCGATCTGCTCGGTGTCCTGAACACCGTCGCGGTCTCGGTGCCGCACCTGCCCGACGGCTCGTCGATCATCGTCACCGGCTCGACCGCCGGCATGATCCGCGGTACCACCGACAACCCGAACATGGGACCCGGCGGCGCCGGATACGGCTGGAGCAAGCGCGTCGTCATCGAATACGTCGAGGAGATGAGCCTGCACCTCGCGCCGCGGATGATCCGGATCAACGCGATCCATCCGACCAACTGCAATACCGACCTGCTGCAGAACGACGGCATGTACAGCATGTTCCGGCCCGACCTCACCGCCGCCGGGAAACAGGCCACCCGCGAGGACGCCGAACCGCTGTTCTCCATCTTCCAGGCCATGCCCATCCCGTATGTCGAACCGGAGGACATCGCCAACCTCGCGGTATTCCTCGCCGGTGAGCGGAGCCGCTACATCACCGGGCAGCAGATCCGCGTCGACGCCGGCTCGCTGCTCAAATGGCCCAACGGTCCGGGCAAGTAACCGCAATTCCGGCACGGCTCTGATTACCATCCCCGCCAGTGAAGGCCGACCGGTCGGTGTGTTCCGCGCCGCCGACCGGACCGCCGGGCCTCTCCCGCCCGGTCTCGATGCCCAGGTCAGGTGTGAGTAACCTTGATACTGTTCGCTGCGGGGATATGCGCCGGCCTCGGGTCGCGGGCATACCGCACCGAGTACCGAATCATCCGCGAGGAGTCCGTGCATGGCGAGCGCCGTCGAGTTCGAACCCGCCGACGGCGAGTCGATCGCGACCGGCGCCGGCCGGCTCGCCACCCAGATCGCCCGGCGGATCGAGGAGACGGTGATCGGCCGCGGCTGGCCGGTGGGCGAATCCCTGGGATCCGAGAGCGATCTGCGCGCACGGTACGGAGTGGGCCGGCCGGTGTTGCGCGAGGCGGTCCGCCTGGTCGAACACCACCAGGTCGCCCGGATGCGCCGCGGGCCCCACGGCGGCCTGTTCGTGTGCGCGCCCGACGGCGAACCGGCCATCCACGCCATGGTGATCTATCTCGAATACGTCGGTACCCGCGTCACCGATCTGCTCGAGGCCCGATCGCTGCTCGAACCGGTCGCCGCCCAGCTGGCCGCCGACCGGATCACCGAGGACGGGATCACGACGCTGCGCGACGCGCTGCGCGACGAGCACGCGCATCTCAGCGGTCCGCAGTGCTGGGCGCAGGATCCGGTGCACGCACTGCTCGGCCGGTTGTCCGGAAATCCGGTGCTGCACTTGTTCATCGACGTGCTGGCGCGGCTCACCACCCGCTACGCGCACGCCTCCGGTAGGCGGTCGGCCGCGGAAGTCGATGCCGCCAGGCAGGATTCGCATGCCGCGCATCGCGCGATCGCGGAGGCGGTGATCGACGGCGACGGCGCCCGCGCACAGGTCGCGCTGACCGCACATCTCGAATTCCTCTCCACCTGGGTCGATCTGCGCCGGGCCCGCCGCGCCGCCCCGGCCGCCGAGACCGGATTCGATTGCGCCACAGCGCCTACCGGCAAACTGGCGGAGGTTCTCGCGAGCCGGATCCACGACGACATCGCGGCCCGCGGCTGGCCGGTCGGCACCGTCGTCGGTTCGGAAACCGATCTCGTCACCCGCTACGGCATCAGCCGCCCCGCGCTCCGGGAAGCCGTGCGGCTGCTGGAATATCACTCGGTGGCCCGGATGCGGCCCGGCCCCGGCGGCGGCCTGATCGTCACCGAACCCGAGCCGCAGGCCAGTGTCGACACGATCGCCCTGCTACTGGAGTACGAGCGCGTCACCACCGACGACCTCCGGATCGTGCGCAACGCCCTGGAACTCGGCATCATCGGCCGGGTGACCGCCCGGCTCGCCGACGCCGACGGCGAACTGTCCGATCGGCTCGGCGACGCGGCGGACGAACCGTGCCCGAATCAGCTCTTCCACACCGAACTCGCCGCGGTCGCGGGCAATCCGGTGCTCACCCTGTTCCTCTCGGTCGTCATGGAGTTGTCGCACCGACATCCGGCCGGCGACCCGTCCGCGCCCGGCGACACCCCCGGCGACGACCCCCCGCCCGCACATCACCGCATCCTTGACGCCATCCGGCAGGGCGATACGGCGCTCGCCCGGCACCGGATGCGACGGCATCTCGGCGCGCTCGCACACCGACCCGGCGCACGGCCGGATCCGAATTATCGAATCGAGTGAATTCCCATGCCGTTGACAGACGGAATGCAAACATCGGACGCACATTTGGGACGAATGACAATCGCGTCCAGCGTGGCGGCGAGAGCGGTCACAGCGAACCGCCGCGGGACCATTCTGCCCGCCGGGATGCCTGGTGGGACGACCGGTCGGTCGTATTCGGGACACGCCCGGCAATCGGCAGGAATCGGACAGCGAGTTACCGGCGCGCGGCCGCACGTGCTGAAATGTCGGGAGGGGACTCCAGCATTCGACGGCACACTGTCGTGCCCGATTTCGGGGTTACCGGAAAAGGCGGAGCGCAGGCCCCGATCCACGAATGCCGCCCGGATGAGCCGACGCTGCCGCCACATCCGGTCAGACCGAAGGGATTACTTCCTATGAGCACATTCGAGAGCGCGACCACCAATGCCGACAAGGCGGCCTGGATGCTGGAGGGGCTGGCGGTGCCCGATGTCCGGTTCGCGGTCCTGCTCTCCGAGGACGGCCTCCGGATCGCGCACATCGGCGAGATCACCCTCGACAACGCGGAGCGCTTCGCCGCCGCCGCGTCCGGGCTGCGCTCACTGGGCAAGGCGCTGGGCGAATTCTCCGGCAACGTCACCAGCGTCCGGCAGAACATGACCGAATACGACGACGGGATGATCTTCATCACCGCGGTCGGCGACGGCGCGCTGATCGGCGTGTCCACCATCCGCGACGCCGATGTGAATCTGGTCGCGCACCGCATGAACGAGATCGCCGTCCGGGTGGGCCACGAACTCGGCAGCCTGCCGCGCCGGCAGTGGGCGCAGAGCATGCCGACGCTCGGGCAGTCCTAGGCGGTCGTGCGGGCGGGCCACACCGGCCCGCCGCACGATCGGCCTAGACGATCTTGGCGTCGATCAGCAGAGTCCAGATCTCGCCCTGATCGATGACCTCGACGCCGAGTTTCTCCGCCTTGGTCAGCTTGCTGTCGCCGACGCCCGCGCCGGTGATCAGCAGATCGGTATTCGCCGAGACCGAGGAAGCCGTTGTCGCACCGGCCTTCTCGCACAGGCGCTGGAAGGTCGGCCGGGCGACCTTCTCACCCGATCGGGGGTCGGTGAGCGCACCGGTGATCACCACCGTCTTGCCCGCCAGCGGCGCGCCCGCGGCGACCACCGGGGGCAGGTCCTCCGCGCGCACGTCCAGCGACACACCGGCGGCGCGCAGCCGTTCCAGTTCCGGGCGCAGCCGGGTGAGGTGCTCGACCAGCGAGGCGGCCACCTTGGGCCCGATATCCTCGACGGCCACCAGCCGCTCCGCACCGGCGTCGGCGACCTCCTCGAGGGATCCGAATCCGGACCGCGCGAGCCGCGCGGCGGTGCCGTCGGAGGCCATCGGGATCGCGAGGCCGATCAGCGCACGGCGCAGGCCCACCGCGCGGCTGATATCGATCGACTCGATCATCCGGGCGGCCGAAACCTCCCCGATGCGATCGAATTCGAGCAGGCGCTCCTGGGTCAGCGTGTAGAAGTCCGACGGATTCTCCAGAATGCCCGCCTCGGCGAGACGTTCGATCCACACCGGGCCGATCGCATCGATATCCGCGGCCGCGCGCGACGCCCAGTGGATCAGCCGCCGGACGGTCTGCGCGGGGCAGGAAGCGTTGGTACAGAACAACTCCCGGCTGTTGCCCTGTTCCGTCACCGGCTGCCCACACGAGGGGCAGGCCGTCGGCGGGACGATCTCGCGCTCGGCCCCCGTGCGCCGCGAGGCATCGAGCACACCCGCCACGAACGGGATCACATCGCCGGCGCGGCGGACCAGCACCGTATCCCCGACCTTGATATCGCGGCCGCGGATCACCTCCTGATTGGCCAGCGTCGCCTTCGTGACCGTGGTACCGCCCACGAACACCGGCTCGAGCCACGCGACCGGGACGATCTTGCCGGTCTTGCCGACATCCCAGACCACGTCGACCAGCAGCGTGGTCTTCTCCTCCGCCGCGAACTTGAACGCGAGCGCACCCCGCGGACTGTTGGACCGGGTGCCCGCGGCGGCGTACGCGTCGCGGTCGGCCAGCCGCAGCACCGCGCCGTCGATGTCGTAGTCAAGCTCGTTGCGGCCGGATTCGATCGTGGTGATCGCCGCCTGCGCCTGTTCGGCGTCGGCGCACACCCGCATCGCCGCCCCCGCGACCCCGAGCGCCCGCAGCCCCTCGCCCAGATCGACCGCGGCGCCACCGTCGGAGGTGTCCAGATCGAAGCCGTGGAACTGCAACCGCCGCTCGGCGACCGTGGCCGGATCCTTCGCCCGCAGCGTGCCCGCCGCCGCATTGCGCGGGTTGATCAGCGGCTTGTCCGGATGTGCGGTGTTGTAGGCGAGGAAGGTCGACCGCAGCATCACCGCCTCGCCGCGCACCTCCACCCGGCCCGGTACCTCGATACGCTCCGGCACGCCGTCGACCAGCGCGCGGACCAGCATCGTGACATCGTCACCGGTGGTCCCGTCGCCCCGGGTGATCGCGCGGACCAGCCGCCCGTCCTCGTACACCAGGGCCAGCGACAACCCGTCGAGTTTGGGCATCACCACCACCGGCTGCCCCGGGAACCGGTCGAAGAACGCCGCGACCTGCTCCGGTCTGGTCGCCTTCTCCAGCGACAACATCGGCCGCGAATGACGGATCGGCGCGTGCAGCACCGCGGGCGCGCCGACCTGCTCCAGCGGATTCGGATCGGGCGCGAGGTCCGGATGCGCGGCGATCAGCTCCCGCAGCTCGTCCTCGACCGCGTCGTACTCGGCGTCCGCGACCAGCGGCGCGCCCTGATAGTAGGCGTCGCGCAGCGCCACGATGCGATCCGCGAGCTCTCGAATGCGTTCACCGGTTTCCACGGGACCAGACGCTACCCAGTCCCACCGACACCCGGGAACGGACCGGTCGTCACCGTCCGCCGGACCGGTTCAGCAGGCGTTCCCCGCGGCCGGCACCACGACGATGTCGGCGGGAGCGCAGGTCGCGGTGCCGGCCGGAACGACCGCCGCGATCACGTCCGCACCGGAGTCGCGGTCGACCAGCCGGACCGGCGGCCCCTCGGGGTCGGCGAGGTGGCGGTCGCCCCACTGCATCAGGCCGACCACCACCGGATACAGCTCCCAGGCCTTGGCCGTGGGCAGGTATTCGTGCTGTTCGCGGCGGCCGTCCACCCGGTACGGGCGGCGCTCGGCCAGGCCCTCGCCGACCATCTCGGCCAGCCGGCGGCTCAGCACCGAGGTGGACACCCCGAGGTGCTGCTGCATGTCCTCGAAACGCCGCACGCCGTTGAACATCTCGCGCAGCACGAGCAATGTCCAGCGGCTGCCGACGACCTCCAGGGCGCGGACCAGCGGGCAGTTGCCCAGGCCCACCGATGTCCACTCCATGCCGAAATCCTACCGGTTGAGTTCTCTATGAGAAGTCAGCTAGATTCTGAGTTCTACAACAGAACTCAGGAGTGCCATGAGCGATCGCTACACCGCGCTGTCCGTCGATTCCGCGCGGGGCGTCACCACCGTCACGATCGACCATCCGCCGGTCAATCTGTTCGACGAGATCCTGATCGCCGATCTGGACCGGCTGTACCACGACATCCGCGACGATCCGGGCACCCGGGTGGTCGTGTTCACCAGTGCCGACCCGGAATTCTTTCTCTCCCACGGTGATATGCGGCTGGTGACGGATCCCGAGGCGCTGGCGGCGTATGCGCGCGGACCGGCGCCGACCCTGTTCGCGCGGTATCGGGAACTGTCGCGGCCCACCATCGCGAAGATCGCGGGCCGGGTGCGCGGCGGCGGCGCGGAATTCCTGCTGTCCCTCGACATGCGTTATGCCGCACTGGATCACGCCTGGTTCGGGCAGCCCGAGGTGGGACTCGGGATCTTCCCCGGCGGCAGCGGAACCCAGTTGCTGCCGCGGCTGATCGGGCGTTCCCGCGCGCTCGAGGTCGTCCTGGGCGGCGGGCTGCACGACGCGCGCACCGCCGAACGGTACGGCTGGATCGATCGCGCGCTGCCCGCCGCCGAACTCGGCGAATTCGTCGACGATCTGGCCCGCCGCATCGCCGGGCAGCCACCGGCCGCGGTGGCCGCCGCGCTCCGGGCGGTACGGGCCGCGGCGGAACTGCCGCTGGCCGAGGGGCTGGCCCGCGAGACCGAGCTGCTGCTGCCGCTGTTCACCGGAGACGATGCCCGGCAACGCTTTTCGGCGGCACTGGCGGCCGGGGCCCAGACCCGGGCCGGCGAGCTCGAGCTGGAGAGCCTGATCGAGCATTGCGGCCCGGCGGCATTCAATCCGGTTGGGGCGGAACGCGATCGTGCGCGGTGAGCAGGAGGTGATCGAAGGCGGTGGTGGCCGGCGGGGGTGGGATGGTGGGCAGTTGGGCCACCAGCCGGGCCGCGAAGTCGCGGAGTTTGACGTTGGTCTCCTGGGACCGCCACGCGAGCACCTTGAACGCCTGGTCGGCGGTGATGCCGTAGGTCCGCATGATCACCCCCTTGGCCTGCTCGATGACCGCGCGGTGCTCGATGATGGCGCGGTTGTCGTCGGTGGTGTCGGCGAGCGTGGTGTCGAGCAGGGTGTCGGTCAGGTCGATGTGGTACCCGCTGACGCCGACCGGGGTGTCGTCCTCGTGATGCAGCTGGTCGGTGACGACCATCACCGCGTGCTCCTGCCCGTCGACGTCGACCATGCGGTGCCGGCTGGAGAACGGCTCACCGCGTTCGACCGTCTCGGTGATCAGGTCCGCGACCCGGGCCCGGTCGTCGGGGTGGACGTGGGACAGCAACAGCGTCGTGGACGGTTCGACGTCGCCGGGGGTGTAGCCGTGCATCCGGTACACCTCCGGCGACCATTCCCAGCGCCGGGTGGCGAACCAGAACGTGAACGCGCCGACGACCGGCCCGCTGCCGGCCTCGGTGTCGGCCGTCGCGTGCGCGGGGGTCTCGGACGGGTTCGGTGTGGTCATCGCGTCATTCTCCGTCTGCGGACCGGCTCGGGACGACGGGGGGTCGGATCCACCGTATCCTGCACATCCCCGGTGGGCGCGTCGGCGTAGAGGTCCTCGATCACGTCGGCGTAGTTGCGTTCGACGGCCGCGCGGCGCACCGACATCTTCGGGGTCAGTTCGTCGCTGCCGGGCTGCCAGACATGATCCAGCAGCACGAACCGTTTGATCCGTTCCGGCCGGGAGACGGTGGCGTTGGCGGACCGGACCGCGGCGACGACCCGCTCCCGCACGCCGGCGCGCCGCACGAGTTCCGCGACGTCCGCGGCGACCACGCCCTGGGTCCGGGCGTCGCTGCCGATGGCGTCGCCGTCGAGGGTGATCAGCGCCACCAGATAGGGCCGGCCCTCGCCGACGACCACCACATGTCCGATCAGGAAGGAGGCCGCGCGCACGGCGTTCTCGATGAGCGCCGGGGCGATGTTCTTCCCGGAGTCGTTGATGATCATCTCGGATTTGCGGCCGATGATGCGCAGATTGCCGTCGGGGTCGAGCATGCCGAGATCGCCGGTCAGCAGCCAGCCGCCGGGGGTGAACGTGGCGGCGGTCCGGCCCGGGTCCCGGCGGTAGCCGCGCATCACCATCGGGCCGCGCAGCATGATCTCACCGTCCGCAGCCAGCGCGAGTTCCGTTCCGGGCACGGCCTTTCCGACCGAACCGAGCGCGGGCTCGGTCACGGTGGTGGCGGTGCTGACCCCGGCGGCCTCCGACAGTCCCCACACCTCCGTCAGCCGGATCCCCAGGCCGTGGAAGAACTCCAGGACCTCCGCCGAGATCGGCGCGGCGCCCGACGCCGCGAACCGCACCTCGTCCAGTCCGATCCGGCGCCGGATACGTGCCAGCACAAGGGTTTCCGCGATCCGATACCGGAGCCGCAGCAGCGGCCCGCAGCCCCGGCCCCGCTCGGCGCGCGCGGCCCGCACCCCGACCCCCAGCGCCCAGCGGGCCATCCGGCGCCGCAGCCGCCGCGGGTCAGCCGCCACGGCCCCCTCGATCGCGGCCTGCGCCTTGTGCCAGACCCGCGGCACCCCGAACACGACGGTGGGCCGCACCGCGACCAGCGCGTCCGCGAACCGGTGCGGATCGGCGATCGGCACCACCCGCATCCCGCGCGCGATGTTCGCGTAGTGCGCGGTGACACGGTCGGCGATGTGCGCGGCGGGCAGATAGGAGATGATGCGATCGCCGCCGCCGGTCGGCAATTCCACTGCGAGCGCGGCCAATTGGGCGAGGATGTTGGCGTGGGTCAGCTCGACGCCCTTCGGCGCGCCCGTGGTGCCGGAGGTGTAGACGATCGTGGCCAGATCCTCCGGCCGCACCTGACGCCGGATCGCGTCGAAATCGAAGTGCGGCAGTGGATTTCGCATCACGTCGGCGAGATCGACCGCACCCGACGCGGGCCCGTCGACACAGATCACACAGGCGAACGCGATCCCGGTGTCCCACACCACATTCAAGAACTGCCGCTCGGTGACGAGGATCCGGTTGCCGGCGTTCGCGCAGATCTCGGCGATCCGGGCCGCGGGCAGGGTCGCGTAGATCGAGAACGGGGTCGCGCCGAGATGCAGTGCCGCGGTGTCGACGAGATGGAATTCGATCCGGTTGGTCAGCAGCAGCCCGATCGTCTCACCCCACCCCCGCAGCAGTGCCGCCAGACCCGCCGCGATCCGGCGTACCTCGCCGTCGTAGTCGGCCCAGGTCAGCGCGCGGTCACCGTCCTGGGTGCACAGCGCGATCGCGTCCGGCCGCATCGACACGGTCTCCCCGAACGCCTCCGGTAGCGTCACGACCACCGCCCCCGACGCATGCCCGAAGGTGACCAACGGACCGCGCCGGTGCAACATCGTCCACTCCACTGCCGATCCGAGCCTGGAGAATCGATGTTAACTTAGCCCGGCTGCGGTGGGGCCGGATCAGCGGATTCGGGGTCGTAGTCCAGTCGTAATCCGGTGTGGCGGGCGACGAAGGCGAGCAGGCGGACGAGGGCGAGTTCGGGGTCCCGGCCGCCCCCGGCGTGGCCCATGCCCGCGATCACGTCCAGCAGGACCGGCCCGCCGCCGTCGCAGTCCAGCGCGGCGGCCATCTTCAGCGAGTGCACCGCGGGGACCCGGGTGTCGCTGTCGCCGGTGGTCAGCAGCGTGGGCGGCCAGTGGCACGGCGTGCCGGCCCGCGCGACGGCGTTGTGATAGGGCGAGTACCGCAACAGGACCCGCAGCGCGACGGGATCGGCCGCGGAGCCGTACTCCTCGCGCCAGGCCCGGCCCAGCCCCCAGCGTTCGTAGCGGACCATGTCCAGCGGGGCGCCGGCGCTGACGACCACGGCGTAGTCCCGCGGCCGCGCCACCATCGCGCCGACCGCCATCAGCCCGCCGTTGCTGCCGCCCTGCAGCGCCAGCCCGCCGCGCCGGGTCCAGCCCGAGGCCACCAGCCAGTCCCCCGCCGCGTGCAGATCGGCGAAGGCGTTGGGCTTGTGCACGCCTGCGCCGTCGCGATGCCACTGCCGGCCGCGTTCGCCGCCGCCGCGGACCCCCGCGATGGCCATCACCCCGCCGGCCCGCACCCAGGTCAGCCCGTCGGGCTGATATCCGGGCCGCAGGGTGATGCCGAAACCGCCGTAGCAGCTCAGGATGGTGGGCCGCGGTATCCGCGGCCCGGCCGGAGCCAGCACGGTCAGCGGCACCTCGGTGCCGTCACCGGAGCGGAAGGTGGTGCGGGTGACCGTGATTCCGGACAGGGCGCGCGCCGCCGGATCGGCCGCGGCGACGGCCCCGGTCCGCACGTCCAGCCGCCACATGCCCAGCGGCCGTAGCCAATCGGTGTAACTGAGCACGAGTACGCCCGGCTCGTCGCCGGCCGTGATCGCCGCGACCGTGCCCGCGCCGGGCAGATCCGCGTCCAGCAGCCAGGTCCCGTCGTGCGCGTCGTGCACCGACAGGGTCACGCACCCGTCCCGCTCCCGCACGATCAGCAGCCGATCCTCCTCGCCGGCCGCGGCCACCGCGAAGGCCGACAGCACTGCGGGCTCGTCGGCCCGCACCAGCACCCGCCACGGGCCCCAGCCACCCGACGGTACGGGGTCGGCCACCAGCAGCTGCCCGAATTCGCTTGCCGCGGTGGACAATGCCAGCATCCGGTCAGCGCCGTCGATCACGATGCCGGCCGAGGACAGCCCGCCGAGCCCGACCGCGCGCGGCGGCCCGCCCGCGACCACGTCGGCGACGCAGACCCGGGTGCTGCGGCTGGTGCCGGATCGGCCGGTGACGACCAGCCAGCGATCGTGCCAGAGGGCGAGGTGGTAGCGGCCGACCGGATCCTCGTCGCCGATCAGCAGTTCGTCGGCGGTATGAGGGGTTCCCAGCAGATGCCGGTACACCCCACTGCCGCAACGGTTCCCGTGGCGGCGCACATAGAAGTAGCCGCTGCCGTCGGCCAGCCACTCCACCGGCGAGTACCGGGTCAGCGGGCAGGTCTCCACCACGGTCGCGGTCGCGGTGTCGATCAGCGACAGCGGGGTGGTGTCCTCCGACCCGCCGATACTCGCCTGTACGGCGAGGTACCGGCCGTCCGGCGCGGGCACCCAACGGCGCAGGATCGGCCGTGCGCCCAGGGATGTCGCGTCGAGCAGGGTTCGCCAGTCCGCATCCGGGCCGTCGGCGATCTGCAGGTGCCACGGTCCCGCCGGATTCGCCCGGCCGACCCGGAACCGGTGCGCGCCAGCGGCTTTCACCGGCGAGGCGGTCGGTCCCGGAACGAGGATGTCGCGCACCAGCATGCGCAGCCGCTGCTGACCGGGCAGGCCGGCCAGGCAGGCGTCGGTGCGCTGCCGCTGGGCCGCCAGCCAGCCCGGCACGTCCGGGTCCGCCGGATCCTCCAATCGGCGGTACGGATCCGGAATCCGGATGCCGTGCAACGTATCCCACGTATCCGACCGGGGCGGCCGGGGATGTCCGGCGCACATCACGCCACCGCCACGGTCGGGTCGGCGGTGGCGGCGCGCGCGGCGCCCACCCGCTCGACGGCCACCAGAAAGGCCACCGCCACAACGAGATCGGCGACGACGAACATCCCGATCGCGGTGCGGGCCCCGAAACGTTCGCCGAGCGTCCCGCCCAGCACCGCGCCGAGCAGGCCCGCCGCGGTGGTCCCGGTGGCGAGCAGGGCGCCGATCCGCGCGAAATACCCGTCACCGGCGCCGTCACCGATCACCGTCACCAGCGCGATGTTGAACAGCGCGCCGAAGAACATCGGCACCGCGGTCGCCACGCAGGCGGTGACCAGGACGACCGCGACCGGCCCCGATGCCGCCGGCAGCACCGCGGTGCCGAGCGCGGCGCCGAGCACCGACAGCGACAGCACCCGGCCCGCCGGGACGTGCAGCCGCGGCGCCACCAGCGCACCGGCGGCCGCGGCCAGGGTCGCGATCACCGCCGGAATCCCGTACGCCGCAACGGGTAACGCCGCCACGCGCAACAGGAACACCGCCCGCAGCGCGCTGACCCCGCCCGCGGTGACGCCACCGGCGAGCACGTACAGCGCCAGCGCCGCGAGCAACGGATGGCCGCGCACCACCCGTACGCCGTCGGCGAATTCGCGGGCGAAGCCCTGCCGCGGCTCGGTCGGCCGCAGATCCGGCGCGGTGATGCGGACGAGGCAGTACGCGCTGAACAGGTAGGTGATCGCGTCACCGGCGAACATCGCGGCCGCGCCGACCGTGGTCACCAGCGGCCCGGCGACGGTGGCCGCGACGGACCGCGAAGCCATGGTGGCCGATTGCAGTCCGGCGCGGGCCCGGCCCAGGTCGGTCACCCCGAGCGTGGTCAGATGGGCGAAGTAGACGCCCTCGATCACCACCCGGGCCGTGCCGAGTACGACGGACAGCGCGATCAGTCCGGCGAGGGTCAGCGCGCCCGCGGTCGTCGCCACCGCGCAGGTGAGCACGGCGGCCGCGGCGACCAGATCGGCCGTCAGCAGCAGCCGCCGCGGTCGGCGCACCCGGTCCAGCAGCACGCCGGCCGCCGGACCGAGTACCAGGGACGGGATCATGGCGCCGGCCACGACACAGGCCGTCCCGCGCGGCCCGGCCCCCAGCCCGACGACCGCGACCACGGAGACCGCGGTCGCGGTGAGGGTGCTGCCGAAGGTCGAGGCCGTCTGCGCCACCCGGTACCGCCGCAGATCGGCGGCGGGGGTCGCGGTAGCCGTGATTCTCATGACGTCACCCGAAATACGCGTCGTCGCAATAGGTGATGGACAGCACGCTGATCGGCACGTCGTCGAACAATTCGTCGTCGGAGATCATGACCGCCAGCGCGACCGGATTGGTTCTCTTCATCGTTGTTTCCTCTCGAATCATGGTGGGTACGAACCGATCCGCCGGACCCGGCACCACATGCCGGGTCCGGCGAATCGCTACCGGCCGAGACGCCGGGATCAGGCCACGGCCTCGTCGACGCCCATGCACACGGGGCCGTTGCTCTGCGTGCTGATCGGAGCGTCGTCACCGAGCTCCGGATCGGACTGCAACTGCAGCTTCAGAACCTTCGTCATGTCGTTCACCTCCTTTCGTCGCTTCGTCGGGGTCGGGGGGAGTGCGCTCGGCTCAGGCCACGGCCTCGTCGACGCCCATGCACACGGGGCCGTTGCTCTGCGTGCTGATCGGGGCGTCGTCACCGAGCTCGGGATCGGACTGCAGCTGCAGCTTCAGAACCTTGGTCATGTCGTTCACCTCCTTTCGTCGGCTCGTCGGGTTCGGGGGTCGGGGGGATGGGTGCCGGTCAGCGCGCGCACAGGGCGGGTTCGAGGCAGTGGTCGAGGGTGAACAGCGGATCGGTGACGCCGGCGGTGGCGTGCTGGAGGGCGAGCAGGATGCCCGCGGATCCGCTGGCCAGTTCGGCGGTGAGCCGCTGCCCGGAGGTGCCGAGCCAGCGGACGCCGGTCTCGTCGGCGATCGCGTACTTGAACAGGGCCGTGGGCCGGGCGGCCGGATCCGGCAGGAAGTTCCCGGCCGGGAAGCGGGCGGCGAGATCGGCCTGTACGAGCGCCATTCCGGCCTGCCCCTGGAACAGGCCAGGGCTCGCGGTGAACCGGATGTCGACCGCCCGCACGCAGGTGCGCAGCAGTTCGGCGAGTTCCGGATCCGGCCGGCGGCCGAGGTACCGGGCCGCGACGAGTGCGAAACCCGCACTGCCGCAACTCAGATACGGCATGTTGCGCCGATCGGTGGCCGACATCCGGAATCCGGTGGCGCCCACCGGCAGTGGCTCGGCGTGGACGAGTTCGTCACGCAGCAGGCGTAATCCGCGCTCGAACGGCTCGTCGCTCCCGGTGAAGGCGGCCAGGTAGTACAGCGCGAGGGCGATACCGGGACGGCCGCGCACCAGGCCGGACGGATGGTCCGGCCCCAGCGCGGCGGTCAGCGCGTCACCGTCGGGGATACCGTCGAGCAGGCGTTGCGCCCGGTCGAGGTGGTACGTATCACCGGTGCGGTGGAAGAACGACAGGTGGGTCGTCGCGACACCCGCCGCGCCGCCGCCCCAGCCGGGTGATTCGGTCGCGAGCCGGTGCGCGCCGGCCGCGGCGAGCAGTTCCGCCGCGGCGTCGTGCTCACCGAGATCGTCCAGGACCCAGGCGATTCCGGCATTGCCGAACAACAGTCCCGGGCCGGTGGCACGACGTTCGCGCAGCGCATCGGCGCGCAGCCGGTTCGACACCGCCGGGTCGATCTCGCGACCGGCGGCGCGCAGGGCGTGCAGCACCCCGGCGGTCCCGTGCGCCACACATCGGGTGTTGGTCCGATGTCCTTGCGGCCCGGTGGGATACACCCAGCGTGGATTGCCGGGCTCGGCCATCCGCTCCAGCGCGTCGGCGGTGCGGTCGCGCAGCAGGCGCACCGCCTCCGCCGGGGCCGAGCGCACCCGCGCCGGGCCCGGCAGGTACCGCACGGTCCGGCCGGGGCGGTTCCGCAGCACAGCCGACCACAGCGGCGCCGGTGGCGGACACCGTTCGGCCAGTTCGGCATACAGGTGGTCCAGCGTCTCCGGGCACCGCCGGGCGGCCTCGTGCATCGGGAAGACCAGCAGTTGCGCGAGCGCGGACAACCCGTAGGCGTCCACATGCAACGGATCGGTCGTGGCCCGGCCGCTGCGCGACCGCGATTCCGGTGGTTCGTAACCCGGTGTGCCGAGCAGGCCCAGCGGACGGTCGGCGGGCTGGGTCGCCTCGAAGTCGATCAGCCGCACGGTATCTCCGGCGTCGACGAGGATGTTGCCGGGCGAGACGTCCACGAAGGCGTAACCGAGCTCGTGCAGTTCCGCCAGCCGGGCGGTGACCCGGTCGAGAATGTGCGTACACCGCCGGTAGTAGTCGGCGAGGACCGCGGACTCCTCCCCCGCGTGGATCAGCGGGGTGTTCGCGACCATCCACTTGTCGAGCGTGGCGCCGGGCACGAATTCGGTGACCAGATAGGTGTGTTCCCATTCGGTGAACAGTTCGACCGGTTCCGGCGCCAGGCCCGGCGCGGCCGCGTGCAGGGCCCGCAGCGTGAGATATTCGCGCCGCAGCCGGGTGCCGGCATCCTCGTCCCCGACGTAACCGGTATGCGCCCGAGCCTCTTTCACGAAGACGACGGTGCCGTCGGCCCGGTGCGCGCGGTAGGCGCCGCCGGCGTTGCTGTGCCGCAGCACGCTGTCGAAGGTGTAGCCGTGGAAGCTCACCTCCTCGTCCGGATCCGGCTCGTCGGCCGGCTGGAACGGGTCCGCGACACCCTCGGGCAGGACGAATTCGGGACGGCGCTCGTCGGGGATGTCGGCGCCGCCGGGCAGGCGCACGACCGGCACCCGGGTGCCGTCGGGCTCCAGCCGGTACCGCGCCCGGAAGGCGCCGTAGCGGTAGGAAACGCATTGCGAGGCACCGAATCTCCGGTCGGTCAGCACATACGGCCCGGCGACTCCGGACAATTCGGCTTCCAGCCGGGCCAGCAGGGTCGCGGCCAGGTCCGCCGTCGCGGGATACAGGGTGCAGAACTTGCCGCTCTGCACGCGGCTGCTGTGCTTGCCGTGCATCCACGCGAAATAGTTGAGACCGGTCGGATGTTTGAACGGCACAACCAGTTCGGCGCAGATCGCGCTCACCACGTCGAGCACCTGGCCGGTGGTGGCGAGTGCGCTCGACACGTGCACCTTCCAGCCCTGCTCGGGCAGTTCGGTGTGCGGTGGCGTCCACTGCGTCCACACGTCGGACTCGTGCCGCGTCCAGCCGGCCGGGGGCCGCGTGGGATTGAATCGCGTGCCCGGATCGGTGCGCTCGTACGGCTCGTAGTGGTCGGGGTGGGCGAACGCGAATGCTGCGTCGTGAAGCATTGTGCTGCTGCCCTTCTGGCTTCGGCGGGATCCGCCGGGGTGGGAATCGAACAAGGCAAGAATGGCCCGGCGCGGCCCTCGCGCGAATCGGCCCGCTGCGGTGTTCCGCGCCTACCGCGGCGCGATGAGGATGCTCATCGCCCCGCGGTAGCACCGGGTTCCGTGCGACACTGCTGTCCATGACGACGCAGACCTTCGTCGCGGTGTACACGGTCGGCGACGACGGGGCCACCGGCCCGCGGCTCGGCGCGGCCACCCTGGTCGATCCGGAATACGCCCTCGTCGACCGACCGCTGAACGAGCAACTGGCGAGCGGCCTCCACGCGCTGCGGATCGGCGTATCCGCCCCCGGCGTCACCGAGGTGATCGACGTCGCGCGCGTCCGCGTGATTCCCGACGCGCCGGAACTGGTTCTGCTGCAACTACTCTCGGCGTCGGCGGCGCCCCCGCACGAGATACCGGTCACGACGCCGGACGGCGGCGCGCCCACCCCCGAGCCCACCCGGGCGGAGGTCGTCGACGCACTGCGCGCGGTGCTCGCCGAGCCGCCGCCACCGGCCCCGGCCGGATCGTCCGTATCGTTCGTGAACGACCCGATCCGCTGGCTGCTGCACGTGTTCGGCAACGACTGAACCGGCCGGACCCCCTTCTCCCGGAAGCCGTCCCGATGGCCACGACCGGCGGCGGGGCCCGTGGGACACTGACGGGTATGCAGCGGCCCGAGCCGACGGATCCGGGCGAACCCGCACCGGTTCGCCGGCCGGTGCTCGCGCGTCTGCGTACCGCGCGCGGTGGCGGCGGTCCGGCCGCGACGAGCCGGCGACCACCGGCGCGGACCGGGGCGGCCGCACTGCGCCGCGGGATCGCCGACGTGACCCTGGTCGTCGTGGTCGGCCTGGTGGACATGGCCGTCTGGGGCGGGGCGCACCGCGATCTGACCGGCGGCGGCCGGCTGCCGTGGTGGGGACTGCCCACGCTGACCGTGGCCCTGTGTTGCGCGCTACTGCTGCGGCATCGGTTCCCGCTCACCGTGTGGGTGGCGACCTGGTTGTTCACCGCGATCAATCTCGCTGTGCCGCAATACTATCCGTTCGCCTATCTGCTGGTGGCGGTGTACACGGTCGCGCGGCGGGCGCCGAGCCCGGCCGCCCGTCTGGTACTCGTCGCCTCGGCACTGCCGCTGACCCTGTTCAGCTACCGCTCCGCCCGGTCCGCCGCCCAGCACGAGGTGGGTGGTTTCCTGCCCGCCGCCGCGATCTGGGCGATCATCCTCGCCGTCGCCTGGGGCCTCGGCCGGCTGGTGTACAGCCGGGAACAGCACGCGCGCGCGGAACGGGAGCGGCTGGTCGCGGCCGCCGAACAGGCGCTGGCCGAACAACGCCTGCAACTCGCGCGCGAACTGCACGACAGCGTCTCCGGCGCGGTCGCCGGCATGATCCTGCACGCCGCCGCCGCGCGGGCCATGACCACCGGCGCGGATCCGCGGGTCGGCCGGGCGCTGCACGTGATCGAGCAGGCGGGTGCGCAGGCCATGACCGAACTGCACTCCATGCTGGGCCTGCTGCGCTCCCCCGGCGCGGCCGCCCCGCAACACCGGTTCACCGAGGTCGACGGCCTGCTCGACACCGCGCACCGCACCGGGCTGCGGGTGCGCAGCGAGGTCACCGGCCGCGCCCGGCCGCTCCCGCCGGAGGCCGATCTGGCCGCGTACCGGACCGTCCAGGAGTCGCTGACCAACGCCACCAAACACGCCGGCCGGGACGCGTCGGTGGCGCTGGGCATCACCTGGACCGACGCCGCGCTGGACCTCACCGTCCGCAGCCGCGGCCACGGCGCGCCACCCGCGGCGGCCGCGCTGTCCTCCGGCAACGGCCTGCGCGGCCTGCGCGAGCGGCTCGACGCACTCGGCGGCGAACTGCGCTACGGACCCGACGGCGACGACTGGTGCGTGCACGCCACGCTGCCCGCGACCCCGGACGGGCTGTCGTGACCATCACCGTGGTCGTCGCCGAGGACGAGGCGCTGGTGCGCGCGGGGTGCGTCCTGCTGCTCGGCGCGGCCGCCGACATCGAGGTGGTCGGCGAGGCGGGCGACGGCGCGGCCGCCGTGGCCGCGGTCGAAACCTGTTCGCCCCGAGTGATTCTCATGGATCTGCGGATGCCGGTGCTGGACGGCATCGCGGCGACCCGGCAGATCACCGCGGCCCCCGGCGCCCCGGCGGTGCTGGTGCTCACCACCTTTCACGACGCCGCCGCGGTGCAGGAGGCGCTGGCCGCCGGCGCGAGCGGTTTCCTGCTCAAACAGGCCGCCCCGGCCGACCTGGTCGAGGCCGTCCGCCGCTGCGCCGCCGGCGACGGCTGGCTCGATCCCGCGATCGTGGGCGGCGTCCTGGACACGCTGCGCCGCGCCGGTCCGCGCGCGGCCTCCGCGCCGGCCGCCCTCGCGGCGCTCACCGCCCGGGAGCGAGAAGTGCTGGTGCTCATGGCACACGGCCGTTCCAACGCCGAGATCAGCGCCGAACTGTTCATCAGCGAGGCCACCACCCGCACCCACGTCGCGCACGTGATCGGCAAGACCGGCTCCCGCGACCGCACCCAGGCCGTCGTGCTCGCCTACCGCAGCGGGCTCATGGGCTGACCGGAACGGTTGCGGCGGTGGTGGTTTCAAGGAAGCGGCGGATGCGTGCATCGGTACTGCCGAAGATCTCGCCGGGGGTACCGATCGCCACG
Organism: Nocardia sp. BMG111209; assembly: GCF_000381925.1. NCBI lineage: Bacteria > Bacillati > Actinomycetota > Actinomycetes > Mycobacteriales > Nocardiaceae > Nocardia > Nocardia sp. BMG111209. Next base: position 2,756,277 of record NZ_KB907307.1, read on the forward strand.
ACGGATCCCTTGTCCAGGAACAGGATCCGGGACGCGACTGCCCGCGCGAAGGACATCTCGTGGGTGACGATCAGCATGGTGTATCGCTGATAGCACTTCTGGTCGGTTCGCGGACCGCCGACGCGCCGGCCCGCGGGCTGGCCCAGTCCGTCGCGGAAACACTCGAGCAGTCGGGGCACATCACCTTCGTGGTGGACGCCGGCGCGGTCACCGCCGCCGCGCTGGTCGACGGCGACACCACCGACCCCACGGTGGACAATCTGGTCGCCGTGGTCGACGCCGCCGACGCGGTCGTGCTGATCTCCCCCGCGATCCGGGCCGGGCATTCCGGCACCAGCCGGCTGCTGCTGGAACTGCTGCCCGACGACGCGCTGGCCGGCCTGCCGGTGGTCACCTTCACCACCGGGGCCGCCGGGACCGGTCTCGACGCGGACGCGGGCCGCGAACTCGACTCCGCGGTCCGTGCGCTCGGAGGCGTTGTGCTGCAGGACAATCTGCGGATCTCGGTCTTCGACATGACCCGGCACGCCTGCGCGACCGTCCTCGACGAACGGGCCCGGACGCTGGTCCGCGCCGCGCTGGCACGCCTGCACCGCGCGCTCGGCGATACCGCCGGTGATCCGGGCGACCGCGCCGAGCTGATCGATGAACAGGCCGCGCTGCGGCGGATCCGCGACGGCGCCCTGCTGCTGGACGTGCGGTCCGATCCCACGCTCGGCGCGGGCCTGCTACCGGGTGCGGTCCATGTCCGGAAGGCCGATCTGGCAACACTTTTCCGTCCCGCCGAGCGCGGGCATCCGGCACTGACCGGACCCGAACGGGAGATCGTCGTGGTCTGCAATTCCGAACAGGGATCCGGTGCGGCCGTGCGGCAGTTGCGCGCCTTCGGCTATCGGCGGCTCGCGCACGTGCGCGGCGGGGCGGCACCACTGGCCGCGGCACTGCACGACCGCGCCACCACCCCGCACTGACCTCAGACCTCGAGGTCCTCTTCGATGGCCTTCAGCCGGTGCCGGGCCAGGGCCAGGTTGCCGTGGTGGCGATCGATCGCGAGGTACAGGAACAATCCGCGCGAACGGTGACCGCGGGCCGGGCGGATGACATGGTATTGGCCGCCGAGGGTGATGAGCACGTCCTCGATCTCCTGATCCAGGCCGAGCAGTTCGATCGTGCGCATCTTGGCGCGGATCAGATCGGTGTTGCCGGCGGCCGCGACCTCGACGTCCAGGGATTTCGACGCGCTGACCGCGCCGAGCGACATCCCACTGGTGTAGTCCACGACCGCGGCGCCGATCGCGCCGTCCAGCAACATCATGTCCTTCAACGCAATCTCGATCTGCGCCATGGCGTTTCCCTCTCTTCGGGGGGATTCGACTCGGGCCCCCGCGCGGCCCGACGCTACCGATCGATCCGCCGCGGCACACGGCGAACCCCGAAGAATTCCACGAGGTATGTAATTAACAAATCATGCAAGCAGGCAAATCACGTTCCCGCACATGCGGGTTCGCGTGATTGCTAGACTGCGCGGACGCCAGGCGGTGCCTGCGCCGGTGCCGGCATCCAGCGGAGAGGAAGTAGCCGACCAGTGCCCGGAACGACCAGGCCGCTCCATCAGATGAAAGCCGACTTCTTCAAGACGCTGGGGCATCCGGCGCGGATCCGGGTCCTGGAACTGCTCAGTCAGCGGGACCACACCGTATCGGAGATGCTGGCCGATATCGGTGTCGAAGCGGCCAGCCTCTCCCAGCAGTTGTCGGTGCTGCGCCGCGCCGGACTGGTGACGGCCCGCCGCGAGGGACTCTCGGTCACCTACGCGCTGACCACCAGCGAGGTCGCCGAACTGCTCGCGGTCGCTCGGGCGATCCTCACCGGGGTCGTCGCGGGTCAGGCCGAGGTGCTCGAACAGTCCGCCTGACCGGTCAGGCCAGCGTGGCCAGTCCCTCGGCGAGCGGGGTCAGCACCTCGGGGCCGTGCGGCGGCGCCAGATAGACGATCGCCAGGTCCAGGCCCTCGGCGCCCAGTGCCGAGATCTGCTCCAGGGCCGGGCCGATCTCACCGTTCTCGCCCAGCCGGACGTGGCTGGACAGCGTGATCTCCGCCGGATCGCGGCCGATGTCGGCGCAATGCTGGTGCAGCACATCGCGTTTGCGCGCGAATTCGTCCGCCGTACCGCCCAGGTAGTTCCAGTGCTGCGCGAACCGGGCCGCGGTGCGCAGGGTCCGCTTCTCGCCGTTGCCGCCGATGCAGATCGGCGGATGCGGCCGCTGCGGCCCCTTCGGCTCGTTGCGGGCCTCGGTCAGGTGGTAGAACCGGCCCTCGAAGGTGGTGGTCGGCTCGCTCAGCAGCCCGGTGAGCACCTCGCACGCCTCCTCGAACCGGTCGCTGCGGTCCCGCAGGCTGCCCAGTTCGATGCCGTAGGCGCCGGACTCCTCCTCGTTCCAGCCCGCGCCGATCCCCAGTTCCAGCCGGCCGCCCGAGACGATGTCCAGCGTGGCGGCCATATTCGCCAGTACCGCCGGATGCCGGTAGTGGACGCCGGTGACCAGCGTGCCCAGCCGCAGCCGGTTGGTGGCCTGGGCCAGCGCGGTGAGGGTGACCCAGCCCTCCATACAGGGGCCCGTCGAATCGGAGAAGATCGGGTAGAAGTGGTCGAAGTTCCAGCCGGATTCGAAGATCTCGATCCCGTCGGCCTCCCGCCAGACGGCCAGCATGTCCGCCCACGTCGTATTCTGCGGCGATGTCTTGAAACCGAAGCGCATACCCCCAGCCTAGGCGGCTGCCGCGGGCCGGGCGCGCCGCTCGGGGGGTTCTGCCGGTACCCGGAACAGCAGACACTTCCCCGTCCGGCGATCACGCGGTTGTCTGGACACCGGACCATGAACTCGCCCCGGACAGGAGAAATATGCGAGGCACCGTTCTGCACGCGCCCGGCGACATCCGTTTCGAGGACCGGCCCGATCCGCGCCCCGAGCAGCCGACCGACGCGATCATCCGCACGGTCGCGACCTGTGTCTGCGGCTCGGACCTGTGGAACTACCGCGGCATCAACGACGTCAGCGGGCCGCTGACGATGGGCCACGAATACGTGGGTGTCGTCGAGGAGGTCGGCGACGCCGTCACCACCGTGCGACCGGGTCAGTTCGTCGTCGGCGGGTTCGCCTATTCGGACAACACCTGCCCCAACTGCCGCTACGGATACCAGTCCGCCTGCGTCCACGGCGGCTTCTTCAACACGTGCCAGGCCGAGGTGGTGCGCATCCCGCACGCCGACGGCACCCTGATCGCCCTGCCCGACCATCCGGACCGGAGCCAGATCCCCGCGCTGCTGGCCCTGTCGGATGTGATGGGCACCGGCTGGTACGCCGCCGTCGCGGCCGAGGTGCGGCCCGGCGACACCGTGGTGGTGGTCGGCGACGGCGCGGTCGGGCTGTGCGCGGTCCTGGCCGCGAAGGAGCTCGGCGCCGAACGCATCATCGCCATGAGCCGCCACGAGTCGCGGCAGAAACTGGCGCTCGACTTCGGCGCCACCGACCTCGTCACCGAACGCGGCGACGACGGCGTCGCGATGATCGAGGATCTCACCGGCGGCGTCGGCGCGGACGCGGTGCTGGAATGCGTCGGCACCGGCGAATCCCTGGCCCAGGCCCGGCACGCCGCCCGCGCCGGTGGCCGCGTCGGTTTCGTCGGCGTCCCGCACGGCGCGGACTTCCCGGCCCAGGAACTGTTCCGCTCCCATGTCGCGCTGCGCGGCGGCGCGGCGCCCGTGCGCCGTTTCCTGCCCGATCTGATCGATCGGGTCCTCGGCGGCCGCATCGATCCCGGCAAGGTGTTCGATCTCACCCTCCCGCTCGACCGGGTCGCCGAGGGCTACCGTGCCATGGACGAGCGCCGCGCGATCAAGACCCTCCTGCTCCCCTGACCCACTCCCCGCGAAAGGATCCGCGCCGTGAAGACTGTGAAACTCGGTGGCCGACTGGAGGTTTCCCGCCTCGGACTCGGCACGATGGGAATGTCGTTCGCCTACACCGGCGCCGGCAGCGACGACGCCGAATCCGTCCGCACCATCCATCGCGCCCTGGACCTCGGGGTGACCCTGATCGATACCGCCGAGGTCTACGGCCCGTACCGCAACGAGGAACTGGTCGGGCAGGCGCTGCGCGGCCGCCGCGAGGAGGCGGTACTCGCCACCAAATTCGGCATGATCTCCCACACCGGCCGCGACGCCGGCGTCCTGGACAGCAGCCCCGCGAGCATCCGCACGGCGGTCGAGGGATCGCTGCGGCGGCTGGGCACCGACTACATCGACCTCTACTATCAGCACCGCGTCGATCCGGCCACCCCGATCGAGGACACCGTCGGCGCCCTCGCCGACCTCGTCACCGCCGGCAAGATCCGGCACATCGGCCTGTCCGAGGCCGGGCCGAACACCATCCGCCGCGCCCACGCGGTCCATCCGATCACCGCCCTGCAATCGGAATACTCGCTGTGGACCCGCGACCCCGAACCCGAAACCCTGCCCGTACTAGGGGAACTCGGCATCGGATTCGTCGCCTACTCCCCGCTGGGCCGCGGATTCCTCACCGGCGCCATCCATTCGACCGACGGCTTCGACGCGCACGACAACCGCAAATCCAACCCCCGCTTCACCGGTGACAACTTCGCCACCAATCTCCGCCTGGCAGAAGAGGTCCGGCAGATCGCCACCGACGCCGGCGTCACCCCGGCCCGGATCGCGCTCGCCTGGCTGCTGTCCCGCGGCGACGACATCGTCCCCATCCCGGGCACCAAGCGCGTGTCCCGCCTCGAGGAGAACGTCACCGCCGCCGACCTCACCCTCACCCCCGAACAGCTCAGCCGCCTGGACAATCTGACCCCGCCCGCGGGTGATCACCACAACGAGGCCCAGATGCGGATGATCGAACGCTGACACCGGCCCCCGGTGGCGCCCGGCGGGGCGCCACCGGCCGGACCGCTCAGCGGTCGGCGTCGGTGTAGCGGATGATGCCGCGAATGTTGCGGCCCTCCAGCATGTCCCGGTAACCGTCGTTGATCTTCTCCAGCGGATACTGCCGGGTGACCATGTCGTCGAGGTTGAGCTTGCCGACCTGATACATCGACAGCAGGTGCGGGATGTCGTAGTGCGGGTTGCCGCCGCCGAAGATGGTGCCCTGCAGGTTCTTCTGCATCAGGGTCAGCATCGAGAGGTTGAGGGTGGCCTGGTTGTCCATCAGGCTGCCCATGGCGGTGACCACGCAGGTGCCGCCCTTGGCGGTGAGGCCGAGCCAGGTGTCGACGTCCTCGCCGCGCGCGTGCCCGACGGTGACGATCACCTTCTTCGCCATCCCGCCCGCGGTGATCTCCGCGGCCGCGCCGGTCGCCTCCTCGATCGTCGTGAAGGCATGGGTGGCACCGAATTTCAGTGCCTGTTCGCGTTTCCACGGCACCGGGTCGACGGCGAAGATGTGCCGCGCGCCGGCGTGCACGGCGCCCTGGAGCGCGGAGATGCCGACCCCGCCCAGGCCGATGATCGCGACGTCCTCACCGGGGCGGACGCCGGCGGAGCGCACGGCCGAGCCGTACCCGGTGGTCACACCACAGCCGACCAGGCAGGCGACCTCGAACGGGATGGACGGGTCGATCTTCACCACCGAACTCTCGTGCACCACGGTGTACGGGGCGAAGGTGCCCAGCAGGGTCATCGGGAAGACGTCCTGCCCGCGGGCCCGGACCCGGTGTGTGCCGTCGGAGACCGAGGTGCCGGCCAGCAGCAGCGCCCCGAGGTCGCACAGGTTGCGCATTCCGGCCTGGCAGGAGGGGCACTTTCCGCAGGAGGGGATGAACGACAGCACGACATGGTCGCCGACAACGATGTCCTCGACACCCTCGCCGATCTCGACGACCACCCCGGCGCCCTCGTGGCCGCCCAGCACCGGGAAACCCGCCATCGGGATTCCACCGGTGACCAGATGATGGTCGGAATGGCACATGCCGGCCGCTTCCAGCTGGACCTTCACCTCGTGCCGGCGCGGATCGCCGATCTCGATCTCCTCGATCTGCCACGGCTGATCGAATTCCCAGATGAGTGCACCCTTGGACTTCATCGTCTGCTCTCTTTCCGGCACGGACCGCTACCACCGTGCGGGATCTCCACAGGGTGCAGGCCTGCGCGAATCCCGATGGTACGCCGCCGGGCCGCGCCGCAGATCGGATGCGGCGATCCGGTTCGCGCCGCCGCGGATTCAGGGTTCGACGACCAGCGCGGTGCGATTGAGCACGACCCAGCGGCCGCGCGACCAGTAGGCGTCGACGCCGCGCAGCGCGGCGTACCGGCCCAGATCGGAGATCACGGCGAGCTTGTCGGAGGCGGAGGTGATCGACTCGATCCGCTCGTCGAGCGACCACCCGCCGCGGTCGGCGGCGGCCATCCGGGTCAGCAGACTCGACTGCTCCCGTTCCAGCGCCAGGCTCAGATCGACGACGTCCGCGGTGCGCGCACCCGGTTTCAACGCCATCCGCAGCGGCCGCGTCCCGGCCTCGGCCGCGGCCGGGACACCGGCCTCCGGCGGCCCCGGAATCGCGTGGATGCCGCTGCCGCGCTCCACATCCGTGGCGGCCGGGTACGCGCCGGTGCGCCACCGGCCGGAACCCGTCGCGGTCGGGCCCCGGCGTGGGCGGGTTCAGGGAGCGACCGGGATGTCCAGCCTTCCCGGGCCCTGCAGGGTCACCGTACTGTCGCGGGCGGTCTCGCTCGCGTAGAGCGGATCCTCGGTGGCGAGGATCAGAACGAGCCTGTGGCCGAGCGGGATTCGATAGTCGGTGGCCTGTAATCGCAGGGCGATCGCGGTGGACTGCCCCGGACCGGCGTTGTGGACGGTGGTGGCCGCGTGGGTGACGATGCGGAGGTTCCCGGTGAGCGGATTGAGGTCGAAGAGGTAGGCGACGACCGTGGCCGCGTCGGTGGAAGGGGTTATCGTGAGCCGGAATTCGGGGAATCCGGCGATGTGCTGCGGCCGCGCGAACGGGGCCGGGGTCGCCCACACCGCCGCGGTCGCGCGGTCGACCTCGGCGAACTTCTGCCGTACCGGCATCAGCAGTCGTTCCAGGAAGCCGTCGAAGACCAGCTGATTCACGGCGTGGACGTGCGGATCGCCCGCGCGGATGGCCTGCCGCAGCTCCCCCGGCGGCTCCGGAACCAGTGTGCCGTCGGCGGATCCGCCGGCCGGGGCGGCCAGATGGTACGTGCGGATCGGCTGGGCCCACGATCGCAGGTCCGGCGCCGTGGCCACGGTGAAGCTGTACATGGTCTCGGTGTGCACCACGCCGTCGGTGTCGATCCCGTTGTCGATGCCGCGCACGAAGCGGTCCAGCCAGTCGTAGGCCGCCTCGCTGGTGCGGGTGTAGACACCCAGCAGCATGCCCGGAATCTCCACCGCCCCATGGTCGCCGACCGCCAGATCCAGGCGCTTGGGCCCGGGGAATTCGCTGAAATAGTCCAGCAACTGGTTCTGCGGGAAGATCGTCTCGTGCCAGTAGCTGGTGAAGAAGGTCGGCACCGGGCGCCGTTGCCCGACCGGCACCGCCGCGGGCGATCTGCGGCCCGCGTACTCCAGTACGGCCTCCCGGTTGATGTTCGCCCGGAAATCCGCGAGCACCTCCAGCAATTCGGCGCTGGGGTGTTCGCTGATCGAGGCCAGCGCCTCGGCGGCCATGATGTGGCGGGTGTCCTCGTAGAGCAGCGCCTCACCCAGATCCGCCCAGGTACTCAGGGCGACAACGGCTTTCACCCGCTGGTCGACCTGCGCGACCAGCTGGCTGATGCCCGAGCCGTAGGACAGCCCGACCATGCCGATCCGATCGGGATCCGCGTCGAGCTCCGGATGTGCCAGCGCCCAGTCGATCACGCACCGGGCATCGGCGACATCCTCGGGTCCGGCCACGGTCAGCTCACCGTCCGAACCCGGTAGCCCGCGTTCGGTGTAGGCGACGACCGCGTATCCGCGCAGCAGCAGCCTGATCAGGGCCCCGGAGTACATCTTCCAGCCGGCGGGGTCGAGGCCGGCGGGCAGCACGATCACCGGATGCGGGCCCGCGATCAGCGGCCAGGCGACCATGGCGTCGAGCAGGACGCCACCGGCCCCCGGTATGCGCGCCGCGCCGAAGAGGCTCTGGGAGCGGAGGGCGGCGATATCCTCGGCCAGGTAGGCGGGGACGCCGGCGGGGTCGCCGGTGAGCAGATCGTTCACGACGGCGCGCGCATCGGCCTCCTGATCGGGGGAGAGCAGGCGCAGCGGACGGTATTCGGGCATGATCGTATCCCTTTCGAAATTGCAGTTATTCCGTTGCCACAGAATGGATTCGCGACGAAAGGCAGATAACGCGGAGCCGGATTCCGAACACCCCCGCGTATCGATGATCATACCGCCGCGGCGATGTCCGTACGGGCCGAATCGATCGAACGATCTTGCCGCATAAGCATTTTCAAACCGGACAGTGCTCATCGGAGCGGCCGGCGCCGAATTGCCCGGCGCGACGGTCCGGCCGTCGAATGCGACGTCCCGGACTTCCGGGAACAGAGAGATGGATCACAGTGTATCTAACGATCGCTAAGTAGCCGCTACTGTCCGAGACAGCCGGTCGATGAGCGAGTGGCCTCCGCGGCGGGCGAACTCTTCACCGGCCGATCTCACACAGGAGGATATGACCATGGAACTCAACGGCGCGGTCGCACTGGTGACCGGTGGCGCCTCGGGCCTGGGCCTGGCCACCGTTCGCGAGCTGCATGCCCATGGCGTGAAGGTGGCGATCGTCGATCTGCCGTCCTCGGCGGGCGAGACGATCGCGAAGGAACTGGGCGACGGCGTGATCTTCACCCCCGCCGACGTGACCAGCGAGGAGCAGATCACCGCGGCGCTCGACGCCGCCGCCGAGCTGGGCCCGCTGCGCATCGCGGTCAACTGCGCCGGCATCGGCAACGCGATCAAGACCGTCGGCAAGCAGGGCGCGTTCCCGCTGGCGGACTTCACCCGCGTGGTGAACGTCAACCTGATCGGCACCTTCAACGTCATCCGCCTTGCCGCCGAGCGCATTTCGGCGACCGAGCCGGTGGGCGAGGAGCGCGGCGTGATCATCAACACCGCATCGGTCGCGGCCTTCGACGGTCAGATCGGCCAGGCGGCGTACTCCGCGTCCAAGGGCGGCATCGTCGGCCTGACCCTGCCGGTCGCGCGCGACCTCGCGAGCCTGAAGATCCGCGTGGTCACCATCGCGCCGGGCCTGTTCCACACCCCGCTGTTCGCCGCCCTGCCCGAGGAGGCCGTCGCCTCGCTCGGCGCCCAGGTGCCGCACCCGTCGCGGCTCGGCGATCCCGTCGAATACGGCGCCCTGGCCCGCCACATCGTGGAGAACCCGATGCTCAACGGCGAGACCATCCGCCTCGACGGCGCCATCCGGATGGCCCCGCGCTGATCGTGCCTCGTGCGGCAGCGGCGATGCCGCCGCTGCCGCACGATCCCTAAACCTGCTCGGCCGCTTCGTGATACGCCATCATGGTGGTGACGAACAGCCGCCGTTCCGCCGCACTGAGCGGCGCCAGCACCCGCCGCCACGCCCGCGCGCCCGGCGCCAGCCACGTCTCGATCGCCCCCCGATGCGCGTCGGCGATATCGACGATCTTCTGCCGCCGATCGGCCTCGTTCTCGCGCCGGGTGAGAATGCCCTTGCGGCTGAGGTCGCCGATCATCAGGCTCGCCGTGGTCGGGGCGACGCCGAGGCGGCCCGCGAGTTCGTTGACGGTCATCGAACCGTCGAACAGCAATAGCGACAGCAGCGACAGATGCCGCGGCGTCAACTCCATGCCGGCCAGCTCCGGCGGCACCGGCAGCCGCTTGACCCGGCCCATGATCTGCGGCATCAGCAGCAACAGATCCCGGATCGACCGATCCAGATCGTCGTCGCCGTCCTCCCGGAGCCCGGCATTGGTTGACACCGCACCACCCTCCAAATATCTTTGGTTACAAAATTATTTTGTTGTAAGTCGGAGTCGGCCCGGCCGATTCGCCCGGCAGGAGTGACATGACCATTCTGGTAACCGGTTTCCGGGGCAGCATCGGCGCCCGGGTGGCCGCCGTGCTGACCACCGCCGGACACGAGGTGCGGGGTACCACCCGCCGACTCGGCGATTCCCCGGTACCCGGTGTGGAACTCGTGGAACTGGATATCGACGATCCCCGTACCGCCGACGCCGCCCTCACCGGCGTCGACACCCTGTTCCTCTATCCCACCAGGGGAAATTCGGAAGTCTTCCTCGCCGCCGCGCGGGAGCACGGCGTGCGGCACCTGGTCCTGCTGTCCTCACCCGCGTCCTTCGAGGCGGGCGAGCACGACCGCATGATCGGCCTCGTCCACCGCGCGGCCGAGGAGCGGGTCCAGCACTGCGGCGTCCCCGCCACGATCCTGTACCCCGGCTGGCTGGCCACCAACGCCCGCCGCGACTGGGCTCCGCAGATCCGCGAACGACACCGGCTGGGTATCGCCTACCCGGACTCGCAGATCAACCCGATCCACCCCGACGATATCGCCGAGGTCGCCGCGGATCTGCTGACCAGCGAGACACATCGCGCCCGCTGGCACCTCCTCACCGGCCCGGCCGTCCTCCGGCTCCGGGACGCCGTCGCCGTCATCGCCGACGCGATCGGAAAACCCGTCCCCATCGACGAATGGGACCGCGCCGCCGCCCTCGCCGCGCGCCCGCCGGCCCTGCCCGAACCCGTCCTCGAGGTGCTGCTCGACGTCGCCGCCGCCGCGGTCACCACCGTCCCGCTGATCACCAACGCCGTCGAGCGCATCACCGGCCACCCACCCCGTCCCTTCGCCGAATGGGTACGCGCACACCGCGATTGCTTCCTCCCCTGAGGACCGGTCCGCTCGGCAGAACCGGACGATCGCCGGCTGCGGCACCATGTCCGGATCGACTTCGCGGGCCGGGCCGGCGGGCCCTCAGATCAGGTGAATACCGTTGCCGCCGTCGGTGATCGGGGCGGCGGCCGGATCGGCGGGGTGCGGGCTCGGATCGAGCGTGGTCTCGTGCCGGGCGTCGACGCCGCGGACGAACGAAATGTGAAGTGCGCCGGGCTCGTCGGCCGCACGCAGGGCCGCGTACAGGGCGGTGACGGAACGGAGGTCCCGGTCGCCGGCGCGCAGGAGTACGTCGCCGGTCCGGATTCCGGCGGCCTCGGCCCGGGAACCCGGCTCGACCTCCCGGACCAGCAGCCCGGTGTACGCGGGCAGTCCGACCGCCTCCCGCATCCGCACGGCGACGTGCGCCGGGGCCAGAGTCATTCCCAGCCTGGGTGATTCGTCGTCGGGAACCGATCCTTCGAACGACAGCAGCAATCGGCGCAGGATGTCCTCCAGCGCATGGCGCTGCTCGGGATCGAGGGCGGCGAGCAGCCGGTCCTCGACGGCCAAGTGCGCCGGGGTGACCCGGTCGAACAGATCGCGCCCGGCCGCGGTGAGCGCGACGAGGGTGTTGCGCCGATCCGCCGGATCCGGCGAGCGGGTGACCAGCCCCTGCCCGACCAGCCGTTCGACGCGCACGCTGATCGTGCCCGAGGTCAGGCCGAGTTCGCGCATCAGATACCGCTGCGAGACGCCGCCGTCGCTCTCGTGCAGCCGCAACGTCGCCAGCGCGACGTAATCCGGTCCGGTGAGCCCGAATTCGGCGAATCCGGCCTCGATTTCCGCCTCGAGGATACGCCGGACCCGCCCGAGCCGCTGGATCACCGCGACCGGTGAGTGGTCGAGGTCCGGATGCAGGCGGGCCAGGCCCGCGACGACCCGGTCCACGGAATCCCTCGGGCCCTCGGAGCCGGCCTGCGTGCGGGTTGACGACGACACCCGGTCAGCTTACGCTTCGGATCAATAGCTTGAACTCAATCTATTGATCCAAGTCAAGAGATGGGTACCGATGGATCTGCAACTGCAAGGCAAACGCGCGCTGGTCACCGGCGCTTCGAGCGGCATCGGCCGGGCGATCGCGCTCGGATTGGCCGCCGAGGGCGTCGCCGTGGTCGTGCACGGCCGCGACCGCGATCGGGCCGAGGGCACCGCCGCGGCCGTCACCGCCGCCGGTGGCCGGGCCGCCGTCGTGCTCGGGGATCTGGCCGCCGACGCGATGGCGACGGAGGTGGCCGAACGTGCCGCCACGGCGTTCGGCGGGATCGACATTCTGGTGAACAACGCCGGCGGCCTCGGCGCGGACGGCTGGACCGCGGCCACCCCCGCGGATTGGCTCGGGCTCTACAACACCAACGTCGCCACCGCGGTGCGCCTGATCCGGGCACTGACCCCGCGGATGCGGGAAGGCAAGTGGGGCCGCGTAATTCAGATCGGCAGCGCGGCGAACCCGAATCCGCTGCCGCTGCGCGCGGCATACAGCGCGGCGAAGGCGGCGCTGGCCAACCTCACCGTCGGCCTGTCGAAGGAACTCGCCGCCACCGGGATCACGGTGAACACCGTCAGCCCGGGCCCGGTTCTCGTCGACGGCTGGTGGGACTTCGCGCGGACCTTCGCGCGGGGCCACGGCCTCGGCGACGACGTGGCCGCCGCCACCCGGATGCTGCTCGACGGCCCCCTGGCCAACCCGTCGGACCGCCTGGTCGAACCCGCCGAGATCGCGACCGCGGTGGCCTTCCTCGCCAGTCCGCGCAGCGCGTCCGTGAACGGCGCCAACCTCCGCATCGACGGCGGCCTGGTCCCCACGGTCAACTGAGCACCGCGCGACCGCCGCGGTCGTAGGCTGGAGGCATCATGACCCTCGACGAGGTCACCGCGGAGCTCTACGGGATACCGCCCGCCGAGTTCGTGGCCACGCGCACCGAGCGGGTGCGGCAGGCGCGCGACGCCGGGGACAAGGCGCTCGCGGCGGCGATCGGCGGGCTACGGCGGCCGACCGTGGCGGCGTGGGCGGTGAATCTGCTGGCCCGGGCCGACGGCGACGAGGTCGGCGCGCTGCTGACGCTCGGGGACGCGTTGCGCGACGCACAGCGGCGGTTGTCGGGCGAGCGGTTGCGCACCCTGACCACCCAGCGGCAGCAGGTGGTCAACGCGCTCACCCGCAAGGCCGGTGAACTGGCCGCGGCGGCCGGGCAGCCGCCGAGCGAATCCGTGCTCCGCGACATCGGCACCACGCTCAACGCGGCCCTCGCCGACCCGGCGGTCGCGGACCGGGTGCGTGGCGGGACGCTGACCGCCGCGGCGAGTTACGAAGGATTCGGCCCGGCGGGTCTCACCGCCGTCCCCGGCGAACCCGAGGCGGAGCGGACCGTGACCCGCCCCGCGAAATCCGCCGGGAAACCACGCGCCCCCCGGCCCGATCCCCGGGACGAGGCGCGCCGGGAACTCGAGCGGTTGCGCGGCGAGATCGAAACCGCCGGTGCCGCAGTGACTTCCGCCGAGACCGAGCACGAGGCCGCCGGGGCCGAACTGGCCGCCGCGGAATCCGCGATCGCCGGGCTGCGCGCGGAATTGGCGCGGGCCGAGGATCGGCGCCGCTTCACCGCCGCCGCCGAGCGGGCCGCGCGGGAGAAGTCGCGCCGCGCCCGGCAGCAATTGCAGGGGCTGGAGCAGCGCGCCGAGAAGATGCGCGAACAACAGTCCGCCGGATGACGCGAGTGACAAGTCCCTCCGGAACCCATCTTGCATAAGTGAGCGCTTACTGAGAAGTTGGAGGTGTACAAGGCCCGCCGCCGGCACCGGACCGCGGCTGCGACGACGACCCTGGGGCCGGGACCAGACAGAGGAGAGCGCACGATGCCGAGGCCGAACTGGCAACTGCTTCCGGATCCGGAACCGCAGGAGCGTAGTTACTCGATCATCTCGGTGGACGACCATCTCACCGAGCCCGCCGACATCTTCGTGAAGCGTTTCCCGGCGAAGTTGCGCGACCGGGCGCCGCAGGTCATCACGACGCCCGACGGCTCGGAGGCGTGGATCTACCGGGATCGGCTCTATCGCGACAACGGGATGAGCGTGGTGGCCGGCCGGCCGCAGTCGCAGTGGAGCCTGGATCCGCTCAATTTCGACGAGATGCGCCGCGCCGCATGGGATGTGCACGCGCGGGTCCGGGACATGGATCTGGACGGCATCTGGGCGTCGCTGTGCTTCCCTTCCGGCGCTTGGGGTTTCACCGGCCGGGTGCTGTCGATGAACAACGACACCGAGGTCGGGCTCGCCGCGGTCCGGGCCTGGAACAGCTGGATGCTCGAGGAGTGGCACGGCGCCTATCCGGAGCGGTTCATCCCGATGCAGTTGCCGTGGTTCAAGGATCCGGTGCTCGCCGGTGAGGAGGTCCGCCGCAACGCCGAACTCGGCTTCACCTCGGTGTCGTTCCTAGAGTCGCCGCATCTGCTCAAGCTGCCGCCGATCACCGATCACAAGCACTGGGAGCCGTTCTTCAAGGCCTGCGAGGAGACCGATACGGTCCTGTCCCTGCACTGCGGCGCAAGCGGTTTCGTCCTGCAGGGCTCGCCCGGGGGCGGGCTGAACGTGCAGACCTCGCTGTTCCCCGCGGGTGCGTTCTGCGCCGCGATCGACTGGGTCTGGGCCGGGATCCCGGCGCTGTACCCCGATCTGAAGATCGCGCTCAGCGAGGGCGGGATCGGGTGGGTGCCGATGGCGATCAACCGCCTGGACTACGTGCTGGAACATTCCGGCGCGGGCGCCGGTGCGTGGTCCTACGACGTGACCCCCAGCGAGGCGCTGCGCCGCAACTTCTACTTCTGCATGCTCGACGACCCGGGCACGCTGGATCAGCGGCACATGATCGGCGTCGATCACATCATGTTCGAAACCGACTTCCCGCATGCCGATTCGACCTGGCCGAACTCACAGCAGTTGCTGCGCAAGCGTTTCGCCGACATCCCGCAGCACGAGGCCGTGGCGATCGCGGGTGGTAACGCCGCCCGGATCTTCCGTCACCCGCTGCCGCAGGACACCGCCTGGCCGGCCATTCCGGCACACTGACGCGCGGCCCGGCCGCCGGGCCGCCACGCGGTCGGACGACCGTGGCGGCCCGGCGACGGCACGCGGATCACGCGCTCGGGCAACCGCCGTCCCGCACGGCGGCGATCGTGCACAGGGTGGCGTGCGGGTAGTACGGGCCCATGACCGCGGCGGCCTGCTCGGGCGTGCCGTCGACCGGCACGTTCTGCACGGCCTGCGCGAAATCGGTGGCGGGCAGCATGTTCCGGATCAGCATCGCCTCGGGCGTGGCCGGATGCTCGCTCGAGGTCGGCACGAACGTCACGCCGGGGACGGCCTCGATCTCGGCGCGCTGCGCCTCGGCGCCCACCACATAGGTGTAGTCGCCCGCGGCGTCGAGCACGGTCTGTTCGTCGGTGCGGCAACCGCTGTCGATCGAGCCGTCGGCGGCGGTGTCGACCACCACCGGGCCGGGCAGCACCGCGAGGTTGGTGCAGAACGAGAAATACCGGACCTGGGTACCGGATCCGGGTGGCCACACCACCGGCTCGGTGCCGGTAGGCGCCTTCGGCGCCCGGCCGCGCACCACCATCACCCGGCCGTCCGCCGACGGCGTGAAGGTGGTGGCGAGATAGGCGTTGTCGACGTTGGGGAATGCGCCGGCGCCACTGGCCCGGCGGAATCCCGTTGTGGCGGAGGGCTTGTCGCGCCTGCTGATACCCGCCTCGCCGAGCGCCGACGTGACGGCGCCCAGCAGCTCGTTGCCCCCGCCGACACACGCTGCGAGCGTGCGCGTTCCGGCGCCGTCGCTGATCCGCACCTCGGGCGGCCGGATCGACGCCGCGTCCCCGGCCGGCAGGTATTCGCGGAAGACGAGGTAGCCCCGGCCATCGGTCGCGCCCCCGGGCGACAATGCCAGCGCGTTCGGCACGTTGGGATCGGAAGTGGCGTTCACCGTGTAGGTTCCGGCATCGCCGGGATGCTGCCACGGGTTGTTCGTGCCCGGGTCCGGCGCGATCCGGTAGTCGGGCAGCGCGGACGCGAGGCCGCCGGCGGTGAAGCTGCTGAACCTGCTGTCGTAGGTGTTGAACGACATGTACCGGGCCTGCGGGAACTGCCCGGTGAGCGTGATGGTCGTGCCGGGACGCGCCTCGTACGGCAGGATCCAGTACCACGCACCGGTATCGGGCAGTGCGAAGTTCACCTGCCCGATCGTGCGCGGCGACAACTCACCCTGCCAGGCGCACCGCCCGGCCGGGGGCGCCGCCGGTTCGTCGGCCGAGGCGGTCGCCCCGATGCCGGTGGCCGCGGCGACGGTGACACCGACGGTCAACACTGCGTTCAGGACGTCTCGCACGCGCCTGATCCTCCTCTGCTCGGCCGCTGCCGCAACGGCAGCGCCACCACAGAATATGAACCCGGACCCCCGGACGCCCCACGGCCGCAGAGAATCCAACCGAATCCACACGAACCGGAGGACCCACGGCCCGCCCGATCCGCTCAGTTGTTCTCCGGATGCCCGTCGTGGATCCGGTTGAGCACCCAGGTGTCGCGCCCGCTGGCCTTCGCCAGGTACAGGCCGGTATCGGCGTCGTCGATCAGCTTCTCGGTGTCGACCCCCGCGATCGGGGTCAGGACCGCGCCGACGCTCGCCGAGATCGACAGCACCTCGCCCGCACCGATCGGGATGGGCTCCCGCAGCGACGCGAGCGCGACACCGGCCGCGTCGTTCACGCATTCGGCGTCGCACGGCGGCGAGAGCAGCACCACGAACTCGTCGCCGCCGATCCGGGACAACATCACCGTCGGCGACCCCAGGGCGGCGTCCAGCCGCCGTCCGACCTCGATCAGCACCCGATCGCCCACATTGTGCCCGTACCGGTCGTTGATCATCTTGAACGCGTCCAGATCGATGAAACACAGGCCGATGCTCTCGGCGGGGTCGGCGTCCTCCACAATGGCCTGCAGCCGCTCGAGCAGGCATCGGCGGTTGGGCATCCCGGTCAGCGAGTCGTGATGCGCCTGCCATTGCAGTTCCTGCTGCAGTGCGCGGCGCTCGGTGATGTCCTCCCCCACCGCGACGAGATAGATCTCGGGATCGGATTTGCCGTGCACCAGCGTCATGGTCCAGGAACCCCAGGCGATGGTGCCGTCGGCGCGGCAGAATCGGCCCTCGAAATGCGCGGTGCCCTGCTTCCGTTTGAACAGCCGGGTGACGCACAGGCGTAATTTCTCCCGGTCACCGGGCGCCATGAAATCCAATCCGGACATTCCGATCATGTTCTCGCGCGACATTCCGACCATGCGCTCGGTGGTGGGATTCGCGTCGATGGTGATGCCGTCGACGTCGTAGATCGCGATCGCCACCGCGGCATTGTCGAAAACGACGTGGAAGAGTTCCTCGGCGGTCTGCAACCGGCTGGTGCGCGCCGCCAGCAGTTCGGTGGTGTATCCCCGGGACAGTTCCCCGGTCAGCGCCCCGAGCCGCCGCGTCGTATCCGGTGCGGGCAGCCGTTCGGCCAGCTCGGACAGCATCGACGAGGTCGGGCCCAGCACCGCCGGGGTGGTCAGCTGCGCCCGGGCCATGGCGACCCCGACCCGATGCGCCGGCTCCGGATCGAACGGCTCCGCCGACAGCGCGGCATCCAATTCCGCGATCCATCCGGCCATCCGATGTTCGATGCCGTCACGCGCGGACGAGGGCAGCGGATGGCAGCCCACCACGGCGGCCGACCATTTTCGCGCCGTTTCGACGACCTCGCGACTGTCCACCGCGGGAGTACCTTCCTGCACGGTCGATCCGATGTAAACCGTCCACTCACCACTCCCCAGCATACGAAACCCGTCGAGGAGACGACGATATCGAGTGATCCTCTGCTTTCATTCTTTTTCGGCACGATGATAAAAGTCACGAAACGGCCGCGGTCGACCCGCACCGACGGCCGCGACGGGTGCGGATTTCGGCGACGACGATCACCGCGTGACAGCGGCATCCCCCGGGCCTGTCCGGAACGAATCATGTTCGCGCCGTTCGTTGTGCAGTCTCACAGCTCGTCCCGGCGCGACCGCGCCGCTTGCTAGCGTGGCCGCGTGGGAGCATCGAAGGTCACGCGACGGCGCGCACTGACCCTGTCCGCGGCGGCCCTGGGGGCGTTCACCGCCGCGGGAACGGCCCTCGCGGAGCCCCCGGACGCCTCGGACAATGCTCGCTATCCGGGCTATTCCGGCCGGGATCGGGCCCGGCCCTACGCACGCTTCATGGCCGAGCACACGGACCCGCCGCAGCCCGTCGTCGCGGACGCGTACGCCGGTCCGCCGGTCCCGTCCGACCGTATCCCGCCGTTCTCCGCGCTGACCACCGAACTCGCGCCCACCGGCTACTCGGCGATCGAAACCGGTTACGGGCACACCGAATCCGGCCTCGTCTGGGTCGCGGCCCGCACCGAGATGCCGCGGGTGACGGCGGCGATGTGGGACTGGTGGTTCGGCTGGCATCTGCTCGAGTCCGCCCGCTACAAACTGTGGCATCCCGACGCCCACATGTACGCCGAGGTCGCCGCCGACCGGCTCGACCGGCCGATGCCCGATCGCGCCCGCTACCTCGGTAACATCTCGTACGTCGACGAGTACATCGGCCCGAAACTCCAGCAGCTCGCCATCGCCTTCCACGACCCGATCGCGTACGGCTTCACCGTCCCGGACGACCACACCGTCGTCTTCGGCCGGGTCGGCAGCAGCGTCGCGCCGGTGGATCTGGGCTGGCTCGCCCACCAGGTCCGCCCGATTCCCGGCGGCGCCGAGATGCGCAGCCGCTTCTACCTCCGCGTCTACGGCGCGCACACCCCGGACCCCGTCCACACCGCCCGCGCCCTCGCCCGCGGCGCCGCCGCCGACCCCTCGGATCTGCTGCCCGGCATCGGCATGGCCCGGGACCTGATGTTGCACTGCGGCCAGGAGATGAACCACCTCTCCCGCTTCCTCCCCGAACTCCACGCCGAGTTCGCGGGATAACCCCCGCCCGGAGCGCTCCCGCTCCGAGCCACTCGATCGGCCGTACCGCGTACCGAATCTCCGATATTCTGGCGAGGGGCGGCGTCGTCCGGAGGGGGCGGCATGTGGGACCGGCTGTGGCAGAACGTTTTCGGTGACCGTACGGGCCCTCGCGCGACGACGGGCCCCGGTCGGCCGGAGCCCGATCCGCGGGCCGTACGGGGCACCGGAACCTGTCGGTGCCCTCGGTTATCGTCGATTCACGGATCGCGCGCAGTGCCGAAATATTCCGGGTTGAGGGAGTGACCATGGGCGGGACGAATATCGCGGCGTATGCCGTGCGGATGGCGGATGTCGTGCGGCATCTCCGCACCGGCGACGAGAACGGTGTGGCGGCTGCTGCGGATATCCTCGGATCGGAACTCACCGTACTCACCGAGGAATGGGCCCGGGAGAAGTTCGACCTCACACCCCGGGAAGCCTTGCGCCATATGGTCTCCGGCGTGAACGACGACGGTCTCGATATTCGCAAGGATTATCTGCACGATTTCCTCTACATCGACCTTTTCGACGTCCTCGTCCGATATCACGGCCGGCCGCTGGGCGGCTGGGATTCGATCCGGCCGAGCTGGTTCGGCCGCGCCGACCATGCCCTGTCCGAGGCGGGTATCGACTTCTCGATCTCCGCACTGGTCCACCGGGGGATCACGGAAATACCCGCGCAGTCCTACGATTCGGCCGTCGGCTGCCTGCCCTACGACGAGATCCCGGAGATCTACGCCCTTCTGGCCGGGCTGCGCCGCGGCGACCTGCCGCTCGAGCTCATGCACTACGTCGCCGACGTGCGCGATTGGCTGAAGCAGTGCCTGGATCAGCACCGCGACCTGGTCTGCGTCGCGGGCGGCCGGCCGATCGGCCCGGTCGCGCCCGGCCGCCGCCGGCTGTTCCCGGACGAGCGTCCGGCGGGCACCTGGCAGCAGCACGTCGACGAACAGCTGATCGCGCGCGGCCCGTTCCGCCACGCCGCCATCTTCGGGCTGGACGGCCGGCAGTGGGCCGCGAGCGCCGGATTCGAGGTCGGCGCCGCCGAATTGGCCGCACTCGAGGCGCCGCTGGCCGATCCCCGGGTGCCGTTGCCCGGTGGCGTGCGCATCGCGGGCCGGGTGTATTCCGCCGAATCGCCGGAGCGCGGCCGTATCACGGGTTCGGACCGATCGTGTCATCTCACGATTCAGCGAACGAGCAAGGCCGTGCTGATTCTCCTGGAGGCCAAACGTAAACCACTCGAGGATGCCGGCGAGGTCGAGGAACAGCTCATCGATTTCCTGGAAACCTACGGCTGACGGAGCATCGGGTGCGGCCGGCCGATTCACCAACCGGCCGGCAGCACTTTCGGTTTCCGCGTCCACCACCAGGACAGCTCGATACCGGCCGCGACTTTCCTGGAATACCGGGACAATTCGGCGCCGCCGTCGTCGTCCGTCATCTCCCGGAATCGCCGGTCGAGCTCGCCGACCACGTTCTCGAATTTCCGCCGGAGGCGGGCCGGCATCCGCTGCGAGTTCCGCTCGATACCGTCCCGCGCCTCGAGCAGGTGCAGATATTCGTGCACCGAACAATGATCGCGGGCCGCCCAGAGGTTCTCCATATCGCGAACCAGCCCGTTCCACATCCGCAGGCGGGCGAACACCCCGTGCAGCGGCGCCGTCAGGGTGGCCGCGGCCGACGGGCCCAGCCCGCTTCGTTCGACCTCGAGGCGCCGGGCGTCCAGCTCCTCCACCGCCGCACGTTCCTTCGGGGTCAAACCGGCCAGCAGGTCATCGAGATCGAGCACCGGACAAGTTTTCTACGCACGGCCCGGCGACGGCAACTCGTCGCCGGCCCGGTCCGGACGCCGCCACCGATCAGGCGGCCGTCTCCAGGATCTCCAGCGCCGCCTCGATCTGCGGCAGCGCGGGCGGGCCGAAGCCGTCGACCACACCGGCCAGGGCCCGCGCCACGTGCGGCCCGACCGCGGACGCGGTGAGCACCTCCTCGGCCAGCACGATCCCGTTGACCATGTGCGCGGCGCTGATCCGCTGATCGGCGGTGACCTCGTAACGCCAGTCGCCGAGTTGCAGCCGCTCCGGCGCGGAGCGGAACAGGCCGCGGCGGGCCGGGGTCCGGACCGCGCCGGGCACCGCGGCGAACACCGTGAACACCAGTCCGGGGCCACCGGGGCCGTGCAGCGCGCCGGCGATCACCGCGGCCGCCCGCTCCGGGTCGAAACCCGTTGCCGCCATGGATCAGTCGCCCATCGGGAGCACGAATTGCGGGGTGATCGTCTCGCCCTCGCCGGTCCGGCGGACGGCGGTGCCCGCCGCGTAGAACTCGACCGTGTGATGACCCCAGGCGTAACTCTCGATCTGGAAGTGCACGCCCGTCACCCCGATCCCGCCGTCGCGTTCGGCCTCGGCCTGCATCCGGGACATCGCCAGCTCGCGCGCCTGATAGTTGCCCTGGGTCCACTGCGGCATCTCGACGTTGGTGCCGACCTGGCGCATCGACTGCATGAATCCCTGTACCGCGACGTGGAATACGCAGTTGCCCAGCACGAACGCCACCGGCGCGAACCCGGATCGCAACAGCGTCACCATGTCCTGACCGGACAGGTGACTGGTGAACGCCTGCCCGTTCGGCCGCCGGAACCGGCCCGGCTCGGGGACGTACCGCACCGCGGTGCCCACGGCGATGAACTCCAGATGATTGGCCTCGCCGCCCACGTGCCGCCACTGCAATCGCACCCCGACGATGCCGTCGGCGTGCAGCGCGTCGGCCTCGGCCTGCATGCGCGCCATGGCATTCCAGCGGGCACGGTAGGTGGCCTCGGTGAGCACCTGGAGTTCGGCCTGCTGCCGCAGGCCGGCGAACTGGAATCCCACGTGGTAGACGGACACGCCCATGACCAGGTCGACCGGTTCGAATCCCGCGCCGTGCAGCAGCGCGAACTCGTTGACCGACAGGTCGGAGGTGAAGATCCGCCCGGCATGGGACAACCGCTCGTTCGCGGTCGGTTCCAGCGGCGGTTCGGAATTCGGTTGCACGGTTCACACCTCTCGCAGCAGCACCACCGCAACTCTACGACGCGGCGCCGTGACCGCAGCCGAAATTCGGCGGGCCTGTCGCCACCGGAGACGCTCGTCACGATCGTCCCGGAATCCGAATCACGCCGAGAGCAAACCTCCCCCGCGTCCGCCGCCGTCCCTACCCTGAGCGGGTGAGCGAACGCGACTGGCACGCCTGGCATGCCGAATACGATCAGCCCGGCAGCCGGCTGTCCCAGCGGCTCGACGCCGTACAACAGCAGATCCGGACCGCCCTCGACACCGCCGCGCCGGGCCCGCTGCGCGCGATCAGCCTCTGCGCGGGCCAGGGCCGCGACCTGATCGGCGTGCTCGCCGACCATCCCCGCCGGGACGATGTGACGGCACGGCTGGTCGAACTCGATCCCCGCAACGCCGAGGTGGCCCGGGAGCTGGCGGCCCGCCACGGCCTGACCGGAGTCGAGGTGATCGTCGGGGATGCCGCGCGCACCGACCACTACGCCCCGCTGGCCCCGGCCGATCTGGTGATCGCCTGCGGGATCTTCGGCAACATCACCGACGCCGACGTCGAGCGCACCATCGAATTCACCACGCGACTGACGGCCCCCGGCGGCACGGTGGTGTGGACCCGCGGCCGCCGCGAACCCGACCTCGTACCCCAGGTCTGCGACTGGTTCGCCGCTCACGGTTTCGAACAGCTGTGGGTCTCGGACCCGGGCATCTCGTTCGCCGTCGGCGCGCACCGATTCACCGGAACACCCGAGCCGCTGCCTGCGGGCGTCACGATCTTCACCTTCGTCGGCTACGACCGGCTCGCCGGCCCGGTGTCGTAGCGGTTCCGCGACCGGCGGCCCCGCGTTGTCCGGCGGCCCGCACCTATTGCTGCCGGGCGGCGAAACCGTCCAGCAGACAGCTCAGGGTGTATTCGACGTTGTCCTGCAACACATTCGGGTCGTGTGCATGGAACCAGCGGGTGAAGGCGCGGTGCTGCCCGGCCTCCAGCAGGGTGTCCAGGAGCGGGCGGGCAGTGGATTTCAGCTGCGCGTCGGTCGGGTTGCCGATGCGGGACCGCATGGCGTGCTCCTCCGCCAGTTGCAGTGCGGCGCCGAAGATGTGGCCGTCGACGGCCGCGGTGATCCGGCTCGCCATATCCGGGCCGACACCGGCGCGCTCCAGTACTCCGAAGCGGAAGTCGAAGTAGCGCAACGCATTCGGGCCGAACGGCGGCCGGGTGTGGATCAGCTTGCCGAACCACAGGTGACCGGTGACGGTCCGCCAGGTCGCGAGCGCGAGCGCCTCGACATCCGCGCGCCACTCGCCGGAGGGCTCCGGTAGCGCGACCTCGCCGTAGACCGCGTCGAGCATGAGGTCCACCAGGCCGTCCTTGCTGCCGACGTACCGGTACAGCGCCATCGGCGTCCGCGCCCCCACCTCGGTGGCCACCCGGCGCATGGTTATCGCGTCCGCACCCTCGGCGTCGGCGATACTCATCGCCGCGTCCAGGATCTTCTGCCTGCTCAGCGTGCTCATCGCCCGGCCGGGCGGTTCCGGCAGGGTCCAGATCAGTGCGCCGGGCGCGTCGTCGGTGGCGATGGAGACCTCCTCGTCGTCGGGTTGCTCGATGCCCCAGGTGAGTGTACAACGTTCTCATGGAGAACGTTGTACACTCACCTGAGGTGCTGATCGTCGGCGGCGGGCTGTCCGGGCTGTCCGCCGCGCTCTTCCTCGCTCACCACGGGGTTGCGGCGATGCTCGTCGAGAAGCACCGGGGCACCTCGCCGCAACCGAAGGCCCGGCGGATCAACATCCGCACGATGGAACTGTTCCGGCAGATCGGGATCGACGACGCCGTCCGCGCGGCCGGCGGCACGCTGGCCGGCTACTACCGGATGGCGGCCGGACGCACCCTGGCCGAGGCGGAACTGCTCGAGTTCACCCTGCCCGGCGGCACACCGGACTGGGATGCGATCACCCCGGCCACGGCCTGTCTGTGCGCACAGGATCTGCTCGAGCCGGTACTGCGCGAGATCGCCGAGCAGCGCGGTGTGGACGTGCGTTTCGGCACGGAGGTACTCGGCCTGACCGAACGCGACGATGCGGTCGTCGCCACCGTCCGCGGCCCGGACGGCGAAACCACCCGGATCACGACCCCGTACGTCATCGCCGCCGACGGTGCGCGCAGCCCGATCCGGCGGCAACTCGGCATCCCGCGATCCGGCCGCGGCACGCTCGGCAGCGCGGTGAACGTGTACTTCGCCGCCGATCTGCGGAATCTGGTGCGGGACAAGCCGTTCAACCTCTGCCAGATCGAACATCCGGACGCCACCGGCGCATTCGCCAGTATCGACGGCGAGCGGCGCTGGATCTTCACCACCGCCGCCGCCGAGAACCCCGCCCGCGACTGGGCCGCGACGGTCCGCACCGCCATCGGAAGTCCCGATCCCGATATCGATATCCTCAGCGTATCAGCCTGGGAGCCGGGCATGTTCGTCGCCGACCGCTTCTCCCGTGGCCGGATCTCCCTGATCGGCGACGCCGCGCACGTGATGCCGCCCTATGCCGCCGCCGGCGCCAACACCGGGATCCAGGACGCGCACAACCTCGCCTGGAAACTGGCGATGGTCCGGTCCGGGCGGGCGCCGGAGTCACTGCTGGACAGCTATCACGCCGAACGACATCCGGCCGGCTGGTTCACCGCCGACCAGTCCAGCATCCGCACCGGCAACCTGCGCGACCTGCATTCGACCTCCACCGACGGCACCGCACTCGCCGACCCGCTCGTGCTGATCCTCGGATATCAGTATCCGGCAGGCGCTTTCGTCCCCGACGGCACGATCGCGGCCCGCGACCGCCTGGACCTCACCGGTCAGCCGGGCACCCGCCTCCCGCACTTCTGGGTCGCTCCCGGCCGTTCCGTGCTCGACCTGATCGGCCCGGGTCACACCGCGCTCATCGGCCCCGAGGCCCGGCTACCTGACACGGAAGACGTTGCGGTCCATCGTATCTCGCAGCCCGACCGGCTGGGCATCACCGCCACCGGCGCGGTGCTGGTCCGGCCGGACCACGTCGTGGCCTGGCGCTGCCCCGCGACCTCCGACGGCGTCATCCGGCTGCCCGATCCGCGGACGCAACTTCGTCACATCCCCTGACGCCGTTCTCATTTCATCGTCGCGAGGTTGTGCCAGAGGTTCCGCAGGCTGTCGGTGCCGCCGAACAGCGTCGTGAAATTGGTGGAGTCGACCAGCACGATATCCCCGGCGCGATCACCGCCGGGTGGCAGCCAGATCACCGCGTTGAACTCGGTGTCACCGGCGTCGGTGAACGGATGCGGCCGGGTCGGATCGACACGCTGCCGGCCGAGCACCCGGACCGCGTCGCTCTCCGGTCCGGTGAGCTGGTAGTGCGGCAGATGCGGGTGGAAATTCAACGTCGTCACGTTGTCCAGCAGCCCGGGGCGATCCAGGTCGGGAAACCGGGTCAGCGGCGCGATCCGGCCGGTATCGGCCACGACGGCGGGCCGCAGCCCCCAGATGTTGTGCACGGGCACGTCCAGCGCCGCCATCAGGGAGCGGGTGTACCCGCTGAATCGCTGCTGCCGGGGCACCAGTGGGTCGCCGTGATGGTGATATTCGGTCTGCCGCTGGGTGAGATCGTCGGTGAAGCCGACGTCGTGATGGGGTGCGAGCAGCAGACAGGTACCGTCGCGGCGCAGCCACTCCCGCAGCGCGTCGACCTCCCCGGCGTCGGCCTCCTGCCCGGCGAGCAGATGGTCGAGCCCGAAGACCATCAGCGTATCGGTGTCGGCGAGGATCCGTTCGTCGATCGGCAGGTGATATCCGGCCTGGTCGACGCGCTGGAACACCGCGACCGGATGTCCCGTCGCCGCACCGGCGACCCGCTGGAACGCCAGCGTCGACCGGTGGAAGAGTTCCAGGGTGCCGGCGATCCCCTGCAGAAAGTTCGCGGATTCGAAGTCCGGCGTCTCGTAGGCCGGCCAGGCCGCGTTGCGGACCTCGGTGATCGTGGAGAACCGATTGTAGATCTCGGCCGGATCGCGCTGGGCCTCCCAGGGATAACTCCAGGCCCAGTAGATACCGATCCGCCGCCGCCCGTCGGCCGGACGCGGGATGTGGTCCTGATTGTAGGTACGCGCGGACACGGGAGCACTCACGCCTCGGACCACCTTTCACTCGTCGAGCGTCGCCAGATGACGCAGTGCCCGCAGGCCGGGGAGGAAGAAGTACGCGCCGCCGGTGAGCGTCGTGAACGCCGGAATGCCTTTGTGCACAGTGCGAATGGGCCGCCGGGGGACGGTGAAATCCAGGGTGCCGTCCTGCGCCCCGCAGATGGGATCGTGTTCGTTGCCGAGTTCGTGGAAGGTCCGGTCGTTGATCCACACGTTCTGCGCGAACTCGAATTGCCGGACCAGATCCGCGCAGATGATGAACGCCGCGATCCCGCGATCGGCGCCGTCGTCGGGCACGCCCTCCGGTAACGCGGGACCGTAGGTGGCGCCGCGGCGGATCAGCCTGCGGCGGTTCATGTTCGCCGCGGTGTCGCGGGGGTTGAGCCGCCGGGCGTGCGCCCCCAGCGGTACGGCGTAACCGTGCGGGTCCATCCGACCGTAGTCGAAGTCGTTGTTGCGCAGGGGATCCGCGCCCAGCTCCGGATCGTCGCGCTCGGGGGCGAGTACCAGCGGGGCGCCGCTGCGCCAGCGCCCCATCAGCTTCGCGGCCAGCAGTTCCCGCCCCTCGGGGGTATCGGCGTGCGCGTGCAGGAAATCGCGGAACGCGCCGACATGTTCGCGCAACCGCCGGTAGGCCAGATAACTTCCGTTGCGGGACAACACCTCCGGTTGCGGCAGTCCGCGGGGCGGACCTTCCTCGTCGGGATAGCCGAGAACGAATTCCCCGGGCTGCAACGCGGCGCCGGAACCCGGGGTGGGCCGCTCCCCCGAACCCGCGATCACCGGTTGCGACAACCGATCCCGATACCCGAAATGGTCGTGGGCGTGGTCGAACGGCGGCGTGGCGTTCAGGTCCAGATGCGACAGCACCCGCACCCCCGGGCAGCGCGCGACATGTTCCCGGTGCGCGTCGGTGCTGCGCCGATGGTCGGATTCGGTGCGGGCGAACAGGATCGCGATCGCGTGCAGATCGGCGCCGGCCAGCCCGCCCACCCAGTTGCCGGGATCGTTCGCGCCGGTGTCGCCGAGGATGTCGGCGCGCGCGGCCATCCCCTCGCGGAAGGCGGCGGGAAAGGTGCCGAGCGCGGACTCGGACACCCCGAGGGCGCGCAGACCCTGCCAGGTGAAGGCGAGGGTGATCCAGCGCCGCGCGTCGTCCACGGTGGCCCGGACATCGGCGGCGGACTGGACCCGATCCAGCAGACCGGACAGCCAGGCCCGGCCACCGGCCGGATCGCCGAAGGTGAGGAATTCGTAACGCCCGGTCATCGCCGGGGTCCGGGTCAGCAGGATGTGCTGGATATCGTCGAGTTCGAGCCCGCCGGCGGGATTCACTGCATCTGGTCGAGCATGTCCGAGAACGCCGCCTTCAACCGCAGCGCCTTCTTGATCTCGTCGGCGGTGACATACGGATATTCACCGTATTCGAGAAAGCTGGGGCACTGGTGCTCGCGCACGAAACGCACGAAGGCCTCCGGATTCTCCCGCCAATCCGCCGGGAACCCTTCGAGGTTCGTGAATACGGTCGTGATGCCGGTCTTCGAGAACAGCATCACGGCATCCTCGGTGTACTTGTCGAAGTCGGTATCGAATATCCCCTGGTACTGGAAGTGCAGACCGGATCCGACATCGAACAACTGCCAGCGCAGATAGTGCAGCCGCAGCGGCGCCAGCACCTCCGGATCGTTCGCCACCGCCTCCTCGATCTGCTTGCCGTAGGCCCGGATCGCCTCCTCCCGGCCGGGTTTCACCTTGGCGATGATGGAGAATCCGTAACAGGCCGGCGTGCGCGGATAGGTCGGGCCGTACCGGCCGCGGCGCAATTCGAAATAACCTTCCGCCGGAATCGCCAGGGCGGCCGGTTCGGCCCAGTCGAGATCTTGAGCAGACATGTCGACATCCACCTCGGTCCGGAAACTGGAGCGCGGACAGTGCGGCCAGCCTACTGCCGGCCGGCCCCGAGAATTCCGACCGCTACGAAATCGTTCGCCATCCGTTCGCCCGGGTGAGACCGTCCATCCGCAGATCCGGCAGGCGTTCGGCCCGCCCCCGCTGATCGCCGTCCCCGGCCACCGGCGTCACACCGGACGCCGGCACCTCGCCGTAACCCGTTGAGCCGCAACTGCTCCGGCTACGAGGGCTGGGCCAGGCCGTTGAACTTGTTGGTGTAGAACTTGGTCGGGTCCAGCGGGCCGTGGATCGCGCCGGTGTCGCGCAGCCAGCTCTCCCAGCGGGCGAAGTCCTGATCGGAGATGACACCGAATCTGGCCGGGACGCCGACGGATTGCCAGTACTTCAGGGTGGAGGTGTCCTCGCCGGAGCGGTGCCGGGCGGTGATGATGTCGCTCATCTTCGCGACCACCTGATCGCGCGGGGTGTTGCGCTCCCATTCGAGGGCGCGGGCGACGCCGGTGGTGAAGATCCGGACCGCATCGGCGTTCTTCGCGATCACATCGTTGCGGAACACGTAGGGGCCGCCGTCGATCGGGCCCCCGTACTCGTCGAGTTCGGTGAAGACCGGGCGCAGGCCGCCGATGGCGAGCGCGCGCTGCTGGAACTGGCCGCTCAGCGCGGCGGCGTCCACCTGGCCCTTGCGGACCGCGTCCTCGATGTTCGGCGGGGGCAGCGGCACCAGCTGCACGGATCTGATCTGGTCCAGGCTCAGCCCGGCCTTGGCGAGCGCGTCGTGGATATCGGCCTCGTTCTGACCGCCGAGGGTGTTCACCCCGATCTTCTTGCCGACCAGATCGGCGGCGGTGTGCACGGGACTGTCGTTGGGCACGTAGTACCCCTGGAACGACTTCTCGTCCGAGCCGTAATAGTTGATCACCGCGGTGATCGGGGCGCCGGCGGTGATCAGCTTCGCCACCGCACCGGCGAACGCGCCGCCGAAATCGACCTGACCGGTGGCGGCGGACTGGATCTCCTGCGGGCCGCTGATCGTGGTGCCGGACCATGCCAGCTTGACCTTGCCGTCGAAGTAGCCGAGGCTCTCGGCCAGTTCGGGCACCGTCACCTGATCGGTCCAGCCGAGGTAACGCAGTGTGGTGACACCGTTCTCGGCATGCACCGACTCGCCTTTCCCGCAGGCGGACAGCGGGAGGGCCAGCGCGACGATCGCGGTCAGTACGGTGGCGCCCCGGAAACGGAGACTCCGAAAACTACGCGGCTTCACAACAAGTCCTCTCGATACACCACATCGTGGATCCATGTGCGGCCTCATGCTAGGGCGATCCGCGGCCGCGGCCTGCCCTTGTGTTCACCGTGATCGCAACCCGCCGCGGCGCCGACTTCCGGTGCGGCACGCCGAGTTCGGATCAGCCGGAGCGGGATGGGTCACCGCGGCCCGCCGGATTGTTAGCGTCGACGGCGTGAATCTGGATCTGGACGGGAAACGCGCGATCGTGACCGGCGGCAGCCGGGGTATCGGGCTGGCCGTGGCGCGCGGACTGGCGGCCGAGGGTGTCGACGTGGTGATCGCGGCGCGGGACGCCGAGCCGCTGGCGGCCGCGGCGCGAGCGGTGG
Source organism: Nocardia sp. BMG111209 (assembly GCF_000381925.1). Classification (NCBI taxonomy): domain Bacteria; kingdom Bacillati; phylum Actinomycetota; class Actinomycetes; order Mycobacteriales; family Nocardiaceae; genus Nocardia; species Nocardia sp. BMG111209. The sequence continues at coordinate 2,786,040 of NZ_KB907307.1, forward strand.
CGGAACAATCGGGCCGGCGGGTGCTCGCCGTCCCCACCGACACCGGCGACGACGAGCAGGTGCGGCGCCTGGTGGACCGCACGGTCGCCGAACTGGGTGGCGTCGACATCCTGGTCAATTCGGCCGCGACGCCGTGGAGCGCCGGCGCGAGCACCGATCTCGCGGCGACCTCGGACGATATCGTCCGGCGCGAGGTGGAGATCAAGGTGCTCGGCTATCTGCGCACCGCGCGGGCGGTGGCGCCGCATCTGGTCGCGCAGGGCTGGGGCCGCATCGTCAACATCAGCGGACTCGGTGCGCGGCAAGCCAATTCGATCGCGCAGACGATCCGCAACGTGAGCGTGTCCGCGCTGACCAAGAATCTCGCCGACGAACTCGGGCCGCACGGCGTCAACGTGACCGTGGTGCATCCGGGACTCACCCGCACCGAGCGGCTCACCGAACGCTTGACCGCGCAGTCGGCGCAGTCCGGGAGATCCGTCGCCGAACTGGAGGCCGAGGCGGCGCGGAACTCGCTGCGCCGGGTGATCGATGCCGAGGAGGTCGCGAATGTGGTGACCTTCCTCGCCTCACCGCGCAGCGTCGCGATCACCGGCGACGCGATCGCCGCCGGCGGTGGCGTCCCCGGATCGGTGTACTACTGACCGCGGGCGGCCCGGCTGACGGTGTCGAGGTAGCGCAGCGCGTCGGAATAGCTGTCCAGCAGCGAGGTTTCGCGATAGGGCACGCCCGCCTCGGCGCAGAACTCGCGCACCAGCGGCCGGGCCGCGCGCAGATTCGGCCGCGGCATCGACGGGAACAGATGATGCTCGATCTGATAGTTCAGCCCGCCCAGCGCCGTATCGGTCACGGGGCCGCCCTTGACATTTCGTGAGGTGAGCACCTGGCGGCGGAGGAAGTCGGTGCTGTCGCCGGCCGAGAGTATCTCCATCCCTTTGTGATTCGGGGCGAAGGTACATCCCATGTAGAGACCGAAGATCCCCTGCTGCACCACGATGAACGCCAGCGCCTTCAGCGGCGACAGGATCAGGAACACCAGACCGAGGTACAGCACGGCGTGCGCGAGCAGCAGCACCGCCTCCGGGGCCCGATGCCGGAGCGGCCAGCTCAGCAGTGCCCGGACGCTCGCACCGTGCAGGCTGAAGCCCTCCAGCAACAGCAGCGGGAAGAACAGCCACGCCTGGTACCGGAAGATCCACCGGCGGAAGGTCCGGTCGGCGCGGGCGCGTTCGCTGGAGTGGGCCAGCACCCCCATGATGTCCGGATCCTCGCCCTCGGTGTTGGGGTGCGCGTGGTGCCGGTTGTGGTTGCTGGTCCACCAGCCGATGCTCACGCCGATCGCCAGATTGCCCGCGATCGCCCCGAACAGGTGATTGGCCCGCCGGGTGGCGAAGATCTGCCGGTGACCGGCGTCGTGCCCCAGGAAGGCGAACTGCGGAAACACCATGCCCAGGAACACCGCGACGGCCAGTTGCCACCACGAGTCGCCGAGCAGGACGAAGACGGTCCAGCCACCGAGCAGCGCCGCGGTGACCAGCGCGGTCTTCCAGGCGTAGTAACGCAGCCGCCGATTCAGCAATCCGGCCTCGCGCACCCGCCTCAATAGCACGGCGTACTCGCTGCCACGCGGAGCCACCGCGCTGTCCACCGTCACGGACTGCATTCGCCTGCCTTACTGGCCGTAGGGGCTTTCATCATTGCGGGTTGCGCCCGGACCGGTGTCCCCGGGTCCGGTGAATCACGACCAGAGTGCGACGAGCAGGCCGCGCGCCGGTGAACGGACGTGCTGTCCGGCCGAACATCTATATGACGAATCGACTCGGCGGTCAGCGGGACCGTTCGTCCGAACGATCCTCGAGTGCCGCCGCGAGCGCCCCGGCGAGCAGGGCCACCGGCCGCTGATCGTCGCGCGCCAACCGCTGCAGGGCGCTCAATGCGATCGTACCGGGTAGTTCGGCCAGCGCTTGGGTGAGTCGCATGCGGACCGCCGAATCCGTTGGGTGCGAAGCGAATTCGTCGTCCAGCGCGGAGAGGATCCGGCCCGCCCACATCGGGTCCCGAGCCAGGGCGCCGAGCAGTTCGGCCGCCTCCACATCGTTGGGGCCCGCGACGACGGTGTCGACGAGCGCCGGCACCGCGCGCGTCACGCCCCGCCCGCCCAGCGCCAGCGCGGCGCCGCGCCGGACCGCCGGGTCCGGATCCGCAAGCGCGTCGCCGAGTATCGCGGTGGTCTCGTCGCCGGGCACCTCCGCGAGCGCCAGCACCGCACGGCGGCGGACCCCGGCATCCGTGGCCGACAGGCCGGCGGCGAGGCGCGCGACACCCTCACCACCGGCCCGCGCCAGCGCCCAGCGCAGCGCGCCCGCGACATTCGGATCGGATTCGGTGAGCACCGCGTCGGCCAGCAGTTCGGCGGGCACGGCCACCGGCTCGGCCGCGGCCAGCACCGCCTGCTGGCGCCGCCCGGGACTGTCCGAACCCAGCCCGTGCAGCAGTTCCACGACGCGCGCGACATCCTGCCAGCCGGCCGGATCCGCCGCGTCGACCGCGCGCAGCCGCTCCAGCAGTTCCTGCTCCCGGCTCAGCCGTTCCGTACTCTTACGGATGAGGTCGCCGACCAGCTCGGCCGGGGTGAATCCGGGATCGTCGAGGGCCCGTGCGATCTGCCGCAGCGACAACCCGAGGGACCGTAGCCCCTCCACGTGGAAGATGCGCCGGATGTCCGCCGGTGAGTATTCCCGATAGCCGCCGACGGTCCGGCCGGTCGGCCGGACCAGCCCGAGCGATTCGTAGTGCCGCAGCATCCGCGCACTCACCCCCGAGCGGCGGGCGGCCTCCCCGATCAGCACTCGGTGCTCTCCTTCCGGTCCGGTCCGAGCGCGGCGACCCGTTTCGCCTCGTCGACGGCGAGCGCGAAGCCCGCCTCGGGATCGTCGAGCATCCGCCGCGTGACGCTCGCATGCGCCCGCACGGCCGGGTCGACGCTGTCCGCCGCGGCACGCAGCACCGGTTCGGCCGCCTCGCCGAGCGCGACGAGCGCGCGGCTCAGGCTCAGCCGGGTCTCCCGGTCACCGCGCGCGAATCCGGTGGCCAGCTCGGCGGCCAGCGCGGCGCGGTCCTGCTCGGGCGCGAGTACGACCGCGGCCCGCCAGGCACTGCGGGCGACCTCGGTGTCGGCGTCGTGCAGCAGCGCCGGCGTGATCGCGGGCCAGGCGGCCCGATCCCCGATCTTCGACAGTGTATGCAACGCCTGACCACGGGCCTGCGCGCGTCCGGACCCCAGTTCCGCACACAGTCTCGGCACCGTGTGCCCGGCCGGCAGCCGGGTCAGCGCCCAGGTCAGCATGTCCCGGACGAAGAAGTCCGGCTCGACCGCGCAGCGGTGCAGCAGCGCGTCGAGCGCCCCGGGCCACGGATCGGTGCCGACGGCCAGCGCCGCCCGCAACCGGACGGACGAATCCGCCGCGGCCAGGGCCGCCAGTCGCGGGTCCGGTATCGAGTTCATGGGAACCACCTCCGCGACCCAGTGAAGGCCTTGCCATCGTGACAAGGTCAAGTTCCCGCGCGGAACGCGGCGAGCAGGAAGTCGACCATGTCGCGGAGGTAGTCCGGCGAGGTCCGGGCAGATCGCTCCAGCAGGAAGTCCGGCGCGGCCTGCAGATGCATGATCGTGGCGCCCAGCAGCAGGTCCAGCAGCAGGGTGACCGAGGTTCCGGCGGGCAGCTGACCCCGATCGATCGCGCGGCGGACCAGTGCGCGGGCGGCGGACACCTGCGCGTCGCGGGCGGCCTTCCAGCGCCGTTCGACCGCGGGCACCTGATGCGCCTCGACCGCGAGCCGCATCGCCGCGCGGCCGGTCGGGCCGAGGTGGGCGTCGCGGATCTGCCCGGCGAGTCGCAGCAGATCGGTGCGCACGTCACCGGTGTCGATATCGTCGAGGTGGCCGAGCCGGCCCAGCGCCTCGGCCAGCAGTTCCTCGCCGCTGTGCCAGCGCAGGTACACCGAGGCCTTGCCCGCGCCCGCGAGCCTGGCGACGGTCTCGACCCGGAAACCACCCCAGCCGTCGCGGCCGTAGACCTCGAGCGCGGCGTCGAGGATGCGGCGATCCACCTCGGGATCGCGCGGCCGCCCCGGTCCACTGGTCGTCATCGCCACCTGCCCGTCTCGGGAGCCGTCCGGAACATTGCCGAACGGTTGCGTTCAATATAGTCTGGGCGCGGTGGACGACCTGGATCCGAATACGCCGGTGCTCGTCGGGGTCGGCCAGGCCGCCGAACGCATCGATGACCCGGAATATCGCGGACTGTCCGCGGTGGAGCTGGCCGCCGTCGCCGTCCGGGCCGCACTCACCGATACCGGCGCCGATCCGGCCGCCGTCGCGGCCCGCCTCGACACCGTCGCGGGCGTCCGGCAATTCGAGATCTCCACGCCGGGAGCTCCTGCGCCACTGGGCAAGTCGGACAACTATCCGCGCTCGGTCGCCGACCGGATCGGGGCGGATCCCGCGCACGCGATCCTCGAGGTCGGCGGCGGCCAGTCCTCGCAGCATCTGGTGATCGAGCTCGCTCGCGCCATCGCGGACGGAACCTGCCGCGCCGCAGCGGTTTTCGGTTCCGAGGCGATCTCCACGGCCCGGCACCTGGCGACCGCCGACCCCCGCCCCGACTTCACCGAAACGCGCGGCGGGCAATTGGCGGATCGCGGATACGGCCTGTCCGGCATGGTCAGCCGGTACTCGGCCGCACACGGTCTCACCGACGCACCCACCCAGTACGCCCTGTTCGAGAACGCGCGCCGCGCCCGATCCGGTCGCAGCCGCGAGCAGTACGCCCGGGAGATGGGTGAATGGTTCGCGCCGCTGTCCCGGATCGCGGCGAAGAATCCCTACGCGGCCGCGCCGGTGGAACGCGGCGCCGACGAACTGGCGACCGTGACCGACCGCAATCGCCTGATCGCCGACCCGTACCCGCGCTTCCTGGTCGCCCGGGACCAGGTGAACCAGGGCGCGGCGGTGGTGCTGACTTCGATCGCGGTCGCTCGCGAACTCGGTGTCCCCCGGGCGAAATGGGTTTTCCTGCACGGCCACGCGGAGCTGCACGAGCAGCAGATGCTGGCGCGGCCCGATCTGGCCGAGGCGCCCGCGCTGGTCCGCGCGGCGCGGCACGCGCTCGAGGTCGCGGGCATCGGGGCCGGCGAGCTCGCGACCATCGACCTGTACAGCTGCTTCCCGATCTCGCTGTCGCTGATCGCCGACGGCCTGGGATTGCGCCCGGACGATCCGCGCGGCCTCACCGTCACCGGCGGGCTGCCGTTCTTCGGCGGCGCGGGCAACAACTACTCGATGCACGCCATCGCGGAAACCGTTGCGCGCCTGCGTACCACACCCGGCGGCTACGGCTTCGTCGGCGCCAACGGCGGCACGCTCAGCAAATACTCCGCCGCGGTGTATTCGACCGTCCCGGCCGCGTGGCGGGAGGACCGCAGCCCGCAACTACAGGCGGACCTGGACACCCGGCCGACGGTCGAGGTGGCGATCGCCGCGAACGGTCCGGGCACGATCGAGACCTACACCGTGAAATACGGCCGCCGAGGGCCGTTCGGCATCGTCATCGGCCGGCTGGGTGACGGCCGCCGGTTCCTCGCCACCGTCGATCCGGCCGACACCGACCTGCTCACCACCCTCACCACCGGTGATCCGATCGGACTTCCGGTGTACGTCCGGTCCTCCGGAAAAGGCAACCGCGTCACCGCAACCCGCGACCGGATGGACCAACTGCATCCGGTCCGGGTACCGGCCTTCCGGGAGACCTACGAATTCGCGGAGATCCGCCGCGACGGCCGCCTGCTCGAGGTCACCATCAACCGGCCCGAGGCCCGCAACGCGCTCACTCCGCAGGCCAACGAGGAACTCGACGAGATCTTCGACGCCTACTTCGCCGATCCGGACCTGTGGGTGGCGATCCTCACCGGCGCCGGCGACCGATCCTTCAGTGCCGGAAACGATCTGCGCTATGCGGCCAGCGGCAAACCGATGTGGATCCCCGAGAACGGCTTCGCCGGACTCACCGGCCGCCGCGCGATGACCAAACCGGTGATCGCCGCCGTCAACGGCTTCGCCATGGGCGGCGGCTTCGAGATCGCGCTGGCCTGCCACCTCGTCGTCGCCGACGAGACAGCGCAATTCGCGCTCAGCGAGGTCCGGGTCGGACTCGTCGCGGGCGCCGGCGGACTGGTCCGGCTGCCCCGGGCCGTCCCGCCGAAGCTCGCCACCGAGCTGATCCTCACCGGCAAGCGGATTCCCGCCGCCGAGGCGCACCGCCTCGGACTGGTCAACCGGGTGGTCCCCGCGGGTACGGCCCTCGCCGGAGCCCGCGCCCTGGCCGCCGAAATCCTCACCGGCTCACCGACATCCGTGCGGGCCTCGCTGCAGGTCATGAACGAGACCGCCGCCGTCACCGATGTCGTGGACGCGGTCAACCACCCGTCCCGGGCCCTGGACGACCTGATGATCAGCGAGGACATGCGCGAGGGCCTGCTCGCCTTCGGCGCCGGCCGCCCCCCGCACTGGAAGAACCGCTGACCGCCGCGCACGCGCCGAATTACTTTGCCCGCGGGTTCCGATCACGGTTACGGTCGTTCACATGCAGCGCACAGTGGTCATCGGTGACATTCACGGCTGCTTCGACGAATTGCTCGAACTGGTCGCGGATGTCGGACTCGGCGCGGACGATCTGCTCGTCGGCGTCGGCGATCTGGTCGATCGCGGGCCGAAGCCGTACGAGGTCGTCGACTATTTCCGTACCCGGCCGAATTCGATTGCGCTGATGGGTAATCACGAGCGCAAGCACGTCCGGGGCATCTTCTCCTATTCCCAGGAGATCACCCGCCTGCAGGCCGGCGACCGCTACGCCGGGATGGTCGACTGGATGCGCGACCTGCCGTACTACTACGAGAACGACCAGGTCCGGGTCGTGCACGCCGGTATGCTGCCGGGTATTCCGCTCGCCGCGCAGCGCGAGGAGATCCTCAGCGGCACCACCCGCGGCATGCGCGAACTGGACGCCGCGTTCCCCGGGAGTTCCTGGCACGACCACTACACCGACGACACCCCGATCGCCTTCGGCCATCTGGTGGTCGGCAGCACCCCGCTGCTTCGCGACGACCGGATCTTCGGCCTGGACACCGGCGCCTGTCACGGCGGCAACCTGACCGCTGTCAGCCTGCCGGACAGAACGATTCATTCGGTCCCGGCCCAGGCCGACCACTGGTCGCGGACCCGGCGGGAATGGCAGTTACCGGTGCTGCGCTCCACGCCGTGGACCGAGCACAAGTGGGACCGGATCGACGAGACCGTCACGCAGTACTCCGCCCCCTCGTCCGAATCCGCCACGCGCACCTGGCTTTCCGCGGTCGCGAACTGGACGGCGCACATCCACGCGGCCCTGCCCGCACTGGCCGCCGAGGCCGATCGCGTCGCCGCGAGCCTGGACACCGAGGAGATCCGGCGGCACCCCGCCGGACCGATCCTGTTCCAGGCCCGGCGCGGCAATCTCGATCTCCCGGGCCTGGAACGGCATTGCAACACCCCGCGCCGAACCCTCGACCTCGCCGCCGCACTGCACATCGACCTGCCCGACCCGCCGCGATGACGACCGCCCTCTTCCGTCCGGAAGTTGTTCTTGACGGGACGAGGGCGGGTGATGGAAGCTGCTGATGCCGGAAATTACCGGCAGGTAACAAAGCTGGCGGGCGCGGTGCAGCCCTGGCGGTACGGGGAGGGTCGATCGATGACGATGGCTGGGCGCGTGGACGGCGGGCAGAGTTCCCGGGCGGGGCGGCGGGCGCGGCGGCTGCTGGCCACCGTCGTGGCCGCCACGGTGGTGCAGTGCGGATGCGTGGCGGCGGCCCAGGCCGCGCCCGGCGATTTCTTCACCTACGACGACAGCGGGATCGCGGAATACGCGGCCGGTAGCGTGCTGGACACCCGGACGCTGTCGTATCACCTTGCGGGACTTCCCGTTCCGGTGACGGCGATCCAGATCCGGTACCGGACCACCGACGCGCAGGGGCGGCCCGCGTCGAATATCACCACGGTGCTACTGCCGCCGGGACCGCGGCGAGCCGGGGCCGCGGTGTCCTACCAGTCGTTCTACGATTCGCTGAATCCGGCGGACAGTCCCTCACGGGCGGTGGCCGGCGGAGTCAGCCTGGGGCAGTTGGTCAATACCGCGGAGGGGTTCTACGTCGCGCAGTTGCTGGCGCGCGGGCTGCCGGTGCTGTTGCCGGATACCGAAGGGCAGCAGGCGGATTTCGCCGCGGGACCGGAGTACGGGTACACCACGCTGGACTCGATCCGGGCCGCGGCACAGGTCGAGGGCACCGGTATCGACGGCGGAACCCGGATCGGGCTGCTCGGCTACTCCGGCGGCGCGATCGCGACGAATTGGGCTGCGGCACTGGCCCCCTCGTACGCCCCGGAGGTCGACGAGCAACTCGCCGGCGCCGCCGAGGGCGGGGTGCTGGTCGATCCGGCGCGCAATCTGCTCTACGTCGACGGCAGCGTCGGCTGGGCCGGGGTCGCGGGCATGGCGATCGTCGGCGTCGGGCGCGCCTACGATATCGACTTCGGGCCCTACCTCAGCGCGTACGCACAGCGTCTGCTGCCGCGGCTGGAGTCGGCCTCGATCGCGAACGTGCTGTTCCAGTATCCGGGGCTGACCTGGACGCAACTGGTGAAACCGGAATACGCCGACCCGCAGTCGGTTCCGCCGTACGCCGAGGTGACACGGAAGATCAATCTCGGGACCGCGCCGACACCGACGGTGCCGATGTTCATCGGACAGGCCGCCAACGGGGTGCTCGAGGGGACCGACGGCAGCCGGGCCGGAATCGGCCCCGGCGACGCGGTGATGGTGGCCGGCGATGTGCGCGCTCTCGCCCGCCGATACTGCGCGGACGGCAATTCCGCCGTCGACTACGTGGAATACGGTCCGCTGAGCCACATCACGGCCGCTCCGCTGGCGATGCAGGCCGAGATCGACTGGCTCGACCACCGGCTCGCGGGTGAGCCCGCGCCGTCCACCTGTGGATCGATCCCGCCGGGCAATTCGATCGGCTGATCCCGGTCGCGGTCACCGCCGGCGCGTGTAAACCCTTGGCCTCAGCCTGCGCGAATATCTCGCGCAAACGACGAGCAGCCACCACTGTTCATGCAGAGGTACGCACATCCCACTTCGATGGAGGCGCACATGACCGCGACCGACGAGTTCCTGGCCAACAATGCCGAGTACGCGGCGAACTTCACCGGTCCGCTACCGCTGCCGCCGAGTAAGCACGTCGCGGTGGTGGCGTGCATGGACGCCCGGCTCGACGTCTACCGGATCCTCGGGCTGCGGGACGGTCAGGCGCATGTCATCCGCAATGCGGGCGGTGTGGTGACCGACGACGAGATCCGCTCCCTGGCGATCAGCCAGCGACTGCTGGGCACGACCGAGATCATCCTGATCCATCACACCGACTGCGGCATGCTGACCTTCACCGACGACGACTTCAAGCGCACCATCGAGGCCGAGGTCGGGATCAAGCCGGCCTGGGCCGCGGAGGCCTTCCCGGACCTGGACGAGGATGTGCGGCAATCCATTCGGCGCATCGAGGCCAGCCCGTTCGTCACGAGTACGACCTCCCTGCGCGGATTCGTCTTCGACGTCGCCACGGGTAACCTGAACGAGGTGCTGCCGGTCTCGTAGCGAGATGCGCGCCGGTGACGAATCGGGCATCCGCCCTTGACACTCCCCGGGCAAATTGATAGTCGTTGGCTATGACCATGCCTGGGGATTTCGAGTTCGAGGCCGTCTATCGGGGTAGCGGCGGGCCGTTCGGCGCGGGCGTCAAGGCGCCGTGGAGTATCGGGGAGCCGCAGCCGGAACTGGCCGCCCTGATCGAACAGGGGAAATTCCACGGCGACGTGCTCGACGTCGGCTGCGGCGAGGCGGCGATCTCGCTGTATCTGGCCGAGCGGGGTTTCACCACGGTCGGGCTGGATCTGTCGCCGACGGCCATCGACCTGGCCCGCGCCGAGGCCGCCCGTCGCGGGCTGGGCAACGCCTCGTTCGAGGTCGCCGACATCAGCGCGTTCACCGGCTACGACGGGCGGTTCGGCACCGTCGTCGACAGCACACTGTTCCATTCGATCCCGGTCGCGGCCCGGGAGGGCTATCAGCGGTCGATCGCGCGGGCCGCGGCGCCGGGCGCGTCCTATTTCGCACTGGTCTTCGACCGGGCCGGATTCCCGGCGCTCACCGGGGACGGTCCCGCACCCGTCACCGCCGACGAGCTGCGCGACGTGGTGTCGAAGTACTGGGTGGTCGACGAGATCCGGCCGGCCCGCATCCACGCCGCGCTACCGCCCGAGCTGATCGACACGTTCCCGGACGAGCTGCGGATGCGCTACGCGGGGCTGCACGACGAACCGGGCGGCCGCAAATCCATTCCGGCGTGGTTGCTGTCCGCTCATCAGGGCTGAACGTCCGCCGGTCCGATCCGGCCGGTGACCGCGCCGAGATCGATCGTGGCGCCGCCGGGCCCCGGGGCGGTGCCACGTAGTGTCACCACGTCGCCGTCGGCCAGGAAGGTGCGGGTACCGCCGCCGGGCAGGCGCACGGGATGCGCACCGTTCCAGGTGATCTCGATCAGCGAACCGAATTCGTCGGGCGCCTCGCCGGATACGGTGCCCGACGCGAACAGATCCCCCGTGCGCAGGCTCGCACCGTTGCAGGTCAGATGCGAAAGCATCTGCGCGGGTGACCAATACATCCGCGCGTACGGCGGCCGCGACACGATGTGCCCGTTGAGCGCGAACTCCAGCCGCAGATCCAGACCCCACGGCCGCGAATCCCGCAGGTAGGGAAGCGGTTCCGGATCCTGCGGCGGAACCGGCAGCCGGGCGGCGGTCAGGGCGTCCAGCGGTACGATCCACGGCGAGATCGAGGTGGCGAAGGATTTGCCGAGGAACGGCCCGAGCGGCACGTACTCCCAGGCCTGGATGTCGCGCGCCGACCAGTCGTTGAGCAGGCAGATGCCGAACACGTGCTGTTCGAAATCCGCTGTGGGCACCGGCTTTCCGAGCGCGCTCGGGACGCCGACGACGAAACCCACCTCCACCTCGACATCCAGCCGCCGCGACGGCCCGAACACCGGCGCCGGATCCGCGGCCGACCGGCGTTGCCCGCACGGGCGGGTCACCGGCGTACCGGAGACCACGACGGTGCCCGCCCGGCCGTGGTAGCCGACCGGCAGATGCTTCCAATTCGGCAGCAGCGCAGGCGAATCCGGACGGAGTATCGCCCCCAGATTGGCGGCGTGCCGCTCGCCGGCGTAGAAGTCCACGTAGTCGGCGACCTCGATCGGCAGCCGCACCGACACATCGGACACCGGATACAGCGCGTCGCCGAGCCGGTCCCGCCGGCCCCGATCGGTCAGCAGTTCGACGATCCGATCCCGGGTCGCGGTCCAGAACTCCCGGCCGCGGGCCAGGAAATCGTTCAGCGCGGGCCGCGCGAACTCCTCCTCGCCGAGTGCGGCCCGCAGATCCAGCACATGGTCGCCGATGCGGACACCGACCCGGGCCCGCCGGCCCGGCGGCGCGAACACCCCGTACGGCAGATTCTCGATCCCGAAACCCGACCCCGGCGGTATCGGCGCCCAGGTCACGAGCCGGCCCTCGACCAGCTCCCGGCGTAGGCGCCGTCGTCCGCGGCCACCCCGCCCTCGCCGAGCTGCAACGGCCGGAAGGTGTCGACCATGACGGCCAGCTCGTCGAAGTATTCCGCACCCAGCGACCGTTCCACCGCCCCGGGCTGCGGCCCGTGACTGTGCCCGCCGGGATGCAGGCTCACCGAACCCTGGCCGATCCCCGAACCGCGCCGCGCGGCGTAGTCGCCGCCGCAGTAGAACATCACCTCGTCGGAGTCGACGTTGGAGTGGTAGTACGGCACCGGGATCGCCAGCGGGTGGTAGTCGACCTTCCGCGGCACGAAATTGCAGATCACGAAGTTGCCACCCTGGAACAGTTGATGCGCCGGCGGCGGCTGGTGGATCCGGCCGGTGATCGGCTCGAAATCGGCGATGTTGAAGGTGTAGGGGTAGAGGCAGCCGTCCCAGCCGACCACGTCGAACGGATGATGCGGCACCACGTACCGGGTACCGGTCACGCCCTGCGGGCCGCGGTGCTTCACCAGGATCTCGGCCTCGGTCTCCGCCGCCAGCAGCGGTTCGACCGGCCCGTGCAGATCGCGCTCGCAGTACGGCGCCTGCTCCAGCAGCTGCCCGAACCGCGACAGGTACCGTGCCGGCGGCGTGATGTGACTGTTGGCCTCGATCACGTACGCCCGCAACGACTCTCCCGGGCCGGGCAGCCACCGATGGGTGGTGGCCCGGGGCACCACCACGTGATCACCGGGCCGCACCGGCAGCGCGCCGAATACGGTTTCCACTGTGCCGGAACCGGATTCGAGATAGACGCATTCGTCGCCGATGGCGTTGCGGTACAACGGCGACGGCGCGCCGGCCACCACGTAGGAGATCCGGACGTCGTCGTTGCCGAGTATCAGGCGGCGGCCGGTCACCACATCGATCGAACCGGCGCCGGCCGCCGCGAACAGCTCCGGCAGCCGCAGATGGCGGGGAATCAGCGGGCGATTCGGGGTCAGCGACAGATCGCCGGGCTCCCAGGCCGTCGCGGTCAGGACCGCCGAGGGAATGTGGCGGTGGTACAGCAGCGCCGAATCGCCGACGAACCCCTCCTCCCCCATCAGCTCCTCGCGGTACAACGCGCCGCTGTCGGCCCGGAACTGCGTGTGCCGTTTCGGCGGGATCCGTCCGACCTGCCGGTAGTACGCCATCCGCTCAACTCCTGACGTCGTCGAAGGTCTGCTCATCGTGCCGGTGTCCCGGGCGGGCCGCGGCGGATCGGGACCGGTGGCTCCTCGGCGTTCGGGGCCGACAGTACCGCCGCGCGGCGGCCGTCCGGGCCAACCGGCGGCGACCGTGCCGTGATCGGGCCCACGCGAACCGTTTTCCGCCGGGTGGGCGGGGTAGGCGAACAGTGTCACTGCAGATCGACAATCCGGAGGTGAATGCTGTGACGGAACACGAGAAGAGTGGTATCCGTGAAGGTGTCGAAGGCATCGTCGAGGATGTGAAGGGCCGGGGCAAGGAGGTCGCCGGTGCCGCACTGCACAACGAGGAATTGCGCCGCGAGGGCGTGGCCCAGCAGGACCGCGCCGAGGCGCAGCGCGAGACCGCCCGTCACGAGGCGCTCGCGGAAGCCGAGCGCGCACGGGCGCGGGCGGATGAGGCGCGTCAGCACGCGCATCAGCAGAATCGCTGATCGCGCGATCGATGATCCCCCGGTCCGGACGGGCCGGGGGACCCGGTTCTGCCCCCAGATGTCGAGAGCCCGGAGCGTCACGGCCCGGCTCGTGCGAAGGGAGATTCACGTGCCGGACCGAGAACGGTCACCGGAACCGCGGACACGGACATCCCCGGTGGGCGTCCGGGTCGACGCCGTGCCGGAACAACTCACCATGCTGCGCGCGCTGGCCGAAACCGTCACGCTGATGGCCGATTTCGCACTCGACGAGGTGACCGACATCCGCGTCGCGCTCGACGAGATCGCTACCTGCCTGCTGCCGGCGGCCGTACCGGGCTCATCGATCGAATGCGAATTCGATTTCGACGGCGCCCGGATGACGGTGCGGGTCATCGGACTCGCCACCGAACTCGGGGTGATCGACGAGGACAGCTTCGGCTGGCATGTGCTGCGCACGATCACCGATACCCTCGTCGTCCACGAAACCGACGCCGGCGGGAGCGGTCTCGGTCATCCCGTGATCATCGAGTTCTCCCGCCGGCGGGGTGACGGCGATGCCGGGTGAACGCGGCCGAGCGCGCCGCGACAGTTACGACGATATCGAACCGGAATTCGCCGCTCTCGCAGCGCTTTCCGACGACGATCCGCGGCGGGCGACGCTACGGGCCGCGATCATCGACCGATGCCTCCCGCTGGCCGAGCACATCGCCCGCCGCTTCGCCGGGCGCGGCGAGACCTTCGACGATCTGCTGCAGGTCGCGAGCCTGGGCCTGGTCCAGGCGGTGGATCGGTTCGACCAGTCGCGCGGTTCCCCGTTCCTCGCCTTCGCCGTCCCGACCATCATGGGCGAGGTGCGCCGGCACTTCCGCGACAACACCTGGGCGGTACGGGTTCCCCGGCGCACCAAGGAGATTCAGGGTTCACTGAGCGGCGTGATCGAACTGCTCGCGCAGCGGCTGGGCCGGATGCCGCGCGCCCGGGAGATCGCCGCCGAACTCGACGTCGACCTCACCGAGGTCACCCAGGCGCTGATCGCGAGCAATGCCTATCAGACCTCGTCGCTCGAGGCGGTGTCCGGCAGCGACGGCGGCGAGAACGCCGCGCTGTCGCTGATGGAGGTGCTCGGCGAGACCGATGGAGCGTACGAGCACGTGGACAAGTTCCTGGCGGTCCGGCCGCTGCTGGCGGCCCTGCCCGCGCGGGAGCGCCGGGTGCTGACCATGCGCTTCTTCGAGTACAAGACCCAGAGCGAGATCGCCCGGGAACTCGGCGTCTCGCAGATGCAGGTGTCGCGCATCCTGTCCCGGACCCTGGACGAGCTGCGCGACCGGGTGATGCGCGAATAACCTTCAGCGGAAGGCGGATTCGCCGGTGAGCGCCTTGCCGATGGTGAGCTGGTGCACCTCCGAGGTGCCCTCGTAGGTCAGCACCGACTCCAGGTTGTTGGCGTGCCGCAACACCGGATATTCCAGCGTGATTCCGTTGGCGCCCAATATCGTCCGGCACTGCCGCGCAACCTCCAGCGCCTCCCGCACGTTGTTGAGCTTGCCGAGGCTGACCTGATCCGCGCTCAGCTCACCGCGATCCTTCAACCGGCCCAGGTGATACGCCAGCAGATGCCCCTTGCCCACCTCCAGGGCCATATCCGCGATCTTCGCCTGGGTGAGCTGATACGCCGCCAGCGATTTGTCGAACACCCGTCGCGACCGCGCGTACTCGACGGCGGTCTCCAGGCAGTCCCGGGCGGCGCCGAGCGCGCCGAAGACGATGCCGAACCGGGCCTCCCCCAGGCTGGTCAGCGGACCGCGCAGCCCGCGGGCCCGCGGCAGCAGCGCGTCGCCGGGCAACCGGACGTCGTCGAGGACCAGTTCGGAGGTCACCGACGCGCGCAGCGACAGTTTGGACCGGATCTCGGGCGCGGTGAATCCGGGGGTGTCCGCGGGCACGACGAATCCGCGGATACCCTCCTCGGTCTGTGCCCACACCACCGCGACGTCGGCGACCGAACCGTTGGTGATCCACATCTTCGTGCCGTTGAGCACCCAATCGCCGCCGCTGCGCTTCGCGTGCGTGCGCATCCCGCCCGGATTCGACCCGAAATCCGGCTCGGTCAGACCGAAGCACCCGATCGCGGTACCGGCGGCCATCCCCGGCAGCCACCGCTGTTTCTGTTCCTCGCTGCCCCAGTGGTGGATGGAGAACATCGCCAGCGAACCCTGCACCGACACCAGACTGCGGATACCCGAATCGACGGCCTCCAGCTCCAGGCAGGTCAGACCGTAGGCGGTCGCGCTCGTCCCCGCGCAGCCGTACCCCTCGAGATGCATGCCCAGCACCCCCAGCGATCCCAGTTCCACGGCCAGCTCGCGCACCGGGATCTCACCGCGCTCGAACCACTGCGCGATTTCCGGGCGGAGCCGCCGGTCACCGAATTTCCTTACGGTGGAACGGATCTCGAGTTCCTCCGGGGACAGCAGCGAATCGAGCGCGAACAGCTGGGACAGGGTCTGCGACATGGCACCTCCGGAGCGGACGACGACGTGCCGACCATTGTCACCCACGGCCGGACCGGGCCCCCGGCACTACACCGCGAGTTTGTCCGCCAGCCGGTCCTTCTGGTAGTCGGGGCCGCCGAACAGCACGTTGCTCGCGACGGCGTGCCGGTAGTAGAGGTGAGCGTCGTGCTCCCAGGTGAAGCCGATACCACCGTGCAGCAACATGGTGTTCTTGGCCGCGTTCACATAGGCCGGGGAGGCGACCACCCGGGCCGCGGCGGCCGCCGCCGGGAAGGCCGCGGGGTCGAGTTCGGCCGCCTCGGCGGCCCGGCGGACCGCCGCGTCGGCCAGGGCCCAATCGGTGTAGATATCGGCGAGTTTGTGTTTGACACCCTGATAGGCGCCGATGGGATGGCCGAAGCTGAAGCGGATCTTCGCGTATTCGGCGGTCAGGTCCAGGGCCGCGCGCAGGGCGCCCACCTGCTCGGCGGCGACCGCGAGATTGGCCAGATCGGCCACCCGGTCGAGGGCCGCGGCGGCATCGCCGGCCAGTGCGGTCGCGGGGGTGCCGTCGAAAGACACCGTCGCGAGGCTCTTGGTCGGATCGAGGCACTGCTCGGTGTGCACCACCAGGCCCGCGGCCCCGCGCTCGACCAGATGGACCGCGACACCGTCGGGTCCGGTGGCGGTCACCAGCAGCAGATCGGCATCGGCGGCGTGCGGCACCGCCGACTTGACCCCGGTCAGCGTGACCGCATCCGCCGACACCGTCGCCGTGGTACCGGGCCGGGCCGGAATCCATTCGCGCACATCGGGTTCCGAGACCGCCAGGGTGCCGACAACCGATCCGGCGGACAGCTGCGGCAGCCACTGCTTGCGTGCCGCGGCATCGTCGAGCGCCAGCAGGGCGCCCGCCGCGAGCACGCCGGAGGCCAGCAGCGGCGAGGGCACCAGGCCCGCACCGAGTTCGCGCAGCGCCACGGCCAGATCCGCCGCGGTGCCGCCCTGCCCGCCGAACTCGTCGGGCACGAGCAGGCCCGCCAGACCGAGGTCGGCGGCGAGGCCGCGCCACACGGCGGGATCGTAGGCCGCGGGCCCGAAGGCCGTGTCGCGCACCGCGGCGCGCGGGGTCCGCTCGGCGACGAACCGCCGCACGGCATCGGCGAGCGCCTGCTGTTCGGGTGTGTCGATGAGGGTCAAGGCCGGTCCTTCGGGTCGACGGGTCCGCTGGCGCTCAGCGGGAGAAACGCAGCTGGTTGAACGGCAGGTCGCGATCCACACCCGAATCCTTGGCCAGCCCGAGCACGCGCTCGCCGATGATGTTGCGCTGGATCTCGTTGGTCCCACCGGCGGTGGCCATACCGGGCCCGGTGAGGATCGCCAGCGCCACCGGCGCGACCTCCTCGGATCCGAGCACAGATCGTCGCCGAGGATCTCCTGGGCCAGATCCGACGCCCACAGCTGTTGCGCCGCGCCGGCCAGCTTCGCCGCCGACCCGCGCGCGCCGATGTTGCGGCCCGCGGTGGTCTCCTCGTGCAGCACCCGGCCGTAGGCGGCGAGCGCCGACTCGTGGGCATGGATCTCGGCCAGCCGCCGGCGCACCGCCGGATCGCGATCCAGGCCGCGGGTGCGGGCCAGTTCCCGCAGCGCGTCGAAACCGAGTGGATTGGACCGGGACCGGGGGCCGGTGCCCAGCGAGACCCGTTCGTTGCGCAGCATCACGACCGCGGCCTGCCAGCCCCGATCGACCGCGCCGATCACCGCGTCCGCGGGCACCTCGACATTCTCGAAATGCACCTCGTTGAACGGGGAGTGCCCGGTGGCGACCCGCAGCGGCCGGACGGTCACACCGGGGTGGTGCATGTCCACGATGAACATCGTGATGCCCTGATGTTTGGGCACGGTCGGATCGGTGCGGGCCAGCAGCGCGCCGAAGTCGCTGAACTGTGCGCCGGAGGTCCACACCTTGCTGCCGTTGATCCGCCAGCCGGTCTCGGTCCGGACCGCGGAGGTGCGCAGGCTCGCCACATCCGAACCGCCGTCGGGCTCGGAGAACAGCTGGCACCAGATCTCCGCACCGCTCAGCAGTGGCGGCAGGTGACGCCGCTTCTGTTCCTCGGTGCCGAGTTCCAGCAGGGTCGGGCCGGGCATGCCCAGGCCGATCACGAACGGCATCACCGGCAGTACGAAGTCGCGGGCCACCTCGCTGAAGGCGAGATATTCGGCGACCCCGAGACCCTGACCGCCGTATTCGACGGGCCACATGATCCCGGCGAAGCCCGCCTCCCACAGCCGCTTCTGGAAATCCTTCGAGACCGCCAGCGGAACGCCGGATCCCTCCGGATCGCCGCCGGCCTCCGCATCGAAGGCTTTCGCGTTGGCGCGCAGCCATTCCCGGGCTCGCGTGCGGAACTCTTCGACAGTGGTCATCACGATCCCCGTTACAAGACGGCACAGTTTCGTTTACTGTCACCCGTAAAGCACCGAATAGTCAAGACCGTGAGGCACCGCGGAACGAGCCGCCGCGCCCGGGATTATTGCTGCGCCACAACGGTTTTCGCCAGCACACCGCGGATCGGGGGGCGTCCGCCCGCCTTGCGCGGGCCGTCGCGGTCCGCGCGGACCGCCGACCCACCCGCACCGCCGTGATCGCGCGCTGGTAAGTTTCGCCGGGTGCCCGCAGCGTAGGTTCGATGCCGATGGCGGCCGAAATGTCATCGTCACTGCCGCGGGCCGGAAATCGGAGGCCTCGAGATGCGGGGGTGAGTATGTCGTTGTCGACGTCCGAACCGAGAGTCGACGCGGAGCCGGCTGCCGCGGCGTCACGCACGATTCCCTTGACGGTGATCTGGGTGCTGACCGCGCTGGCGCTGCCCGCTGGCGGGTACTACCTGGACCAGGTGGTCACGTCGGTGCAGAGCACGATGCACCTGGTCGACCTGGGCACCTATCAGATCGCCGGGCAACGCGTCGTGGACGGCGTCTCGGTATACGACAGTCCGCTGCGCGGGCACACCCGCGGCGTCTTCGAATTCGTCTACTCCCCGTTCGCCGCGCTGCTGTTCGTGCCGCTGGCGGCGATGCACGGGCTGGTGTTCACCTGGGTCGGCGGACTGGTCAACTTCGCGATGCTCGTCGGCTCGGTGTGGGCGGCCCTGTCGCTGCTCGGGTATCGGCGTGATCTGCGGCTGCTGGCCGCCGGGCCGCTGATCGCCGCGCTGCTGCTGTGGATCGAGCCGATCCGCTCCACGATGGCGTTCGGGCAGGTCAACATCCTGTTGCTACTGCTGGTGCTCGTCGATATGGCACTGCCGGATTCGTTCCGCTGGAAGGGCGCGCTGACCGGCGTCGCCGCCGCGATCAAGCTCACCCCGGTGTTCTTCGTGCTCTATCTGCTGGTGACGCGGCGCTATCGGGCGGCCGCCACCGCGGCCGGCGCGATCGTGGTGACCGTGATCGTGGGCGCGATCGCGATGTGGCACGACTCGCTGACCTTCTGGGGCGGCGCCTTCGCCGATCCGGAGCGGGTCGGGGTGCCACAGAACTCGCAGAACGAATCGCTGCGCGGCATGATCGCCCGCGCGGTCGGCGCCGGGACACCGCTGCAGGTGCTGTGGCTGCTGGGCGCGGCGATCGTCACGGTGGCCTGCCTGGTACTCGCGCGTCGACTGTGGGCGACCGGCCGGGAACTGCCCGCGGTCGTCCTGTGCGGGCTGACCAGCACGGTGGTCTCGCCGTTCAGCTGGACACATCACTGGGTGTGGCTGGCGCCGTTGCTGATCTGCCTCGCCGATCTGGCGGTCCGCCGGCCGGGCGTGGTGACGTCCGCGAGCCTCGCGATCGTCGCGGTGGTGGTGTCCGACGGTGTGACGAAGCTGCTGGGATTCCACTTCGAGAACATCTTCGGCCTCCCGAACCGGCCCCCGTTCGGCGTCGTCGACCACAACGCGTACGTGTGGCTGACGCTGGCGGTGTTCATCGGCGTGGCCGCCGGCCTGCGCCGGGAGCAGCAGACCGTCGAACCCGCCGAGCCCGAACTCGTGACCGCTGCCGCGGCGGGCGACTCCGGGCGCTGATCCACCCTCGGCGCGGTTGCGCCACCGTGGCGCGGACGCGCCGCCCCCGGAGGTATGTCGGATTCGCTCCCGGGATGCCGGATCGCGTTGCGGCGGTACTGTGTCCGCATGACCGAAGCACGCCGGGTCAGGATCGGCATTCTCGGAGCGGCGCGCATCGCACCGGCAGCCCTCGTCGCACCCGCGCGGGAGCACGCGGAGGCCGAGGTCACCGCCGTCGCGGCCCGTGATCCATTGCGCGCCCGGCAGTTCGCCGAGAAGTATCGAATCCCGGTGGTGCACGACGGCTACGAGGCCATGCTCGCCGACCCCGACATCGACGCGGTGTACATCCCGCTGCCCAACGGCCTGCACGGCCGCTGGACCCGCGCGGCGCTGGCGGCGGGCAAACATGTGCTGTGCGAGAAGCCGTTCGCGGCCGACGCGGCGGAGGCCCGCGAAATCGCCCGTCTGGCACAGGGTTCCGGCCTGGTGGTGATGGAGGCGTTCCATTATCGCTACCATCCGCTGACCCGCCGCGTCGAGGAGATCGTCGCCGGGGGCGAACTCGGCACGCTCTCCCACGTGGAGACGGCGATGTGCTTCCCGCTGCCCAGATTTCGCGATATCCGCTACGACTACGGCCTCGCCGGCGGCGCCACCATGGACGCCGGCTGCTACGCGGTGCACATGGCCCGGGTCTACGGCGCCGAACAACCGGAGGTCGTCTCGGCCCGCGCCCTGCTGCGCGGCCCCCTGATCGACCGCGCGATGACCGCCGAACTGCGATTCCCCAGCGGCCACACCGGCCTGATCCGCTGTTCGATGTGGTCACAGGACCTGTTGCGGCTCAGCGCCCGGATCATCGGCGACCGCGGCGAGATTCGCATCCTCAACCCGGTGATGCCGCAGATGTTCCACCGGGTGTCGATCCGCACGGAACACGGCCGCCGGACCGAACGCTTCCCGCGCCGCTCGACCTACGCCTATCAGCTCGACGCATTCGTGAGCGCCGTCCTGGACGGCACCCCGGTCGACACTCCCCCGGAGGATTCGGTCGCCACGATGACCGTGATCGACGCGATCTACCGCGCCGCCGGGCTACCACCGCGCCGGCCCACCGCCGTGGCGACCACCGAACCGGGTGCGGACCTGCCGTAGAATGCTCGATTCCGCTGCGCGGCAACCGTATCCCGCGATTTCCACGACCGCCGGTTCATCACCGACGGCGGCGCAGACCCAGTTCGATCATCCCGTACACCGCCGCAACGGCCACGGCGGCCTGGCTGAACGAGCGGGCTGTCAGGTCGCCGGAATTCCCCGTGACGATCATTCTTATGATGGCGGTGAGGAGCAATGCGGCCATGATCAGCAACGCGATCCTCTTGCGCCACGGCCATCGCTGCCGCCGGCCGTCCGGCACAGCCGTTTCGGTCCCCATCGCCACAGGATACGCCTGCGAAACGAGAAACCCTCTGCCGCAGCATGTTCCGCACATGCAGTCGATACATGGCGTGACGATGGCCGCCGGGCAGCGGAGTAGGGTCGGATGCGGAGAGTCCGGCGAGAGGTGAGTACGCGTGTCCAGCGAGAATATGTTCAGTGTCTACGGGCGGATGACCGCGCTGCCGGGTCGGCGCGACGAATTGGTCACCGTGTTGCACGAGGGATTTCGTGCGGGTGGCGACGACAGTGGCTTGATCGTGTACAGCATCAACGCGGCTCTCGATGATCCGGACACGATTTGGCTGACGCAGTTGTGGACCGACAAGGACGCGCACGATGCGACCACTCGGTCCGAGCCGGTGGCAGCGGTGTCGCAGCGGGTTCCGCCGCTACTGGCTCGGCAGCCCGAAGGGTTCTACGGTCTGACTCTCCGTGCCGGTGGCCGGATCGGTGCGGCTTGATCGGTTTTCGGAATGCGCTCGCAGATCTCCCGTGGGCGGGAATCGGCGGGCGGCGAGCATAGGGTTGCGGCGTGCTGATCGACAGTGTCGAGGTCTCGTACGGTGACCCGTGGGGTTCGTGGCGGGGGACGACCCATCCGGCGCCGACCTCACCGGCGTTGACCGCGCGCCTGCACGAGGCGGGCGATTCCTACTCGGTGCTGTTGTCCGCGCGACGTCGGCCGGTGATTCTGGCCGAGTACTGGGGGAAGGGGTGGGCGCATCAGCCGTGGCGGGTGTACGTGTTCGATGATCGGTCCTTCCGGACGCACATGATCGATCTCGAGGCGTACTCCGACGGATGGTTGCGGGTGCTGCGGCACAGTCGGTGGGAGTACTCCGATCGTGGACGGTACGAGTCCGGTGGGTGGGATGCGGAGGTGGTCACCACCTTCGCCGCCGACGGGACGGTCGGGGTCGCGCGGAAGGCGCGCGGGCCGGTTCCTCCCGCTTCCGGGCCGGAATTCGATGTGGTGGCGGCACTTTCGCGGATTCTCACCGTTGCGGGACGTCCGGGGACGCTCGTGGTCGCGGAGCCCCGGTTCGGTGACTGGACCGGATTCGTCGGGCTGGCGGCGGTGGCGGGGCACGAATTCGCCGGAACAGTGCCCCTGCGTGACGAGCGGCCGCGCGAATGGCGGGGACCGTTGCGGGCCACGGGGATCGAGGAATTGTTCGTCGCGGGCGCGCGGCTCGATACCGTCAGCGGGCTGGGGGTGGTCGAACTCGTCGCGGCGGGGCCGTTGCGCATACCTTCCGGTCAGCTGAGTGTGGCAGATGCCGGGTGGGTCGAGACCTCGCCGCGCACGGTGGCGGTGCCGCCGGGGGTGTATCCGATCTCGGTGTCGCTGTTGCGATTTCCCCAGACGGGGGATTTCCCGCGGGTCGCGGCCGCCAAGGTGATCGTCGGTAACCAGCCGGTCGTGGCGTGGGAGATGGCGCTGCGGCCCGCGGAGGATCCGGAGTTGTTGCGCGAGCGGGGTTTCTACGGAGTGGGCGTGGACTCCGGGACCGCAGCGTTCTTCGATGTTACGCACGGGCCCTTGGACCAGGATGACTTCGAGCATTTCGTGATCGAGCAACTCGATCACGGCCGCGTCGTCGTCGAACTGCCCGCACCACCGGTTGGTCCGACCTTCGTCGCGATGTGGGCCGGGCTCGGTGACGGTGCCTATCCGTTGTGGATCGGTCGGGCCGCCGACGGTCGAGTGAGCTGTGTAGTCCTCGACTTCCTGCTCGGTTCGAGTGGTGGTGATGGGCGGTAGCGTTGTGGGGCAGCGGGTTCCCGGCTTGACTTCGCGCCGTTGCCGCGTATCGCCGGAGATCCAGGGCGGCGGCCTGACCGTCGACATGGAGCAGAAGTCGGCGCCGCAGCGGGTATTCGGCGGTTACCGAGCGCCGGCGGCCACTGAGTGCCAACAGTCACAGAATGCCAGCGGCCACTGGTGCCAGCGGTTACCGAGCGCCAGCGGTCACTGAGTGCCAGCGGTCACGCACCGCTGCCCGCCTCCGACTGTGTCGGGGCGGGGAGCTGGTGTGTGGGGCAGACTACCCCGGCTTGGTGCACACCGATTCTCTTGTGTGCGTGAAGAATTCGCCGGGATGATGGTATCGGTTGAGTCTCGGTCGCCGGGATGGATCGATGTGGGCCGGTGGGATCCATTGGGTGCGACCGGAATCGGGTTGCCCTACCGTGGTCATAGTGGTTGTGCTCCACTCCGTCGCTGCTGTTCCGGCGCGGCGGTGGTGAGGCTCGCAGACGAAGGTTAGCTGGTCCGCGTCGGTGGCGCCGCCGGTGGCCCATTCGGTGCGATGATGAACTTGGCACAGGTAGCCGGGTTTGGTGCAACCCGGGAAGGTACAGCCGATATCGCGGGCGTGCAACACTATTCGCTGATCGGCGGAGGCGATCCGCTTGGCGCGACCGAGGTAGAGCGGTCGGCCGTCACGGTGGTCGAACAGGGCCAGGTAATGGTGCGCATGTGATGCCAGCCGCAGTGCATCCCCGATGGGGAGCATCGCGCCGCCACCGGTGGCCACTGCGGGCCCCGAGACCGAAACCTCCGGGGACGCGGAAACAGTCTGTCCGACAGCATCTTCGAGATCCTGCAGGGTCATCGATACGACCACGGTGACCGGCAGGCCACGATGCTGACCCAATCGGCCCGAACCGATGCTGTCACGCAGGATCGCCTTCAGGGCATCGTGATTGCGCTGCGCGGCGCTACGCGAATCGCGTTGTGCGGCCGCATCATCCGGATCATCGTCGATGATCGGTGTGGCGTCGTCCGGATTCAGGGCGCCGGGCTTGGCATACTTGGCGAAGATCGCCTCGAGGTACGCTCGCGTTTCCGGGTCGACGGTGGCCGTGCATTTCGACATCAGATCCGGGCCCTGACGGCTCATCGTGAAGGCTCGTCGGCGAGCACGATCGGCGTCGGTGAAGGTCCCGTCCGGGTTGATCAGCGCCTCCAATTTGTCTGCGACCTTGCGTAATTGATCGGGCCGCAACTCCCGGGCATGCTCGGCGAGCATCGCTTCGGCGTCGGCACGGGTCGCATGGTCGACGGTGACCGGCAGGTGGCGGATCACGTCCCGGATGATCTTCACGTGGGCAGGTGCGATGGCGCCCGCGCTGTGCGCGGCCGCGGTCACCGGCAGTGCAGGGGCGATGGTCTCACCGGTGATGCCGGTACGGTGGGCCAGCTCGTCGGCGGCACGCCACCGGGCACGGGCTTCGGCGGGTGTGATGCGCAGACTGTCGGCGAGGGTGTCGATCAGATTGTTCGCCGCGAACTCGGTATTCGACCATTGTTCGGCCATCTGGGCAACCCATTCGAGGCCGGCGGCGGGCAACATCCGCACCACGGTTTCCACTCGCCGGATCAGACTCAGGCGGTCACGATTCGAGAGGGCTCGGGTACACATTGCCGATACCTCGGCGGCAGCGACTTCCAGCGCACGGAGGGCGGTCTCCGTAGCGGGATCATCTACTGCTCCGAGGCTCGAACGCATGTGCCCATTCTACCCCCCAGCAAATCAGACACGCCAGCGAAAAAACCTGTCTGCCAGCACATTCGGGCGTGTCCTTGGAATCGATCCGAGGCGACGGTTTCGAGCTGCCGGGCAGACTGCACGATCGCAATGCACCTTCGAATAGGTGCGGAGTGCGTTTCCCTACGTTGTTGTGGCATACTAACGTTCGGTTTTACACGCTGATATCTATTATCGTAAATATACCGGACGACCGGTCTCTCATTTATTTGCCGGTCGCTGGCACGAATGGCGTCGAGCGCATATCTTCTACGCATGTGGCAATACGCTGTGTGGGGCTTCGTCGGCGCTGCCGCCAATCTCGGAGTCGTATTTCTCGAAGCCGTGCGACGGGTCAAGTCGTGGCCCTGGGTGCGGCCGCAGGGGCCGGGGGGCGGAATTTATGCAGCCTCGCTCGTCATCCAGTTGGCGGTGGCCACCGTCACCACCGCCGCGCTGGCCAGCTCCGCCGTTGTTCCCAACGGCCTCGTTGCATTCGGCCTCGGCGCTGCCGCCCCGAGCATCGTCAAGAAAATCGCGTCGTACGCGGAGTCGTTCCTGCCGAGCGAACAGCACAGGTGATCGATATGGATACTCGCCGTCTCGGCCGCCGACTGTTGTCCGGTCTGGCCGGTTCCACTCCGGCCTTCGCGCAACTGCCGGCTCCCGAACAGCGGACCGTGTCCCGGCGGCTGCTGTCGGCGCTGGCCGGTTCCACACCCGCGTTCACATCGGCGCCGATCGATGAATTTCGTTCTGCGGCGGCAACTCCCGGTCCCGGGAGCGAGCCCGAGGAGCCGAAGATCGAGCTGAAGATCTATATCGGTAGTCCCACCGGCGTCCTCGAGTTGCAGGAGTGGCTGAGCGGGCGGCCCGAGGTCACCGTGCGTGCCGTGCCACAGCCGACCGCGGCCGGGGCGATGGGGTCGGGATGGGATTTCCTGTCGGTGCGGAGCGGGACGGGTGGTCCGCTCGCAGCGGCGATCAGAGCGCTACAACTGTGGATCGAATCTCAGCGCGGCACAATCGAAATCGTGGTCGGAGCGCGGCGCTTCGCGGTCGGGATGACGAATGCGGCGGTGGTGTTGCCGACGGTCATGGAGGTGGCCCGCGCCCTGGCATCGGCCGAGGAGGAATCGGAGGCCGATGGCTCGGCGCAGTGACATCGACTTCGCGAAGTCGCGGGCCATCCTGGTGGGCACCTCGCACTTCACCGCCGGATTCGGGTACAAGCCGGTGCCGGCCGCGGCCCGCAGTCTCGCCGCGATGCGCGCCACCCTGCGCGGGCCGGGCGGCTGGCCGCGCTCACGGATCACCCGGCTACGCGACAACAGTTGTGTCGGAACGGGTTTCCAGCAGATTGTCACCCTCATCCACGACACCACCGATGTCCTGATCTTCTACTACGTCGGCCACGGGCAACCGTTGCCGGGCCACGATCTGGGCCTTGCGTATACCGACACCAGCGAGGATCCGAAGAAGCGACTCTCGACCTCGTTGTGCCTGAGAGACTTGCGCGAAGAGATACAGCACAACTGTTCGGCCCGGATCAAGATCCTCATCCTGGACTGCTGCTGCTCGGGTATCGCCGCGGCATACGGTCAAGGCACCGATACTGCGTCCCGGGTCCAGCGAGCCGCCGAACTCACGGGCGAGGGTACCTACACCTGGACCGCGTGCGGGCACGGCGAGGACACGTTCTTCGAGAGTGCACCCGGCGGGCTGACCTACTTCACGAAGTTTCTCACCGAAACCGCTCGCGGCGCTGTCGCACCGGCGACGCTGACCGTCACCGACATCCACCATCGGATGCTCGAGCGGTTCGCGCACACCGAGATACCCGAGGCACCGGTCAAACCCGAACCCCGGCTGCGGTTCGAGGGCGCCCCACCCGACACCTTCGCCTTCGTCCGGCCCCGGCCGCGCCGGCGGGCCGTCGTGCTCGCGGGTTCGGTCGCGGCGGTGGTCATCGCGGCCGTCGTCGTGCTCGTCGTACACCTCGGCAGCGGCCGGACCGTTCCATCCTTCTCCCACGCCGAGCAGATATCGCTGCCGTTCACCGATGTCGATGCCCTCGGTGGTGTGGCGGTCGACGGCCGGGGCACGGTGTACGCCATCGACACCGGCCGGGTATCGATCGGCGAGGCCGGCCATGGCAGCGGCCGGGTGTTGCGGCTCGCACCGGGAGCCATTTCCAGCACCGCCTCATCGTTCGCCGATGCGGAGACCGGCGACCTCCTCCGGGAGGGGCTGGCGGTCGACGCCGGGGGCGACATCTTCGTCATCGACTCGCGCAACCACCGGGTGCTGCGACAGGCGGCTGGATCCACGACCTTCGCCGCGCTGCCCTTCACCCTCACCAAACCTGGCGGCGTGGCGGTCGACGCGCGGGGGGACGTCTACGTCACCGACACGACGGCTGATCGGGTGCTGCGGCTGGCGGTCGGCGGCACCGCCCCTACCGACGTGTCCGTCTCCGGCCTGACCGCCCCCACCGGCATCGCGGTCGACCCCGCGGGCGACATCTATGTGATCGACTCGAAGCAGAACCGGCTGATGCGGCTGACCGCGGGATCCTCGACTCCCACTACGGTGCCGGGACTGACCCGTATCGCACCCGACAGTGTGGCGGTCGACGCCGCGGGTGATGTCTTCGTCACGGGTTACGGCCAGTTGCTGCGCGTGCTCGCCGGGGCGGCGACAGCCGCTACCCTCCCGTTCAGCGGCGCCGCGGCCGCGGTCGCGGTGGCGGTCAACGCCGCCGGAAACACCCTCTACGTCACCGAGTCCGGCCAGGTGTGGCGGTTCGAGGCGGACCGATGAAGGGAACAGCTCTGTCCGACCACACATTCGCCGGATCGCACGCGATTCTGATCGGCACGTCGACCTATACGGCCGGATTCGGATCGGCTGCGATGCCGGCCGCGGCCCGCAGCCTCGACGCGATGCGGACCGCGCTGCAGGGGCCGGGCGGCTGGCCGGAGACTCGAATCACGCAATTGCTCGACGAGAGCTGCGCGGGACCGGCGTATCTGCGGATCACCGAACTGATCCACGACACCACCGGCATTCTGATCTTCTACTACGTCGGTCACGGGCTGCCACTGGTGGGTGACGATCTGGGGCTCGCGTGGACCGACACCAGCGAGGACCAGAAGTTACGGCTCGCAACGTCCTTGCGGGTCAGCCGACTACGGCGGGAGATCCAGTACAACTGCGATGCCGGCGTCAAGATCTTGATCCTCGACTGCTGTTCGTCGGGGATCGCCACCAGGTATGCGCTCGGGACCGGCGAGGCGGGGGCCCGCGTGCAGCAGGCCGCGGCACTGCACGGTGAGGGTACCTACACCTGGACCGCCTGCGGCGACGAGGACACCTTCTTCGAGAGCACACCCGACGGGCTGACGTATTTCACGAAATCCCTCACCCGGACGATGTTCGACGGTATCGCGAGTAAACCCGCGATGCTGACCGTCACCGATGTCCACAAGGAGATCCTTCGCCGGTACCCGCACATGCCGATGCCGGAGGCAACGGTGAAACCCGAACCGCTGCTGGAGTTTCGCGGGACCCCGCCGGACGCGTTCCCCTTCGCGCGCAACCTCGCCTTCGGCGCGTCCACCGAATCGGCCGTCCGGGACATCAATTCTACTGTCGCAGAGTACGATTCGTTTCCGCCCGCATCACAGCAGCCTGCCGAATCCGAATCCGAATCCGCGGAGCACGTTTCCCGGCGGCGGAAATGGACGTTCGGCACCGGTTCCACCGTGGCACTCGCCGCAATGGCGATCGTCGTCGTGCTGCTGGCCCACCCGTTCCGGACGGATCCGGCCACCGCGACCGTCGCCGATTCGCCGGGCTCGCAGGTGGAACTGCCGTTCACCGGGTTGAAACAGCCACGCGGGGTGGCCGTGGCCGCCGACGGCGACGTATATGTCGCCGACACCGGGAACAATCGCCTGCTGCGGTTGGCAGTGGGTTCCAAAACGCCTGTACCGCTGTCATTTCCGGACAGCGCGGGCAGCCCGGAAGCGGTGGCGGTGGACACCGGCGGCAACCTCTACGTCAGTGCCAACGGGGCCGGCGGTGAGATCTTGCGGTATGCGAAAGGTGCCGGTGAACCGACAACACTGGTCACGGGGCTCACCGCGCCGATGCACGGCATCACGGTGGACCCCGCCGGCAACATCTACATCCTCACCGGGAGTGACGCCGGTCTGGGCAAAGTGGCGGCCGGCACGTCGAATTCGACGCCGGTATCGGGCGGGCTGAGTCTGCGCCATCCCTCGGGTGTGGTGGTCGGTGCCACGGGAGACATCTACGTCAGCCAACCGGCAGCCGGCGTGGTTTCACGGCTGGCGGCGGGATCGCAGGAGTTCGTCGCTCTGACGGCCACCGGCTTCACGGACGGACCGGACGGATTGGCCGTCGACTCCGCCGGTACCGTCTATGCCGCACTCACCTACCGGCGCGAGCTGTTGCGACTCACTCCGGAATCGACTGTACCCGTGCATATTTCGGTAGTCGGGCAACCCACCGGGATAGCGGCCGGCGCCGATCGCCGCTTCCTCTACTACACCGATGTGACGAGCAACCGGGTCTGGCGGGTGCCCGCCGATGGCTGATCCGACCTCGCACGCGATCCTGATGGGAACCTCGGTCTACACCGCAGGATTCGGATCGGAACCGCTCCCGGCCGCAGCAGGTGGTCTGACCGCGATGCGGGCCGCCCTGCAGGGCCCCGGCGGCTGGCACCCGTCGCAGATCACCGAGATCCGCGACCGATCCTCCGATCACTCGGTCTTCCGGGAGGTCGTCGAGTCGATCCACGGCACCACCGGCGTGCTGATCTTCTACTACGTCGGTCACGCACAGCCGCTACCCGGCGACGACCTGGGTCTCGCCTGGACCGACACCAGCGACGATTCCCGGCGGCGACTCGCAACCTCGTTGTCGTTGAACGAGTTACGAGAGGAGATGCGCCACAATTGCCCGGCCCGAACGATAATCGTCATCCTGGACTGTGACTGTTCCGGTATCGCCACCCGATCTCCGCGCAACCGGCCCGCTGCGCCCGCCCTGCAGTCCGCGATCCCGGCCGGCACGGGCACCTACATCTGGACCGCGTGCGGTCACAACGAGGATGCGCCGCGGGAAAGCACACCGGACGGGCTCCCCTACTTCACGAGATTTCTCGTCGAGACCGTCTTCGACGGAATCATCGACGCCGCTGCGTATCTGACCGTGACCGACATCCACCGCCGGATCGCCGACCGTTACTCGCACATTCCGCTGCCCGTCGCGCCCGTACCCCGGTTGGAGTACCGCGGCACTCCACCCGATACGTTCGCTTTCACTCGCAACCCTGCTTACGTTGCGCCACTGCCCGATCCGGTTCCGGTCGACGGTCACCGGCGTCTGATCGCGGCGGCCGCGGCGGTGGCCGTGCTCGTGGCCGCCGTCGTGGGGATCGCCGTCCTGCGCGCGGATCGGCACACCGCCCGCCGGCCGACCTCGCTCGTCCCCGGCACACAGTTGCTGCTCCCGTTCAGCGGCCTCAACTTTCCCATGAGGGTGGCAGTCGACACCGGAGGCAATGTCTATGTCGCCGATGCGGGAAACAACCGAGTGCTGCAATTGCCGGCGGGCAGCTCGGCCCAGATCACGCTGCCGATCACCGCTACTCCGCAATCGATCGCGGTCGATGCCGCAGGCGACGTCTTCGTTGCCGACGGGAAGCACGATCGGGTGTTACGACTGGCGGCGGGCGCCCTCGCGACGACCACACTGCCGATCACCGGCACCCCGACGTCCGTTGCGGTCGACGCCGCAGGCGACGTATACGTGCTCGACATCGCGAGTGAGACGGTGCTGCGGTTGGCGGCAGGAGCCTCGGCCCCGAGCACGGTGCCGTTCCCACACCTCACCAATCCGGTCGCGGTGGCGGCCGACCCCGCGGGTGACGTCTATGTCCTCGACACCGGTGGAGCGTGGACCGACACGGCCGGCCACAGCCACTTCGCGACTCCGGACGCCAACCGCGTGCTGCGGCTGGCGGCCGGGTCGTCCACGCCGACCACCCTGCCGTTCACCGGGGACGCAGCCCCGAGCAGCACCTTTGTCCTGGCGGTCGACGCTGTCGGCGGCGTCTATGTCGAGGATCGCGCCGGCAACGGGATCCGGCGCCTGACAGCCGGGGCCTCGACCTCCACCGTGCTGCCGGCGACTTTTGCCGGTGATTCGATCGCTGTCGACGCCACCGGCGCCGACATCTATGTCGTCGAGCATTACAGCAAGGATGTGTGGCAGCTCGCGATCAAGCACTGATCGCAGGGCCGAGTTGGCGCCAACAGCTGATCGACCCACCGGCGACTGTGCCGCGCGATGATCACCGACCGGAGACTGGGGAGCCGAGCAGACCCCCGAGCGCCGGCGCCGACCGACACCGAGCACCGCTTCGGGGCGTGGCAGGTCGGACGGCGCCGAGCCGGCGCGAATCAGGATCTGGCCAGGGTTGTGGCCAGGGCGTTCGCTGCGCTCGGATAGCGGTCGACCAGGACGGCGACCGGGCTCTCGGGCGTGGGAGTTGTTTGTTCCCAGGTGGTTTCGTAGCCCAGGAGGGTGGCCAGGGCGGTGCTGGTGGTGGGGTGGGTGGTCAGGAGGGTGGTGAGGGGGCCTCGGGGAGGTGGGGGTGGGAGGGGGGTGGTGTCGGGGGGCGGGGTGGTGGACCAGGGTGGGGTCCAGGTGTCGAGGGTCGGCAGGGTGGGTGGGAAGGTGCGGGACGCTTCGCGGATCAGGGTGGGGACCAGGTCGGCGGCGTGGTTGCGGAGGTTGGTGATCAGGCCGGGGAGCCACGGGAGGAGGACCGTGTCGGGGAGGGTGCCGAAGGATTTCGACAGGATCTCGACCACGAAGGGTTTCAGGGTGGGGGCCGGGTCCATGGCGTGGACGAAGCCGAGGATGTAGTCCGGGAAGGTGGGGAGGATCAGGGGGTTCGCCAGCATGTCGTCGCAGCGGTGGCGGAGCTCGGGCAGGGACAGCAGGCCGAGTTGGTAGCGGGCCGCCCAGAGGAGGGCGACCTTGGTGGGGGCCTCCGGGTGGGATTGCTGGACGGCCAGTTCCAGCTGGGTGTGGTCGCAGCCCAGGGACAGGGCCAGGTTCTCCATGCCGAACAGGAAGCCGAGCATGGCGGTGACCTGTGCGGGTGTGGTGTCGTCGGCGACGAAGGCGCTGGGGAGCAGGGTGCAGTAGTGGGCGTAGCCCGCGGTCACGAATCTGGCGCACCAGTCGGGTAATCCGGTCGCGGTGGCGCGGAAGTAGTCCAGTAGGGCGCGGATTCGGCGCAGGACCTCGGGGGCGCCGTCGACGCTGCGTTCGGCGGCCAGCAGTTCGACTGCGCGGGAACCCAATTCGTCGGCGAGGCGGACCGAGCCGAGGAAGACCAGGGCGTCCTCCACCGCGGCCAGGGCCACGGCGGCGGTCGCGCCGGATTCGTTGACCGCCTTGCGGAGTCGTTGTTCGAGGACCTGTTCTACGGTGACGCCCTCGTAGCCGAGCTCGACCAGGTAACGCTGGTATTTGCCGAGGCCGAGATCCCAGCTCTCCTGGATCGACTTCTCCCCCAGGCTGCGCGAACCCATGATCGGGCGGGCCGCGTCGGCGGGGAGCAGGCGGCGCAGCAGCCACAGCAGGTCCGAGCAGGTCGACAGGTGGGGGTCGGCGCGCAGGTCCAGCAGGGCGCGCTGGAGGGTGCGTTTCGACAGGTCCAGGCCCAGGGGTTGCAGGCGGTCGAGTACGTCGCGGGCCAGGGGTGGCAGGGCCGCGTAGCCGACCTGGCCGATCCGGTCGCCGCCGAGCAGGATCTCGCACAGCCGCTTGACATCCCGGCGGCCGGGTACGCGATCCTTCTCGATACAGGTGATCGCGGCGTCCTGGAAGTCGTACGGGGTCGGGCGGGTGCGATTGCGCATTCCGGCGAGCAGGATCGAGGTCTCGAACACCGCGATGGCGTCGGCGGTGCTGGCCAGGTAGCCGTTGCGGCGGGCCAGGCGGGCGATGTCCACCGACCATTCGAGCAGTTCGGCCTCGTCCAAGGGGTCCAGCAGCGGCGGGGTGGACAGGAAGCCGGAGAGGCGGTCGGTGGGCGCCGGTGGCGGTGGGGTGGCGGGGAGCGCTTTGCGTTTGGCGGGTTTCTTCGTGCCCGCTTGGCCGGCCAGGCGGAAGGGCTGTAGTTTGCTGCGGCGCAATGCTTTCGACCAGGTGGCGGCGGCGATCGAGACCGCGCCGCCGGCCAGGCCGAACTGGGCCTCGATGGCGGAGTGGCTGGACGGGATGAGGCCGTAGTGCCAGACGGTCCCGGTGCGGGGGGTGATCTCGAATTCCGCGCGGGATTCCACGCCGAACTGCTCGACCCGGCTGGCCGCGTGGGCAGCACCGCAGACGTACAGGCAGCGGTCCGGATCGGTGCCGGTGGCGGCCAGATGTTCGCGCATGCGGGTCCACATGTAGCGCTCGCGGTCCTCGTCGACCGCGGTGCTGCCCTGCCGCAGGCGGCGGAACAGGCTGCCGATCATCACCATCACCTGGCGGTAGGTGTCGTAATCGGCGCCGGCCAGCGGCTGTTCGACGTACTGGTCCCACCATTCCGACCAGTGCCGGACCTTGCCGTGGTGCAGTAGGTACTGCTCCAGTTCGTCGAAACGCGGTCGCAGATCACCGATCTCGATGCCGACCGAGTCGCCGTGCAGGCCCGACTCCGGTTCGGGCGCACCCTCGCCGGACTCCGAAGGTGTTGCGGGGCCGGGGTTCTCGTCCTCCCGGGGCGACCATTGGAAGACGTGGTCGGTGGAGCGGTCGACCAGGACCAGCTCCACGCCGGGGGTGTCCAGCGCGTAGGCGATGGCCTGGTATTCGGCCGAGGCCTCGGTGATCGGGGCGACGATCGACAGCGGCGCCCACTGGGCCGGGAAGCCCTCGATCTCGCTGGCGAACGCCTGGAGCGCCACCGGCAGGGAGCAGTTGTTCAGCTCATCGATCAGGGGGCGCAGATCTTCGCACAGTTCCAGATAGACGACCTCCGGCCGCTTCTCCTGCAGACGGCGCACCATCGCGAGCCCGGAGGCCGGCGAATGATGGCACACCGGAAAGATTTCCAGACGCTGCGACAGCGCGCGGTCGACATCGTCGATCATGCCGGTGAGGATGTCGCCCGCTGCCCCTGTGCCGGCGAAAGCCGCTGCCGCGGCGGCCAATTGGTCGCGCAGCGCCGCGAAGGTGGTGGTGGCCGGGGCCACCTGCGCCGAGACCGTCACGACAGCCTCGCGATCGCGGCGCGGCCACCCTCGAGGAATTCCTTCCAGTCCGCGCCGCCGGACTTGGTGCGCGGCTCCACCACACCGTGCAGGTATTTGTTGAGGATCGCCAGGTCCTCCGGCTGCCGCCGGGCCAGCGAGCCGATCAGCGAACCCGCGAGCGTCTCCGCGCGCAGTTGCCGGTCGCCGAAGAACTGGCTGTGCAGGATGGCGTCCTCGAGGACGCCGATCTGCTCGGCGGTGGACAGCGCCGATTCCAGCTTGTCGTCGTCGGCGCTCGCGGCCGCCGACGCGGCCCGCAGATCGGCGAAGCTGTCCAGCAGGATGTCGAGCAGGGTGGGCGGCAGCTCCAGTTCGATGCTGTGCCGGCGCAACAGTTCCGAGGTGCGGAAGCGCACGATCTCGGCCTCGCTGCGCTTGTTGGACACCACCGGGATCCGCACGAAGTTGAACCGGCGCTTGAGCGCCGAGGACAGATCGTTCACCCCGCGGTCGCGGCTGTTGGCGGTCGCGATGATGGAGAAGCCGGGCTGCGCGAAGACGATGTTGTCGTCGTCCAGTTCGGGGATGGAGACGTACTTCTCCGACAGGATGGAGATCAGCGCGTCCTGGACATCGCTGGTGGAGCGGGTGAGCTCCTCGAAGCGGCCGATGACGCCCTGTTCCATCGCGGTCATGATCGGCGACGGGATCATCGACTCGCGGGACTGGCCCTTGGCGATGACCATCGAGATGTTCCACGAGTACTTGATGTGGTCCTCGGTGGTGCCGGCGGTGCCCTGCACCACCAGCGTCGAGTTGCGGCTGATGGCCGCGGACAGCAGCTCGGCCAGCCAGCTCTTACCGGTGCCCGGATCGCCGATCAGCAGCAGGCCGCGGTCCGACGCCAGTGTCACGATGCTGCGTTCGACGAAACTCCGGTCGCCGAACCACTTCTGCTCGATCTGCCGGTCCAGGCCGTCGGCCCGCTCGGAGCCGAGGATGAACAGCCGCACCATCTTCGGGCTCAGCCGCCACGCGAACGGCTTGTGGCCGTCGTCGACGGACTCCAGCCAGTCCAGTTCCTCGGCGTATTTGACTTCGGCGGGGGCGCGCAGGATTTCGGTCATGCTCTCGGATCTCCTAGTCGAGAGAGTTCTTGAGTTCGTCCACGAGTTTCTGGATGCGCCCCGAGATGACAGGGGTGCCCAGGGCCTTGAACCGCTCGCGGAACCACGGGTTGACGCTCTGCTGGTTGGAGCTGTTGACCGAACCGACCGGGATCAGCTTGACCCCGGACCGGTGCACCGCCTCCATGCTCTGGAACAGCGGCTGCGAGCGGTCGAACTCGTAGAAGTCCGAGATCCACACCAGCACGGTATTTCTCGGATCGGTGATCTTCGGCTGGGCCATCGCCATCGCGATCGGGCCGTCGTTGCCGCCACCGAGGTTGGTGCGCAACAACACCTCGAACGGATCGTGCACCCACGGGGTGAGATCCAGGGCACGGGTGTCGTACGCGATGAGGTGCACGTCCACCTTGGGCAGGCCGGCGAAGATCGACGCGAGGATGGTGCAGTTGACCATCGAGTCGGTCATCGAACCCGACTGGTCGACCACCACGATCATCCGGGCCGGGGTGGTGCGCTTCGCGGAATGCTTGTAGTACAGGCGATCCACGTAGAGGCGCTGATCCTCCGGATTCCAGTTCGGCAGGTTCTTCCAGATCGTGCGGCCGGTGTCGAGATTGCGCAGGATGCGTTTCGGCGGCACCGAGCGGTCGACGGCGCCGACGCTGGACTGCTGCACCTGGGTGCGCAGCACCTGGGCGACCTCGTCGACGTAACGCCGGATCAGCGCCTTCGCATTGGCGAGCGCGACCCCGGACAGATTGTGCTTGTCGCGCAACAGCTGTTCGATCAGCGACATGCTCGGGGTCAGCTGCGCGGCCAGCCGCGGATCGGCCAGCACCTCCCGCAGCCGCATCCGGCCGACGAGATCGGATTCCAGTTCACCGAGGACACCGCGCACCGATACGCAGCCCTCCGGGCCGAGCGCGCGGCGCAGCCAGCTCGCATCGGCCTGCCAGCCCGACAGCTGGTCGGCGCTCACCGCACCGGACCCGGTGGCGAAGATGTTCAGCAGCAGTTTGGACGCCAGCGCCGCGGTGCGGACGTCGCGCGCCCCGACGGCGGTGGGCGGCGCGGCGGAATCGGTTGCCACCGTGCCGGTTTCCGGCTCGTCGGCGGCGTCGGGACCGGTGAGGTCGATACCCTCGAATTCGGGGCCGAGGTCCGGAAACCGTTGCACCACATTGTCGATGGATACGCTGCGGTCCAGGACGGCCAGCGGCAGATCGATATCCTTGACGATGGCGGCGGCGGCCGTCTCCAGCGCGGGCTGGGGCTCGTCGCCGAAGATACCGGCCAGCAGGCGCCAGTACAGCACCTGACGCCGGGCCTCGTGTCCGGCCGGGTCGGCCGAGTGCGGGGATACGGTACTCATTTGCGCAGCAGCCTTCCCGCGCGCTCCCGGAGCACAGTGATGGAGTCGCCCGACTTCGCTTGCGCCTTCGCCACTTTCGGGTCGGTCGGGCCGAGCGCCCAGTCGCCGCCATGGATGGTGACCAGCTCGCCCTTGACCTTGCGGCGCACTGCCAGCGGGCGCAGCGACCACTGGCCCGCATCCCAGCGCAGCAGGCCGAGGCAGGCCGCGGAGTTCGACACCGCCACCGGCGTCAGCGGGCCCGAGGCGGGTAGCCGGTCCAGTTCGAGCCGGAGCGTGTGGCCGTCCAGGCACAGCGCGCCGTCGGTGATCCGGTAGCCCTCCAGGAACACCGGTTCCGCGATGTGCACCGGGTCGCGATCCAGTGGTGGCACGGCCGGGGCGAGCGCCTCGGCGAGGTGCACCGTCGCGGTCGCGAACGGGTCGGCCGGGGTGCCGACGGCCGACCGATCGTCGTACCACCACAGGTCGCCGCTCGCGGACAGCGGCATCTCGGTGATGTCGAGAGCGCGGTGCTCGGCCAGCGCCGTCATCAGGTGGGGGTGCCCGCTCAGCAACTGCCACACCGTGGGACCGACGATGGTGTCGACTTTGGCGGCGCCGACGCTGACCCGCACGCGCCGTGGCGCGGCGCCGGCCGCCTCCAGGACCGCGTACACCTGCACCTGGACCGCGGTGCTGTGCTCGTGCACATCCGCGCCGAGGACGAGCAGCCGGCCGGAGACCGGTTCGGCCTCGAATTCCGTACTGCGCCAAGACAACAGCAGCGCGCGCGACCAGAGGTCGGCCCAGCGGCGGGCCGGCACCTGCGCCATCGCGACCACCGGATCGCAGGCCCGCAACTCGGCGGCCAGACCGTCGAGCAGTACCGCGGAGCGGCGCAGCGACGGCTCCGCGAGCAGCGCCTCGACCGCGCGATCGGCGGAGGCCATCAGATCGTCGTCGACACCGCACCAGCCGGCGATGGCGACCTCGGCCAGCCAGGCACGGCAGCCGTCGACGGCGAAATGCTCGGCCGGGCCGGTGTCCGGCAGCTCCCAGCCGGCGCGGGTGCGGCCCAGCGCGGTGTCGAGCCGGTCCAGCAGCGCGTCGTGTACGGCGCCGTTGATCGCCGACCGGGCGGCGGCCAGGGCGGCCAGCCGCTCCCGGCCGACGACGCCGGTGCTCAGATCCGCGACGGCCTCGGCGACCGGTGCGCCCAGCGGCGATCCGGCGACCGCCGCGGCCAGCGCCTGCAACGCGGTGGACTGCCGCTCCCCCACCCGGGCGAATCCGTCGACCAGCGCGTCGTCGAAGTCGGCGACCACCTGCTGCGCCTCGGTCACACCCGCCGGCGCGCCGTCGAGCAGGGCGCCCAATTGCACTCCCAGCATCAGCGACCCACCCCCGCCGGGAACCAGTGCAATTCGGGTATCGGCGTGCTGGTACCCGGCAGCTCCAGATACGTGAGGTGCCGCAGGAACCGGGCGAAGACCGCCGCGGCCGGGGCCGGATCACGAGTTCCGTTGAGGCTGTGCAGGATCGAGCCCTCCGCGGGCACCTCCACCCGCAGGTACCGGGCGACGCGATCCTGCCCGTACTGCAGAACCGCCTCGTCGACCAGCGACTGCAGATGTTTGCAGGCATAGTTGCCCGACAGACCGCCGCAGGGGCGATTGTTGTTGGTACTGCAGCTCAGCCCGTGCGTGCCCGCCGTGATCGAGGCGACGTAGACGCGGGCGATATCCGACCCGCTCGACACCACGCCCTGCAGCCGGCCGTCGGCGAGCTCCACGAAGGGCACCTTCGCCAGTTTGCGCGGCGCCGCCGGCGCCACCATCGGCTGCGCGGCAACGCGCGCCGGATCAAGCGTATCTGCTTGAAGGTCAATCGATTTCGAGACCACCCTCAGCCTCCCGTTCGGTCGCGATGGGATCAACATAGGTCATCGCACCGACAAGTTCGGCGGGAGGGCCCGCGAGCGGGGCGGGGCCCGCGCCTCAGCGCGGTTCGCGGCCGAGCCGGGCCTCGTTGTATACGGCGACCATCCGGCCCAGGTGTCGCGACTGCCGCGGCTCGTCGCGGACGGGTGCCAACTCCGCGCGCAGCACTCCGATCCGGTCCCGGTCGCCGACCAGGTCCCCGAGCGCGGCGGCCATGGCCCGGACCGAGCTGTCGGCGGCGCACACTCCGCCCGCGGGCAGGGTCTCGGTCAGATCCGGGTCGCAGTACAGGACCGGGAGGGTCGAGGCGACGGCCTCCAGCAGCACCATGCCCTGGGTGTCGCAGTCGGACGTGAGCAGGAGCAGGTCGGCGGAGCGCATGGCGCGGAGGCATTCGGCCTGGGTGACCGCACCGTGCAGCCGCACCCGGTCGCCGAGGCCGTGCCGGGCGATCAGCGCGCGGGCCCGATCCAGCAGTGGTCCGGCGCCGTAGACATCCAGCCCGCAGTCGCGGGTCAGGCGTACCAGCTCGATCGCCTCCAAGGGACGTTTCTCCGCGGACAGGCGTCCGCACCAGACCGTGCGCAGTGGCGCGGGTGACGCGGGATCGCCTGCGGGCGCGGCACACTCGTCGCGGGCATCGCGGCCCGGGTCGAGTGCTCCGTCCAGCAGTTCGTCGGCGATACCGTTGGACACCACGTCGATCGGCGTCCGGACGCCGTGCCGTACCAGCCGGCCGGCGAAGTGCCGGGAGGGCGCGATCACCCGATCGGCGGCCGCGGCGTGCGCGAGCAGTGGCCGCCAGGCCAGACGAGCGGTCCGGCCGGCGCCGGCGCTGCGCGGCACGGCGGGGCCGCGCAGGTACCGGCCGTGCACGAGGCGCATCGTCAGCGCGCCGAGATACGGTGCGGGTGAATACTTTTCGACGACCATATCGTCGCGGCTCTGCAACGTCTGGACGAGCGGGACGCCGTATCGCCGGGCCGCGCGGATCGCGGCGATCCCGCACCCGTAGGTGGTCAGCGCGTGGACGACGTCGACCGGGGCACGGTCGGCGAACGCGGCGTCGATCGTGCGCTCGTTCGCACGGGTCGGCAGGACGATCGGCAGGCCGTTGGCCATCGAGAACGGCTGAGCACGCAGCAGGACGACATCGGCGGGCGCGGAGTGTGCACCGGCGGCGGGGCTGTCCGAGATGACTTCCGGACGCGGGCGCGGCGCCGCGTCGGCGGCGTGCGGCGTACGCACGGCGTCCGGCGGGTTTCCGGGACCGAGAACCGGTGCGGGAGCGCAGAATACGGTCACGCGATGGCCCGCGCGGCGCAGTCCGCTACTCAGTGCGCGCAGCGCGGTCTGCGCGCCGCCGAGGGTGTCCGGGTGGAAGTCGCTGAACAGCGCGATGTGCACGGGGGCTCACACCGCCGCGGCGACGACGAGCCGTTCGATCGCGTCGGCCGCCGCGCCGACTCCGTTCTCGGTGGCGGCTCGATCGCCGAGTTCGCGTGCCCGCGCGACGGATTCGGGTGACAGGGCACGAATCAGCGCCCGGTGCAGGCGATCCTCGGTCAGGCGCGGATACGGGAAATCGTCGCCGATGCCGAGTGCGGAAATCCGCCAGCCGTAGAAGAACTGGTCGCTGTGCACGCCGATCACGACCGCGGGCAGGCCCGCGCGCAGGACATCCTGGGTGTTGCCGCTGCCGCCGTGGTGGACGACCGCGCGGCAGCGCGGCAGCACGCGGTCGTAGTCGAACGATCGCACCAGGTACAGGTTTCCGTCGTACCCGGCGCCGTAGGGCAGCTCGTCGCCGCGCAAGGTGACCAGTGCCCGCGCGCCCAGTCGGCGGCACACCGCGGCGATCAGCGCGCAGCAGGCGGCCGGATCGAGCACCGGCATTCCGGTCATGCAGAAGTAGATCGGCGGTTCGCCGGCGTCCAGCCAGTCCATGAGCGCCGGGTCGATCGCCTGTTCGCCCCAGGCGGCCCGCAACCGCTCGGGCATGATCGGCGCGCCGACCACGGTCGAACGGTCCGGCCAGTCCGCGGGTTTCGGGAGCAGGATCGGACTGACCATGTGCACCAACGGGATCGCGTCGTCACGCAGGCGCCGGAAGGGGTTGCGGGGGCCGCCGGGCAGGCCGTTCACTTCCCGCATCCGCCGGTCCACCCGGCGGTAGGCCAGGCCGTAGGCCGTCTCGAATCCGGCGTAGCTGGCCAGCCGCAGCCAGCGCGGCGACACCATGCGCTTCACCATGAACGACGACGGGAATTCACCGGTGCGCTCCAGCGGGTAGGGTAGGCAGCCGACCACGGTCTGACCGGTCTTCTCCCGGCGTTCCATCGCCCACGGCAGCGTCGACGCGCAGGTCACGATCGCGTCCGCCGAATCACATGCGGCACTGAGGACTTCGTGGATCTGCTCGCCGCGTTCACCGGCGATGATCCGCACCGTGTCGCGCATGATCTTCACGAACGGCAGCGTCTTGCCGGACGACAGCGCGCGTCTGGCGTCGGTGGTCTCCAGCAGTTCCGCGGAGTTGAACGGGATGATGTGCGGTTGGAAACCCGCCCGCCGCACCACCTCCGCGTAGTTCTCGGTCGCGGTGATCGCCACCTCGTGCCCGCGGGAACGACATTCGTCGGCGAGGGCGAGATACGGCTGATGGTCACCGCGGGTTCCCGCCGTCAACAACGTGATTCGCATGGCTCGTCCTCCGATTATGTTGCCTGGGCCGGCCGGGCCGACATCTCGTCGAGGAAATCGAGGAGGTGCCCGAACACGTCCAGCGCCGCGCCCCGGCCGATGAAGGTGTCGAGATGGCCGTAGGACGGGATCTCGGTGTACCGGACCTCCACGCCGGGGGCGCGGGCCGCGAGTACGTCGCGGCACAGTCGATTCGAATCCAGCCACGCCTCGTTGCGGCTGCCGGACAGCAACAGGACCGGGCAGTCGATGCGGTCGGCGTGGTCGAGGGCGTTCTCGGGCAGATCGCGGTACCGCTCGTCGACGTCGTTCCAGCGGACCACGGCGTGCGCCAGCTCCATCTGCCGCAGATGCGGCAGCACCGCCAGCGGGATCGGGCCGAACAGGTCGGCGAGCCGGTCGTGGGTGCGGGGATGCAGATGATCGTGTTCGAACAGCCGGACCCCCATGCCCCAGCCGTGGTGCACCATCCGGCAGGTCGGATCCGGGCAGTCGCCCTTGCGGGTGAGCGCGGCGTGCAGCAGCGTGCGCCGGGACCAGAGGCCGACCTTGCGAAAATCGGAATCGATGTGATGTACCCGCGAGGCCAGCAGTTCGCTGCCCAGCAGGACCCGCAACCGGACCGCGTTGCCGACCTTCGGGGTGAGGAATACGCCTTGTGCGACAACGCCGGCCAGGCCCGGCAGCCGTCCGGCGGTGAGGCTCAGCGCGAGCGCCAGGGCGCCGACACAGTGCGCGACGACGAACAGCGGACGGTCGCCGATCCGGGCGCGGATCTGTGCCACGGCGTCCGGGATGTCGTAGAGCGCGACGTCGTCGAAGGTGTAGGGGTCGCCGAATTCGTTGTGGCGCAACCGGCTGCTGCCGCGCCAATCCAGCAGCCACGGTTCGTATCCGGCGTCGGCCAGTACGTCGGTGACGTTGCGGATCTCGGCCAGCGCGAACATCTCCGAGGACACACCGTGCCCGTGGACGAGCAGGACGGCCGGGCCGTCGCCGCCGCGGCACCGGCGCAGCTCGAGTTCGAGACCGTCCGCCGTGCGGAACGGAATCAGCTCGGCGACGGGCGCTTTCGCGACGGCCGTGCGGTCGGGCGTCATCGGCGGGGCTCCTTGCGGGTGAGGGCGCGGCGCAGATCCAGCAGGTCGATGCCGGCCCGCAGCAGCGGTTCCATCAGGCCCTTGCCGAGCTGACCACCGAACCAGCTGAGCCACAACAGTTTCGCGAGTCGCTGTTGCCGCTCGGGTAGGCGCGGATCGACGCGGATACCCTCGATCTGATCGGCGAGGTAGGTGTCCGTCGGCACGGCGACCCGGCCGGTGTAGGCGGCTTCCGTTGCGGGCGTGTCGATCTCGATGTCGAGAGTGCCGAGCTGGCGGACCGGGCCGCGGCCGGCGACGGCGAACTTGTGGCCGCGCAGGTGATATCGGCCGGGCGGATCACCGAGTACGAGTTCGTACCGCATCAGCGGATGACGTAGCTCGTGGCGCAACGGGATACCCTCGTGCGGCCGTACCGTCGCGTGGCCGGTCACCGGTAGCGGTCCGTTGTGCAGTGCGGCACAGTCGATTTCGCCGGTGATGTCGACGGTGCGAGCGGTGACCAGTTGGGCGGAGTTCGCGATCGAGAGCGTCAGCCGCAGCGTGCAGGGGTATTCGGTGGTCTCCCCCGCCGGGGTCACCCGGCCCGTCAGGGTTTCCCGGAATTGCAGGTACGGGGTTTCCGCGGGACCGGCCACGGCGGCCAGCGCGGCCGACATGCGCCCGCGCGCTTGCGGACCGGTGGCCGGTGCCGGGATTCCCCGGGCGGCGGCGAAGGCGGCGGTGCGGGTGGTCGCGGCGGGTGGGGCGGTCATCATGGCGGCGAGTTGGCGGCGGGCGACGCGGCTCTGCAGGACCTGTGCGAGTGGTTCCAGTTCGGAGAGTGCCTGGTCGCGAATGGCTTTGACCACGTCGCCGCACCATTGTTCCCAGTGCTGGACGCGAACGCCCATGCCGCCCAGCGTGGTTTCGGCGATCAGGCGTTCGAGCGACATCGGTTCGCCGGTGAGGTGGTACGTCTGTCCCCAGGCGGACGGGGTGAGGACGATCTCCGTGATCATCCGGCCGACCCAGTCGACCGGCGCCGCGTTCAGGTAGCGGAATCCCGGGGCGGTGCGGAAACGCAGCAGGGCCGCGGCGATTCCGGCGTTCAGGTCGCGCGGGTTGTGCGCGCCGGTCTCGGGATGGCTGCCGATCCCGCCCGGCCGCAACATGGTCACCGTCAGGCCGTGATCGCGGGCTCGGCGCAGTGCCGTCTCGGCGGCCCACTTGGAGCGGTCGTAGCCGACGGTCAGCCGAGTGACATCGGCGATGGGATCGTCCTCGCCGAGCGTGGGGGCGTCGGAGCCGTTGAACACCGCGAGCGAGGACACGTGGTGCACCGGTTTCGGACGTCCGGCGCAGGCCAGTTCGGCGAGGTTCAGCGGGCCGTGGACGTTGGTGCGGCGCAGTGAGGGGTAACCTCGCAGGAAGTCCACCGCCGCTGCGACGTTCACGATCGAATCCGCTTCCGCGGCAAGGATTTCCCAGCGCTGCTCGGGCAATCCCAGCCGTGGCGCGCGCAGATCGCCCGCGACCGCCGTCACCCGCCGCGCGACCTCCCGCGACCACGGAAGCGCGAAACCGCGTACGGCCTGCTCCAGGCGCGTCGCGGCGGCCGCATCGTCGGCTGCCCGCACCAGG
This sequence comes from Nocardia sp. BMG111209, assembly GCF_000381925.1. NCBI lineage: Bacteria > Bacillati > Actinomycetota > Actinomycetes > Mycobacteriales > Nocardiaceae > Nocardia > Nocardia sp. BMG111209. The sequence continues at coordinate 2,830,081 of NZ_KB907307.1, forward strand.
CACACCACGTGAGCGTCGCTGTGCCGCAACAGATCCAGCAGCACGTGACTGCCGAGGAAGCCGGTCGCGCCTGTGAGCAGAATATACTGGGGGGCAATCATTTCCGGTCGGGCTACCAGCGGGAGCCGATCGGCCGCCGCGAGATCCTCGAATATCAGGGCGATCTCGTCGGGATCCGGGTGTGCGCTGGTGGTGGTGATTCTGCCGGTGGCGGCCGCACCGATGGCGGCGGCCGCGCCTGCGATGGCTGCCGTGCTGGTGGCCGCGTCCCTGCCCGCGATGACATCCGTTGCGACAGCGGTAGTACCGCCGGCAATGACGTCCGTACCGGTGGCGGCATTGTTGCCAGCGATGGCGTCCGTGCCGATGGTGGAGCCCTTGTCGACAATGGCGTCTGTGCTGGTGGAGGTGATCGGTCGGGCAGCCGTGACCGGAGTCGGGGCGGCGCTGGTGTCCGCCGAGACCGGGACGCTGCCGTTCGGTTCGGGATCCGCTGATCGCGAGACGGGTTCGTCGGCGGAATCGGCGCGGTCGGTGAGCGAGCGGCGGGCCAGGCGGAGGGGGCGGGCGTCGAAGAAGACCGTGTCCAGGTCCAGGTCCACGTGCAGTTCGCGTGATACTGCGGCGACGAATTCTACTGCGGCCACGGAGGTTCCGCCGCCGTCGAAGAAATCGGTATCGGCGTCGATGGGTGCGGGGGTGAATCGGTTGGCTATGGCGGTGATCGCTGCGGCCAGAGCGGTGGCGTCCGTGTGCGAGGGCCTGTCGCCGGCGCTTACGGGTGCGGCTGGTGGGGCGGTGGGTGGCGGGGCGGTATTCGGTTGTGCGGGTGCGGTGTTGATTGTTTCGAGGGGTGCTCGGTCGCCGGTGCGGGCCAGCAGGGCGGCGACGTCGAGGCTGGGGGTGGCCGTGTCGAAGGACTCGCCCCGTCTGCGGCGGTCGACCGAGGGGTTGCGGACGGGGTTCGGGTCGGTCATCGGAGGGGCTCCGGGGCGACGTTGTGCGGAGTTTGTTGTTCGTCGGGGTCCGGGGGGCCGCTGGGGGTGGGGGCGGGGGTTGCCCAGGATCGGTACCGGCGCAGGTGGTCCGGGGTGGTGGTGATCGTTACGGGGTGGGCGTCGGTGAGCGTGGCGCCGAGGTTCGCGGCCAGGCGGCGGGCCGGTTCGTTGCGGGGGGTGTGGTCGACTGTTATGCGGATTGTGGTGCAGTTCAGGGCTTCTGCTCGGTCGGCGAGCCAGGTGAGCAGGCGTTCCTCTACGCCTCGGGACAGGACGCGGCAGCTGAGGTGCCAGGCTCGTAGGTGCAGGGTGTCTTCGCTGGGGTCCAGGGTCAGGACCGAGATCAGGCCGTAGTCGCCGAAACGGTCTCGGGCGGTGGCGGTCCAGATCTCACCGGCCTCGAAGGCGGTGTCCGGGTTGTTCGTCAGGGTGAACTGGTTGGTGCGGCGCGTCAGTTGGCGGGCTCGTTCGGTGGTGTCCGGGGTCAGCGGGGTCACGTCCACGGTCAGGTTCAGGCCGGCCAGGAATTCGGCGAATTCGGTTGCGGCTCGGGCTCGGTCGCGGGCCTGCTCCTGGTGGTAGTAATCGGCTCGGTGCCGGTCCTCGGTGGTGGTGGCGAACGGGACCATGGGCCAGAGGCGGTGCAGGAATGCGTCCAGTTCGGGGGCGGGTGGGCAGGTTACGGTGAGGACCTCGGGTAGGGCCGCTCGCATCCGGGCCACCTCGACGGGGTTGTCGTCCAGGTAGCAGAAGGTGTCCAGGCCGAGGTTCAGGGTGGCGGCGGCTTGTTCGAGGCGGTCGGGCTTGGCTGCCCAGCCGGTCGACACGAGTGCGAAATGCTCGCTGTGGATGGGACTTTCGGGGCGGTCGAGGATCGTGCGGACGGTGTCCTCGTCGTTGTTGGTGAGCAGGACCAGCAGGGTGCCGGCGGCTCGCCAGTGCAGCAGGCGGCGGGCCAGTTCGCGGCGGGGGGCGTCGAATTCGACTGCGTGCGGGCCGATCTCGCCGGCGGTGCCGGTCCAGAGGGTGTCGTCGCCGTCCACGGCGACGACCTTCGGTGGGGTGTCGCCGATCGCGCGGACGGTGTCCGCGAGGGTCAGGGCGATCGCGGCCTGGAATTCGGGGGTGAACGGCAAGTGGGCGAGGATGTCGCTGCGCTCGTCGAAGGGGTCGGATACCGGGTGGCGGTCGTGCCACCGGTCGGCCGTCACCAGTGCCACGCCGGGGATGTCGCGCAGGCGCTCGGTGATGCGGTGTTCCCAATCACGCAGGCGGTCTTCGGGATTCGCGGCGGGGAGGAGGCCGACGATCACGGGGCGGTGGGTGCGTTCGGTCACCGCCCGGACGGCGGCGGGGTAGTCGGCGGCCAGTTCGGTCAGTTGTTCGTCGGTGAGGGTGCCGAAACGTTGCAGGTCGGCGGCGCGCAACAGGATCACGGCGAGGTCGGTGGACGGCTGGGCGAAGATGCCGGACGGGTCGCGCAGGCAGGCCAGCACGTGGTGGTAGGGCGCCTCGGCGACGGTGATCGGGTCGGTGTCGTCGGCGGCGGCGCGCAGGAGTTCCGGGATGCGGCCGGTGGCGAAGGTGGCGGCCAGACCGACGTGCAGCCCCGGAACGTGTTGCGGGGCTTCGGGTCCGGTGAGGGCGGGGACGGTGGGGTCGGCGACCGCGGCCGCGACGGCGGCCAGGTATTGCGTGCCGAAGGCCGTGCAGGTGTCCGCGTCGATGATGTCGCTGTTGTAGAGGAACCAGATCCGGCCGGTGTCGGGCAGCACCGCGACCATCAGGTCGAGGTCCGAATAGCCGGTGCCCACCGGGAGGATCTCCGCGGCGCCCGCCGGTGCGTCGGTGCGCAGGTAGTTGAAGTACACCTCGATCAGGGGGGCGTCGTCGCGGTGCAGTCCCGCCGCGGCCAGCGCCGCGAGAGCGTCGCCGAATCCGGCGCCGGGGGCCAGCAGGCGGCGCAGCCGGTCGCCGGTGCGGTGCAGCACGTCCGAGATCAGGTCGCCGGGGTCGACGGCGGCCGGGAAGGGTACGGGGACACCGAAATAGCCCACCGCGTCGCGGGTGTCGGTGTGCATCCGGGTGTCGACGGGGACGGCGAGCGCGAATCGGTGCGCGGCCTGGCGGCGGGCCAGCAGGATCGACAGCACGCCGAGGAACAGTGCGGCGGGGGTGATTCCGAGGTCGCGGGACCGTTCCGCGACGCGGTCCGTCAGGCCCGCGGGCAGTTCGAGCAGCGCCTCGCCGGCGCGAAAGCTGCGGTGTTCCGGACGTGGTGCGGCCCAAGTCAATTCGAGTCGGCGGGCGTCGGCGAACGCGGTGTGCCGGTCGGCGCGGGCGGGGTCGGCGGTGTCCTCGCGGGCCGCCTGCGCGGCGACCAGGCGGTGCAGATCGCGGTTGGTGACGGTGTCGTCGAGCCGGTGGCCGGAGAGGTCGGCGGCCAGTTCGCCGGCCACCTGCAACATCGATCGGACGTCGCTCATGCTGTGATGAGCACCGAAAATGAGTGTGCGGCGGTCTCTTCCGCCGTCGATCAGTTCGAATCGCCACAGCGGCGCCACCGCCGGATCGAAGGGCCGCGCCATGAGTTCGGCGAAGTGCTGCCGTACCGCGGTGTCGTCGGCGGCGTCGAGTTCGGACCAGTGCAGTAGTGCGCCACCGGGTTCGCGGTGGATCCGCAGCACCCGGCCGTGCTCCTCGTCGGGGCGGATCGCGGTGCGCAACGCCGCGTGCCGGGCGGCGAGGCGCGACAGCGCGGCCTCCAGTTCGGGCCGGGTGACCGGATCCGGCAGGCGCAGTGCGATACCGCCGGTCTGTGCGGCGGCGGGGATGCCGAGTTGTCCGGTGCGCAGCAGGCGCATCATGTCCCGGGTTACCGGGAGCGTTTCGACCTCGGGTACGGGTGTCGCCGTCGCGGCCGGTTCGGCGCCGGGGCCGGTGCGGAGCAGCGCGTTCACCAGGAATACGGCGAGATCGGCCGGATTCTGTTCGGCGAGAATCGTTCCCAGCGGGACCGAGATGCCGGTGTGTTCCCGGACCTTGTTGCGCAGTTCCACCGCCATCAGCGAATCCAGGCCGAGGTGCTGGAAGCTCTGCTCGGCGGCGACCGCCTCGGTGTCGGTGTGGCCGAGCACCTCTCCGGTCCATTCGGCCACCGCCCGCACGGTCAGGGTGATCGCGCGGTCGCGGCCCGCGCTGCGCAGTCGCTGCGCGAAGCCGGAGGCGGCCGCCTCGCCCGCGGCGCGTTCGGCGACCGCGCGACGCGGCGCGCGGCGTACCAGGCCGCGCAGCAGCGGCGGTACGTCCGCGGCCCGGCGCAGCGCGGCCGGATCGAGCAGCAGCGGGACCAGCCGGGTTTCGTCACTGCGCAGTGCGGCGTCGAAGCACGCCATCCCCTCTGCGACCGTGAAGGCGCGCACGCCGGCGCGGGCGATGCGCCGGATGTCGGCCTGCGCCATGACATCCAGCATGTCGACCTCCCACGCACCCCACGCCAGCGACTGCGCCGGGAGGCCGCGCGCGGCGCGGTGCGCGGCGAGGGCGTCGAGGTAGGTGTTGGCGGCTGCGTAGTTCGCCTGCCCGGGGGTACCGAACAGGCCGCCGGCCGCGGAGAACAACACGAACAGCGACAGGTCGCGGTCGGCGGTGAGCTCGTGCAGATGGTGGGCCGCATCGACTTTCGGTCGCAGCGCGGCATCGAGCTGGTCGGAGGTGAGCGCGCCGAGGGTGGCGTCGTCGAGTACGCACGCCGCGTGCACCACCCCGGTCAGCGGTACGCCGTCGAGCAGTTCCGCCAGGGCCACGCGGTCGCCGACATCGCAGGGCGCGAACCGGATCCGCGCGCCGCGACCCTCCAGATCGGCGCGCAGGGCGGCGGCGTCGGGGCCGCGCTCGCCGCGGCGGCTGACCAGCAGCAGATCCCGGACGCCGTGGGCCGCCACCAGGTGCCGGGCCAGTTCGGAACCGAGCCGGCCGGGCGCGCCGGTGATCAGTACGGTGCCGGTCGAGAGTTCCGGTCGCGCCACGATATTCGCGGCGGCGCGGACCAGGCGCGGGACGAAGCAGGCGCCGTCGCGGACGGCCACCTGTCCCTCGCCGGTGGCCAGCACCGCGGCGAAATCCACGACGGGATCGGCGGTGTCGATCAGGACGAGCCGTCCCGGATTCTCGGAACGGGCCGAGCGCACCAGACCCCACACGGCCGCACCGGCCAGGCCGGTGACATCCTCGCCGGGTAGTCCCACCGCAGCCCGGGTCCGCACGATCACCGTCGATGCGTCGAATCGGTTGTCGGACAAGATCTCCTGGAGCTCGCGCAGGATCCGGCCGGTGATCTCGTGGACCTCCGCCGGGGTATCACCGTCGGGGACGGTGAGCACGACCGCGGTCGCGCCGGGGACCGGTCCGGCACCGGGCTCCCGGTCCGACCACACCAGCGGCTGTTGTGGCGCCGGCAGCGGGCGGCGTTCCCACTCCAGCCGGTACAGGCGGCGGAAGGCGGGGGCCAGCGCACCGAGCTCCCACCGGTCGGCGGCGACCGGGCGCGACAGCACCGCGGCGGCCGAGAAGACCGGCCGCCCGGCCGAATCCGTCGCGAGCACCGCCACGGCGTCGGCGCCGGACCGGGTCAGGCGCACGCGCAGCGCGGTGGCGCCGGAGGCCCACAGCACCACATCCGTCCACACGAAGGGCAGCAGCGCGCTGTCGCCGCCGTCGGCGAGCACCTCGGTACCGTGCAGTGCGGCGTCGAGCAGGGCCGGGTGGATGCCGAAGCGCGCGGCGTCGCCGTGTGCGGGTTCGGGCAGCGCGATCTCGGCGAAGATCTCGTCGCCGCGGTGCCAGAGCGCGCGGACCCCGCGGAACGACGGGCCGTACCGGTGGCCCCGGGCCGCCAGTCTCGCGTACAGGTCGCCGGCCTCGGCCGGTACCGCGCCCGGCGGCGGCCACACGGTCCAGTCCTGCTGGGCCGGAACATCTTCCGGCTCCTCGGCGAGCACACCGTCGGCGTGCAGGGTCCATTCGGCCGACGGGTCCTGCTCGTCGCGGGCGAACATCCGCACCGGGCGGCACCGGTCGGCGCCCACACCACCGACGACCACCTGGATCTGCAACGCCGAGCGTTCGAGGAGCAGTAGCGCCTCCCGCAGGACCAGTTCGCGCACCGCCGGGGTGCCGACCTCGTCCCCGGCCCGGACGGCCAGTTCGATCAGTGCCGCACCGGGAACCGGTACCGCGTTCGCTCCCGCGTGATCGGCCAGCCACGGTTGCTGTTGCCGCGACAGCCGGCCGGTCAGGGTCACTCCCCCCGAATCAGGTTGGGGTACGACGGCACCGATGATCGGATGGGTGATGTCGTGCAGCCCCAGGGTCGCGCCGCCGCGGTGCACCGAATCGGTCCAGAACCGCTTCTCGTCGAAGGCGTAGGTGGGCAGATCCACCCGGCCCCGCTCGGGAACCAGTGCCGCCCAGTCCAGTTCGTGCCCGGCGGCGTGCAGTTCGGCCTGTGCGCGGGCCAGGCAGGCGGGCCCGTTCTCGTCGCGCACCAGGGAGGTGACGGAGACGACATCGCGGCCCGTCTCCTCCGCGACCGTGCGGACCGCCAGGCTCAGCGAGGGATGCACGCCGAGTTCGACGAAATACCGGAACCCGTCGGCGATCATCCGTTCGATCGTGGGGGCGAAGCGGACGGTGTCGCGGGTGTTGCGGTACCAGTAGTCCGGCCCGATCGGCTGTGCGCCGACCGGCTCCCCCGTCACCGTCGAATACCACAGGGTCGCAGGCGTTTCCCCGCGCAGCCCGGTGAGTTCGGCCGTCAGCGGTTCGCGGATGGTCTCGATCAGCCGGCAGTGCCCGGCGAAACCCGGTCCGGCCGGGCCCATCCGGGTGTAGACGCCGCGGCGGTCCATCGCCGCGAGCAACTCCTCGACGGCTGCCTGCTCACCGGCGACGATCGTGTTCCGCGGCACGTTGACCGCGGCGATCGAGACCCGGCCGTCGAATTCGGCGATCGGCGCGCGGGCCTCGTCGGCCGGCAGGCCGATCATCGCCATCGCGCCGGGCTCGGCGATCGCGGCGAGCAGGCGGCTGCGGGTGACGACGAGCTTTGCGGCATCGCTCAATTCGAGGACACCCGCGCAGTAGGCGGCGGCGATCTCACCCTGACTGTGGCCCACCACCGCGTCCGGGGTGACCCCGGCCGCCCGCCACACGGCCGCGAGCCCGACCATGGTCGCGAACAGCAGCGGCTGCACCACCGGGAAGTCGATCAGGTCGGCGGGGGTCAGCGTCTCGAGCCGGTCCACCAGCGACCAGCCGGTGTACGCGCCGAATGCCTTGTCGCACAGTTCGAATTCGGCCCGGAACTCGGCCGAGCCGGCGAGCAGATCGCGCGCCATCCCCGCCCATTGGGTGCCCTGTCCCGGGAAGACGAAGGCCGTTCTGCCGCTGGTGAACACGGGCCCGGACCCGACGACGGCGTCCGCGGACGACCGGCCCCGCGCCAGCTCGCGCAGACCGCTGATCATGTCGTCGCGGCCGCGCGCGACCACGACGGCCCGGCGTTCGAACCGGGTGCGGTGCAACGCCAGCGAGCGGGACACCGGGCCCGGTTGCAGGGCGGGCTCGGACACCACCAGATCCAGCAGTCGTTCCGCCTGGCCCTGCAGGGCCGCGCGGCTGCGCGCGGACAGCGGCAGCAGATGGACGCCGCCGTCGGGGTCCGGAAGTTGTTCGACAGCAGTGGTTTCCGCACCCGCCGCGGCCGGGGTGCCGGGCGCCTCCTCCAGGATGAGGTGGGCATTGGTGCCGCTGAGCCCGAAGGCGCTGACCCCGGCCCGGCGGGGCCGCGCGCCGCGTGGCCACGCCGCGGGCCGATTCTGCACCGCGAGACCGCTACTCGCCCAGTCGATCTGCGTGGTGGGCCGGTCGGCGCCGAGGGTCGCGGGCAGTTGCTGATGTTCCAGCGCGAGCACGAGTTTGAGGATGCTGCCCACCCCGGCGGCGGCCTGGGTATGGCCCACATTGGATTTCAGCGAGCCGACACCCAGGGGCCGGTCGGCGTCGCGGCCCGGCCCGAACACCCGGGACAGGGCGCGCGCCTCGATCGGATCGCCGAGTGCCGTGCCGGTTCCGTGCGCCTCCACATAGTCGATGTCGTGCGGTTCCAGCCGGGCCGCGCGCAGCGCCGACCGCAGGACCTGTTCCTGCGCGGCGCCGTTCGGCGCGCTCAGGCCCTGGCTGCGGCCGTCCTGGTTGACGGCGGAACCGCGGATCACCGCGAGCACCCGGTCACCGTCGCGCCGCGCGTCCCGCAACCGCTTCAGCAGCACCAGCCCGGCGCCCTCGGCCCAGACCGTGCCGTCACCGTCGGCGGAGAACGGCGCGCACTTACCGGACGGGGACAGCACGCCGAGCCGGCACAGTTCGATGTGCGCGGTCGGCGACATCAGCAGCGTCGCGCCCCCGGCCAGCGCCAGCTCGCATTCGCCCGCGACCAGGGCCCGCGCGGCCAGATGGATGGCGACCAGCGAGGACGAACAGGCCGTGTCGAGGGTGATCGCCGGGCCGTGCAACCCGAGGGTGTAGGCGATGCGGCCGGAGGCGACACTCGGCGACAGTCCGGTGCCGACCTGACCGTTGAGCTGTTCGGGGGCGACGTCGGCGAGGTAGCCGGTGCCGTAGAGGCCCAGGTAGACGCCGGTGGCGCTGCCCTGCAGGCTGCGGGGGTCGCGGCCGGAGCGTTCGATCGCCTCCCAGCCCAGTTGCAGCATCATCCGCTGCTGCGGATCCATCACCGCGGCCTCGCGCGGCCCGATACCGAAGAACGCGGCGTCGAATCGGTCGATGCCGTCGACGTAGCCGCCGCGGAAGGTGTAGGCGGTACCGCTCGCGGCCGGGTCGGGATCGTAGAGACCGTCGATGTCCCAGCGGCCCGCGGGCGGTTCGCCCAGGCCGTCGCGCTCGCTCTCGAGCAGACGCCACAGGGCCTCCGGCGAATCGACCGCACCCGGGAACCGGCAGGACATCGAGAGGATCGCGATCGCGTCGTCGTCCGGATCGCCGGCGGAGTCGTTGTCGCCGTGGACATCCGGGGCCGCGGCGGGAACGGCGGCCGGTTCGGCGGATCCCGGCTCGGGCGCCACCGCGACGGCCACCTCCGCGATGGTGGGATGGTCGAACAACAGGTTGGTGTCGAGGAAGCGGCCGGCCACATCCGACAGATCGACCACCAGCTCCACCAGATCCGCGGAGCCCAGGCCGAATTCGACCAGCGGACGGTGCACGTCGACCCGTTCCGGATCGAGTTCGGACCGGCTCGCGATCTCCGACACCAGCCAGTCGCGGATCGCGTCGGCGGAACCGGGCCGGGCCGCCGACCCGGCCGGGACCGGATCCGGTTGCGGGACAGGCGCGTCCAGCTCGTCCTCGGGGGCCGGCAGCGAGTCGACGGCGATATCCAGTTCGCCGGACAGGTAGGTGTCCCGGCAGGCGCGGCGCGCGATCTTGCCGCTGCTGGTCTTGGCGATGGTGCCCGGCCGGATCAGCGCCACGGCCGCGAGGGTGAGGCCGTGCTCGGTCGCCACCGCGCCGCGAACCGCGGTCTCGATCTCGCCCGGTTCGGCCGTGATCTCGGCGCGGACCTCGGCCACCACCACCGGCTGCTCACCGCCGACCCCGAAATCCACCGAGAAGGCCGCCACGCAGCCGGCCCGCACCGCCGGATGCGCGGTCTCCACGGTGAGTTCGAGGTCCTGCGGATAGTGGTTGCGGCCGTCGACGATCAGCAGATCCTTCTGCCGGCCGGTGACGAAAAGCTCTCCGCCCGAGAGGAATCCGAGATCGCCGGTGCGCAGGTAGCGCCGGTCGTCACCGGGCAGGGTGGCGCCGAAGGTCGCGGCGGTGGCCTGCTCGTCGCGGAAATAGCCCGCGGCGACGCTGTTTCCGGCGACCCAGATCTCCCCCTCCTCGCCCTCGCCGCGCGCGACACCCGATTCCGGATCGGCGACGGCGACGGCGAGCCCGGCGGGCGGCCGCCCCACCCCGACGAGTTCGGCGTGGTGCGCGCGGTCCCCGACGATGTAGCGGCCGGGCACCTCGTACAGGGTCGGTGGCGCCGCGCTCGCGGCGGCGGTCACCAGGAGGGTGGCCTCGGCCAGGCCGTAGACGGGATGCATTGCGGCGGGGCGGAATCCGGCGGCGGCGAAGGTCTCGGTGAACCGGCGCACGGTGGTCGCGCGCACCGGTTCGGCGCCGTTGAACGCCACCCGCCAGCGGCCGAGATCGAGTCGCTCGCGCTGCTCCGGCGAGATCCGCCGCAGGCACAGTTCGTAGGCGAAGTTCGGGCCGCCGCTGGTGTGCGCGCCGAAGGCCGAGATCGCCTGCAGCCAGCGCTCGGGCCGCTGCAGGAAATGCAGCGGCGACATGAGCACCGAATGCCCGCCGAGGTGGACCGTGTGCAGGACCGGCGCGATGAGACCCATGTCGTGGTACATCGGCAACCAGCTGGCGAACAGGGCGCCGTCCCAGGATTCCAATACGGCCGGGTCGTGGCCCAGTCCGGCGGCGATCGCCGCCTGGTTGTGCAACAGGTTCGCGTGGGTCAGCCGCACGCCGCGCGGTGCGCTGGTCGAACCGGAGGTGTACTGGAGGAAGGCGACCGACTCCGGGTCGAGATCGACCGGCTGCCACTGCGTTCCGAAATCGTCGGGGATCGTGTCGGTGGCCGTCCAGGTGAGGCCCGCCAGTTCCGGCAGTTGTTCGCGCAGGGCCGCCGCCTCGGCGATCACCCGTTGCGGCGCGAGCACGATCTGCACGTCGGCGTGCGCGACCAGCCGGCGCAGCCGGTGCAGCGTGCGGTTCTCCCATTCGGTCACCGGCGCGGGCACCGCGACCACCCCCGCCGCCAGGCAGCCGAAGAACGCCTCGACGAATTCCAGGCCCGCGGGGTACAGCAGCAGCGCGCGTTCCGGATGCGATTCCCGCAGCGCGGCCGCGATCGCCCGGGTGCGCCGGCCCAGCCGCGCGTAGGTCAGCCGCTCGGCGGGCCCGTCGACGTCGCCGTCGGTGAGGAAGGTGTAGACCGGGTCGTCGGGACGCTCCCCGGCCCGGGTGAACAGCGTCTCGATCAACGTGCCGGCCATCAGTACATCCCTTGCCCAAAGCCCGCTTCCGGCCGGCCACGATGCTCGGGCACATCCGGGCACGCCTCCGATCGAGCCACGGGCGCTCGATCTGCTGACGCAATATACCGTTACGACAGCCTTTGCCGGGGACGGTATTTCGAGGGGCATTGCCCGCAGCGGCATCGTTGGCGAGGATGTCCGGGTGTCACCCACCGCGATATCGCTGCGCGATCTTCCCCGAGTACCCAACCGCGACCTGGCCCGGCTCGGCGGCCTGATCCGACCGGGCACGCACCGGTCACCACTGGCCGCGCTCGGCGAGCGGTTCGTCGTATCCCCGCCGGGCCTGCCGACCATGCTGGTCACCCACGACATGGACGACGTGTGGGCCCTGTTCGCCGCGCGGGAGGACTTCTCGCTGGGACGCGTGCTGAGCCGGCTGTCCAGCCACGACGTCCTGTTCGGCACGCAGACGCTGATCTTCCTCGACGGCGAGGAGCACCGGACCGAACGCCGCCTGTTCGCGCCGGCCTTCCACCACCAGGCCGTGCTGAAGTACGAGGATCTCATCACCGAGGTGGTCGATCGGGTGCTGCCGGGCTGGCCGGTCGGGCAGCCGTTCGAATTCCTGCGCGCCGGTTACGATCTCGCTATCGGCGTGCTCCTGGGTGTGGTGTTCGGCGATATGCCGCCGGATCGGCTGGAGCGGCTGCGGCAGGCCGTGGGCCGGTGGTTCGCGGCGATCGAGAGCCGGGGCTTCCTCGCCGCCACCATGCTCACCCCCTTCCTCGGCGGGTTCACCCCGCCGTATCCGCCGCTGCACCGCCGCGAGGCGCGGGTCGACGAGGTGATCCTCGAGGAGATCGCCGACCGCCGGGCCGCCGGGCGGCACGGCACCGATGTGCTGGCGCGGTACGTGGACACCGAATCGGATCGGCACGACGATCCGGGGCTGGCCCGCAACATGCGGGGAATCCTGTTGGGCGCCTACGAAACCACCGCGATCACCCTGGGCTGGATCGCCGCCCTGCTGGCCGGGAATCCGGCGGCCATGGCCGAGGTGGACGCGGCCGCCGACGCGGGCGACATCGACCGGCTCGACACCTATCTCGACGCGGTGGTGGCCGAGGCGATGCGGGTGCGGCCGGCGAGTCCGTTCACCGGGCGGCGCGCGTTGCGCGACACGGTGATCAACGGGATCGAGATCCCCCGGGACGCCATGGTGATCGTGCCGATCCTGGTGATTCACGAATCGCCGCAACACTATCCGGACCCGCTGGCGTTCCGGCCCGAACGCTTCCTGACGGAGCCCCCGCCCAATCGCACCTGGCTGGCCTTCGGCGGTGGATCGCACCGCTGCCTCGGCGCGCAGTTCGCCCTCTTCGAGGCGCGGGTCATGTTCCGGGCCGTGCTGCGGCACCGGCGCATCGACGTCACCCCGGGTTACGTCGAACCGCCGCGGCGTCTGCACACCGGGATCAGTCCCGCGCACAACGCGCGGATCACGTTGCGGCCCCGTTGAATCGGGCGGATCGCGCGGCGGTCAGCGGTAGGGGCGGCAGTCGACGGGGTCGGCCAGTTCGGCGCACGGGGCG